>CAUQST010000027.1:0-63679 GCA_963520865.1 uncultured Comamonas sp.
GACGGACTGTTAATCCGCAGGTCCCTGGTTCGAGCCCAGGTCGGGGAGCCAAATAAAAAGCCAAGCATTGAAAGATGCTTGGCTTTTTTGTTGCCTGCATTCTTATGCCTGCTCAAGCCGCCCGCACAATCCCCACAGAAGCAGGCGCTGCACCCAGTACGGGCTGGGGTGTCGACTCCAGCCGGTTGGGCACCGCAAACTTGGTCGCAATTTCTTGCACAGGCTCGACCACCACTGGGCCGTTCTTTCGCGCCTCCCAATGGGCAATTTCATCTTCCAGTCGGCGCGCACGTTCTGCATACATCTGTGCCGATGCCTGATAGTGCTCGGCCGCAATGGTATGTTCCAGCACTGCCATACGTGCTTCTTGCAAGTAGGCCCGCGCGCGGCGGATATAGCGGGGTTCTGCGCCAAAAAGACTCAGTGAAAACATGGTTCAGCCTCCTTCGTCCGCATCCGTCGAAGCCACATCTGATAATGCCTTCGAAGACACTGGTGCAACCATAGTCTGCCGTCATCGCACCGCATGTCCCCATAGGACAACGATAGATGTAGGAGCAACCCTGTCATACATCCCAACAAGATGATGACACCATGTAAGCTCACCAATATTCATAGTTTTGATAGCAACAATGCAAGAGCCAACCTTAATCTGGCTAGAAGCTGATGATGAATTCCCCCCCGTGAATCTGGCGTGGGACCAAGACAGCCCCCTGCCGGGTTTGCTGGCGGCAGGCGGTACTCTAGATGCAGCACGCCTGCAAGCGGCCTACCGCAACGGCATCTTTCCGTGGTTCAGCCCGGGGCAGCCCAACCTGTGGTGGTCACCTGATCCGCGCATGGTGCTTAAAACGGCCAACTTTCGCCTGCACCCATCGCTGCGCAAGACAGTGCGCAAGTTCATTCGCATGCCCGGCTACGAAGTGCGGATCGACACCCAATTTCGCCAGGTCATAGAGCATTGCGCCCAAGTGCCGCGCAATGGCCAAAATGGCACGTGGATTGTGCCCAGCATCATTGATGCGTACTGCGATCTGCACCAGCAAGGCATGGCACACAGCGTTGAGACATGGGTGCACGACAAGCTGGTGGGCGGCCTGTACTGCGTGGCCCTGGGGCAGGCGGTGTATGGCGAATCCATGTTTGCCCACGCCTCCGATGCCTCCAAGGTAGCGCTGGCAGCCCTGGTGGCACTGTGCCGCCACCACGGCGCCACACAAATCGATTGCCAGCAAGCCACGCCGCACCTGGCGTCTTTGGGTGCGCACGAACAGGCACGCACCGACTTTCTGGCCGAGGCTGCCATTCAGCAGCTGCAGCCCGCCATGGATTGGACATTTCGCCCCATATACTGGGATTCGCTTTGCTGAGGGCTTTCACTGCATGACACAGCTCAATGACCTGCCGCACTACAACTTGCAGTTCTACGCCACTGCGCCCTACCCATGCAGCTACCTGCCAGAGCAAGAGGCACGCTCCCAAGTTGCAGCACCCAGTCATTTGATCCAAAGCGAGGTGTACTCGGCACTTGTCACCCAAGGTTTTCGCCGCAGCGGTTTATTCACCTACCGGCCTTATTGCAGCCACTGCAAGGCTTGCCAGCCTTTGCGCGTACTGGTCAACGAATACCAGCCCACCCGCAGCCAGCGCCGCGCTGCCAGGCAGCATGCGCTGCTGGACGTCAATGTGCAGCGCCTGCATTTTTCCCAGGAGCACTACGACCTGTACCAGCGCTACCAGCATGCACGCCACAGCGGCGGCGGCATGGACCAGGACAACGTAGAGCAATACACCCAGTTTCTGCTGCAAAGCCGCGTGGAAACACGCTTGGTTGAATTTCGCGACCCCGAGGCGGACAACGCATTGCGCATGGTCTCCATCATTGACTGCCTGGAAGACGGGCTGTCAGCGGTCTACACTTTCTACGATCCAGAACCGGGCTCCAGCTATGGCACCTTCAATGTGCTGTGGCAAATTGCCTTTGCACGCAGCATGGGCCTGCCTTATGCCTACTTGGGCTACTGGATCGAGCACTCACCCAAGATGCGCTACAAAGCGCAATTTCATCCGTACGAAGTTTTGCGCGACAGTCTGTGGCATCGTGTCGACAAAAGCTAGGCCTTAACGCACGATGCGGCAGCCAACGCCAAAGATGTGCGCGATAGCGACGAGTGGCGGCTAGAATCCGCCCATCTTTGCCCCCTGGATCCCCCATGAAGAAAAACGATCACGACGCGCCCGCCAAACCCAGTGTTCAAGTGCTGGAGCGCATGTTTGTCCTGATCGACGTACTGGCCTCGCGCGAAGAAGCAGTCTCCTTAAAAGAAATCAGCGAAAAAACTGGCCTGCACCCCTCCACCGCACACCGCATCCTCAACGATCTGGCCGTGGGTCGTTTTGTCGACCGCCCAGAATCTGGCAGCTACCGTCTGGGCATGCGCCTGCTGGAGCTGGGCAACCTGGTCAAAGCCCGTTTGAGCGTGCGCGAAACGGCCCTGCCCGGCATGCGATTGCTGCACAAGCAAATCCAGCAGCCCGTGAATTTGAGCGTGCGCCAGGGCGATGAAATTGTGTATGTGGAGCGGGCCTACAGCGAACGCTCGGGCATGCAGGTGGTGCGCGCTATTGGCGGCCATGCCCCGCTGCACCTGACATCCAACGGCAAGCTGTTTTTGGCAGCCGATGAACCCCAGCGCGTGCGTGCCTACGCCATGCGCACGGGGCTGGCTGGCAACACCCACAACAGCTTGACGCAACTGCCCCTGCTGGAGCGCGAGCTGAACAAGGCCCGTGAAACCGGGGTGGCTTACGACAATGAAGAGCTTGAGCTGGGCGTGCGCTGCATGGCCGCGGGCATTTATGACGACCAGGCCAAGCTGATTGCGGCTTTGTCGATCTCTGCCCCTGCTGATCGCCTGGACGAAAGCTGGTTGCCCAAGCTGCAAAGCACCGCGTTTGAAATTTCTCAGGCCCTGGGTTTTCGCGGCAGCGCTTACCACCAGCGCTAAGAGCGCTGCGATGTGCCTGCGCGACGGAGTGGTCTGGTGTCTGGAGCGAAAACTGGCGCTCTCGTTCTTTGAGGGTGTGTTAGCGACCTTGAACCCAGCACCCCTCGCACGACAACGACAAAAATAGCAACCACAACCCGCCTTGCGCGGGTTGTGTGCTTTCAGCACCGCTCTAAGCCGTAATCAGAGACAGTTCCCGAAAGTCTGCAAACGCCAGTGCTTGCGGAAAATCACGCACGCGCTCGGTGCCAAAGCCAGAAGTAAACCATGCAAAGCGCACGCCCGCTGCATGCGCGCAGCCTGCATCGGCGTGTGTATCGCCAAAAAACACGGCGTCTTGCGGCAACACCTGCATCTGCGACAAGGTATGCAGCAATGGCTCAGGCGCAGGTTTGGCAATGCCACAGCTGTCGCGCCCCGTGACCACGCTGAACAGCTCCAGAATGCCCGCCGCCTGCAGCCCCTTGATGGCCAGCGCATATTGCTTGTTGGTGCACACGCCCAGTGCAACCCCTTGTGCCTGCGCGGCATGCAGCCAGTCCAGCACCCCGTCATACAGCGGCGCCGCATCGGCAGGTTGGGCGGCGTAAAAGCGCTCAAACAAAGCACCGGCTTGCACGTGGCCGCCTGCGGGCAAGGGCACGCCGCGCTCTTTGAGTACGTCGACCATCAGATCAGCCGCCGTGCCAAACATATTGGGCATGCGATAGCCCTGCGGCAGTGGCGCATAGCCCAAATGCTCCAGCGTGTGGCTGGCCGCCGCAATGATGACCTGCTCGGTGTTGAGCAAGGTGCCATCCATATCAAACACCATGGCGCGCACGCCACTCCAATCCATTATCTGCACTGTGTTGTTCATCAAAGCCATGCTTGCGATTGTCGGCGCAAGTGGCTGCCTTGTGCCTTGCGGCCTCACAAAGCCAACCCAGCAGGTCCTTTAAAAATAAGAGCTGTTAGCGCTTATGTACAGGAGTTTTCAGATAGTTTTATATCTAAAAACATTGGTATACAAGCGCTAGCAGCTATCTTTAAAGGTTCATACATGGCGCTTGACGTGCGTGCCTGGCTCAGGGGGCAAGCTGGCATCCGCCTGGGCATGCAAGGCTGCAATCAAATTGCACGGTGCCTGGTGGCCATCGCACAGCACTTTGAGCGATTGCAGCTCTTTTTCCAGCGCTCGCAGCTCCTGCAGACGCTGGCGCACGTGCTGCAAGTGCGCGTTGATCGTGGCAGTGGCGGCGTGGCAATCCGCCGGGTTTTGCCAGTCCAGCGCCAGCAAGGTGCGCACCTCGTCCAGCGACATGTCCATGGCCCGGCACATGCGGATAAAACGCAGGCGGTGCAAGTCACCATCGTTGTAAAGACGGTAATCGTTATCCTGGCGCATGGCGGGTGCCAGCAGGCCTTCTTTTTCGTAATACCGGATGTTGGCCGCCGACACGCCCGTGCGTTTGGCCGCTTCCCCTATGCGCAATGCTGTCATGGGCTTGACCTTCAAGTAACTTTCAACTTTCCAATCATGGCATGAACACCAAACACATGCACTCCAACTGCTGTGCGCCTACCACACCGCACAAGCACGATCACAGCCAGCACGGCGACAGTCACGACCACGACCATGGGCACGACCACGGTGTGCTGCCCAGTTGGCCACGTATCAGCGCGGCGCTGGTCATGGCACTGCTGGCTGAAATAGCCCACTGGTTCATACCGCAGTACGCCGCCCTGGAATACGCAGGCATGGTGCTGGCCGTAGTGGCCATTGGTCTGGCCGGCTTGGGCGTGTACAAGGCGGGCATCCAGAGCCTGCTGCAATTGCGGCTGGGCATTCATGCCTTGATGGCGGTGGCCGTCACCGGCGCTTTCCTGATTGGTCAGTGGCCAGAAGCGGCCATGGTGATGGCACTTTACGCCGCTGCCGAGCGCATTGAAGACCAGGCCATGGATCGCGCCCGTTTGGCCATCCGCAACCTGCTGTCTTTGGCCCCGGACACCGCTGAAGTGGTGCAGCCCGATGGCAGCAGCCAAACCATGGCCACCGCCGATGTGCCCACAGGTGCTACGGTGCGTGTTCCCCCGGGTGCGCGTATTCCATTGGATGGCGCAATCACCGCTGGCCGCAGCAGCGTGAACCAGGCCCCCATTACCGGCGAGAGCGTGCCCGTCGACAAAGCCCCGGGCGACACCGTCTGGGCGGGCAGCATCAACCAGCAGGCAGAGCTGCAGGTGCAGGTAACAGCAGCCACTGCCGACTCCATGCTGGCACGCATCGTCAAAGCGGTGGAGCAGGCACAAGCGAGCAAAGCGCCCACCCAGCGTTTTGTCGATCGCTTTGCGGCCATCTATACCCCCATCGTCATGGGGCTGGCTATTTTGCTGGCCTTGCTGGCACCGCTACTCTTTGGTTGGACATGGATGGATGCGCTGTATCAGGCACTGGCCCTGCTGGTGATTGCCTGCCCCTGCGCACTGGTACTGTCTACGCCCGTCACAGTGGTCAGCGCCTTGACTGCCGCTGCACGCCAGGGCGTCTTGCTCAAAGGCGGCAGTGCACTGGAAGCTGCGCGCAAGCTGCGCACCATTGCGCTGGACAAAACCGGCACCCTCACCACTGGCAAGCCTGCCTTGGTGGAATGGAGCGTCTTAAACGAAGCCCTTTCCCGCGCTGATGTGGCCTTGCTGACCTGGTCCATTGCTTCGCGCTCTGACCACCCGGTCTCACATGCCATTGCGCAGGGTTTGCAGGTCGACAACGTCACCGCTTCTGCAGCGCAAGACTTGCAGGCCCTGCCCGGGCGCGGCGTACAAGCGCACATCGACGGACAGGCCTACTACCTCGTCAACCTGCGCTGGGCGCAGGAGAGTCAGCTGGACACCCCCGAGCTGCAGGAAGCAGTGCATGCCCACAGCAGCCTGGGCCGCAGCGTGAGTTTGCTGGCCACTGCGCAACAGGTACTGGCTGTATTTGCCGTGGCAGACACCTTGCGCCCCCACGCCAAAGAAACCGTGCAGCAACTGCAGGCGCTGGGCATTACACCCATCATGCTCAGTGGCGACAACCCCGACGCCGCACGCGCCATGGCCGCACAAGTAGGCATCACGCAGGCAGAAGGTGGTTTGCTGCCGGAGGACAAACTCCTGCGCCTGCGTCAGTTGCAGCAAGACGGCCCTGTGGGCATGGTGGGCGATGGCATCAACGACGCACCGGCCCTGGCGCAAGCGGACATGGGCTTTGCCATGGGCGGCGCACACAGCACCGGCATGGCCATGGAGACCGCTGATGTAGTGCTCATGCACGACGATCTGCGCCGCCTGCCGGATACCGTGCAACTGTCCCAGCGTGCACACCGCGTGCTGTGGCAGAACATTGCGCTCTCGCTGGGCATCAAGCTGGCTTTCTTCATCCTGGCCGTTGCTGGGGCTGCCAGCATGTGGCTGGCGGTACTGGCTGATATGGGAGTGAGCTTGCTGGTGGTGGCCAACGGTTTGCGCTTGCGCCGCATTAAAAGCAAAAATTCAGCCTCTTAAAAAAGATGGCTGCATAATCTGTGCGCCCAAAAAACACAACGCGCACAGATTCCTGCACACCATGAAGCACATTCACACCCCACCAGCCGTGGCCCCTGCACCTACACCGCACACCACGCTGGAAGACGCCGCCGCCATCGTCACCGGGGTACTCATGATCTCCGTGGGCGTTGCCCTGTTCAAGCAGGCAGGTCTGGTAACTGGCGGCATGGCGGGTTTGGCCTTTGCCCTGCACTACGCCAGCGACGTGGGGTTTGGTGTGTGGTTCTTCATACTGAACCTGCCGTTTTACTGGCTGGCCGTCAAAAAAATGGGCTGGGCTTTTACGTTCAAAACCTTCTGCGCGGTGGGCCTGCTGGCCGTGGTATCTGAGTTGCAGCCGTACTTTCTGCAATTGCAAAGCGTGCAGGCACCTTACGCAGCCGTGGTTGGCGGCATCTTGATGGGCGTGGGCATGCTGGTGCTGTTTCGCCACCGCTGCAGCATTGGCGGGCTGGGGATTGCCGCGCTCTATCTGCAACAACGTTACGGCTGGCGTGCTGGCTATGTGCAAATGGGCCTGGACTGCATCATCTTGATCAGCGCCTTTTTCATCGTCGATCTGGAGCAGGCGCTGTGGTCCATCCTGGCTGCGCTGACCCTGAACCAGGTACTGTCCATGAACCACCGCCCCGGCCGTTACGGCAGTTAAGTTACGACCCCCGGATGTGCCGATGTGCGGTTGATCGATGATTGGCCGCTCAGTAGCCCAGTGGGGCAATCGCCAGATACAGTGCAAAAACCCAGCACAAGGAACTTTTCCTTGGCTCTGGCATCATTTACCTCTATGCGCCGCGTCCTGCCCCTGCTCATGATTTTGCTGCTGACCCTGCGCGGTCTGCTGGGCGATGCCATGGCCATGGGTAACCTGCCCGACGTCGTACCGCACATGTCAAGCGCTGGCACTGCACAGCCCCACGCTGCTCCCCATGCTGGCCAGCAAACGCCCGCAGACAGCCACTCCGGTGATATGCACGACATGGGCTCCAGCCTGCATGCCGCCGCTGACATGCCCCCCGGCACAGAGCACTGCACCAGCACAACACCCGCGGCACCCGGTTGCGCGGGCAGCCACCACAGCAAGCCATGCGCAGCCTGTGGCATTTGCCACTCCGTGTTGTCTTCTCCCGCAGCGGTGTCCCCGCCCCATGCCCTGCCCGCCCATGCAACGCCTGTCAGCGGGCAAGCTCGCTTTGCCAGCGCGGCTTTGCTGCAAGCCATCAAACCACCCATCGCCTGAGACCTGATACCCAAAGTGCGTCCGCAGTTTGCTGTTTGCCTATGGCAAAAGCTGCTGCCGATGCTTGGTTTGTCTTGTCGCAGGAGATTGCAGCATGCGCACCGCGCCCCTTGTTACCCCGTGGCTGCTCGCTTTGAGCGTTGCACCCGCTTGGGCTATTGCCCAAACCCCACCATCCTCCAACGCACCGGTTGCTGAATCTGCAACGCAGCAACGCGCACTGGTGCATACGCCACTGCCATCCAGCGGCACCATCGTTGCCAGCCCACAAGACTGGCGCGCCGCACATGCCGCCGTGGCTGAATTTCCACGCGGCCACGCCGATGTGGTGCGCTGGGAAGCTGCGCAAAAAACGGAGCCGCATGCTGCCGCAGCACCGGCAACGACGGTTCCATCCACTGCGCAGGCAGTGCAAACCGCACACCCCGCCGCAGCCTGCCCGATGATGGCGAACCTGGCCGCAGGCCACCATGGTGCAGCTGCAGCAAGCACGCCTGCGGACACTGCGGCAAGCAGGCCCGGCAGCGCGCCCCACCACGGAGGCCAGCCATGAAACACGGCACACTCCGCCTCACCAGCTTGCTGGGCGCACTGGTGCTGGCAGGCTGCGCCAGCGTAGCCCCTGATGGCCTGCGCAGCGCTGTTGACAGCCACACCGCTGCCCGGCTACCTGCGGGCAGCAGCCTGCCCCCTCCCGAAGGCAGCGACACTGCCGAGCAGCAGCAAGCCACCCACACACAAATCGCCCAGTGGCTGAGCCAGCCTGTGGATGCCGACACCGCCGTGCGCATTGCCCTGCTGCGCAACCCTGGTCTGCAAACCCAGCTGGCACAACTGGCACGGCAAGATGCCCAGCGCGCCCAGTCGCTCACCTTGTTCAACCCCACGTTAACGCTGGGCCGCTTTGTCAACGGCCATGAGCGCGAGATTGAGCGCCAGCTCAGCTTTAACCTCGTACAGCTCATCACCTTACCGTGGCGCAGCCGCTGGCAAGGCTGGCAACTGGAACAAGCCACGCTCACTGCTGCCCAGCAAGTGCTGCTGCACGCCGCCGACACGCGCCGCGCCTGGCTGCGTGCGGTGGCCGCCCAGCAAAGCCTGCAGGCATCCGAGCGCATGCACGAGGCTGCCGCCGTTGGGGGTGAGCTGGCCCGGCGCATGGCCTTGGTGGGAAATTTCAGCAAACGAGACCAGGCGCAGGAGCTGCGCGTGCAGCACGACGCCGCCGCCCAGCTGGCCCGCGCGCGGCTGACTGCTGCGCTGGAGCGCGAGCAGCTGGCGCGCCTGATGGGCCTGTGGGGCGCTCAGGCAGACTTTGCACTGCCCGCACAACTGCCTGCACTGCCCCCGGCGAATGCACTGCACACCGGGGCAGACGCCGAAGCCACGGCGCTGCACGAGCGGCTGGACGTACGCGCCCTGCGCCGCGATCTGGACACCACCGCCGAGCGCAGTGGATTTACCCGCGTGGGAGCGCTGTTTGGTGACATTGGTGCCAGCTACAGCCGCAACACCAGCACCGACCGCGCCACACGCCACGACGAAGTCACGCGTGGCTGGGAACTGGACATTCCTCTACCCCTGTTCGACTGGGGCGGTGTGGCCGCTGCTGGCACACGCGCGCAGTTGCAGCACAGCAGCGCCCTGCTGCGCGATGCCGCCCTGCGCGCCCGCAGCGAGGCGCGCACCAGCTGGCTGCGTTACCGCACCACCTGGGATCTGGCACAGCAGCAGCGCACAGAGGTGCTTCCGCTGGCCCAGCAGATGCAGGAAGAGGCCGTGTATCGCTACAACGGCATGTTCATCAGCACCTGGCAGTTGCTGGCCCAGGCCCGCAGCACCGCGCAAGCAGTCACCACCGGCACCGATGCCCAGCGTGACTTCTGGCTGGCAGATGTTGATCTGCAACTGGCGCTCTACAGCACCTCGCCCGGCGCTGCTGCCGCAGCCCCCGCCAGCAGCACCGCTGCCTTCACCGAATCTCCTGCACAAGGTCACTGATATGCAACGCCGAACCTTTTTCACCGGCGCAGCCACTGCAGTGGCTGCAGCTTCCGTCAGCCGCGTCGCCATGGCCGCCCTGCCCGAACCCGTCATGCAAAGCAGCGCCGACACCGCCGCACCGTTGACGCCACCCAATGGCCGCCCTTACCGCCCTGTGGTCACTCTCAACGGCTGGACCACGCCCTGGCGCATGAATGCGGGCGTCAAAGAGTTTCATCTGGTGGCCGAGCCCGTGGTGCGCGAAGTGGCACCCGGGTTCTTCGTCAACATGTGGGGCTACAACGGCCAGTCGCCCGGCCCCACGATTGAAGTGGTGCAAGGCGACAAGGTGCGCATCTTCGTTACCAATCGCCTGCCTGAGAACACCACCATCCACTGGCACGGCCAGCGCCTGCCCAATGGCATGGATGGCGTGGGCGGGCTGAACCAGCCGCACATTCCGCCGGGCAAAACCTTTGTCTACGAGTTTGAAGCACGCCGCCCCGGCACCTTCATGTACCACCCGCACTCGGACGAAATGGTGCAGATGGCCATGGGCATGATGGGCCTGTGGATCACCCACCCCAAAGGCAAGCACCCCTTGATTGATGAGGTTGAGCGTGACTACGCTTTCCTACTGAGCGCCTACGCGGTAGAGCCGGGCACCATGACGCCGCGCATCAACGAGATGACGGACTTCAACATCTGGACGTTCAACAGCCGTGCCTTCCCGGCCATCACACCCATGGTGGCCAAGCAAGGCGACAGGGTACGCATCCGCGTAGGCAACCTGACCATGACTAACCACCCCATCCATCTCCACGGTCATGAGTTCGAGGTGACAGGCACAGACGGTGGCCCCACACCCAGGGGATCGCGCTGGCCCGAAGTGACAGCAGACGTGGCAGTGGGCCAGATGCGGCAGGTGGACCTTGTGGCTGACGAGCCCGGTGACTGGGCCTTTCACTGCCACAAGAGCCACCACACCATGGGTGCCATGGGCCACGACGTGCCCACCATGATTGGTGTGGACCACCGCGGTCTGGTAGGCAAGATCCAGAAAATCGTGCCCGACTACATGTTGATGGGCGAGCGCGGCATGGGCGATATGGGAACCATGGAAATGCCACTGCCCGACAACACCTTCCCCATGATGACTGGCAAAGGCCCATATGGCCCCATCGAAATGGGCGGCATGTTCACCACCTTCAAGGTGCGCAAGAACCTGGGCGCCAATGACTACAAAGACCCGGGCTGGTATCAGCAACCCAAGGGCACGCAAGCCTATGAATGGAAAGGTGCACCGCTCGGTGCGCAAGCCCCGCGCCAGATCCCGCCCGGCACAGCACCCGGTGCGCCCAGCGTACGCAAGCCCGCCTCCAATTTTCCAGCCGGTAGCCACAGCCAGCATTGACAGGAGCAAGCACCATGAAAATTCTGAAATCTATAGTTGCCAGCGCTGTGCTGGCGGGCTCTGGTACCGCCTTTTCTCATGGCAATGGAAGCCATGCTCCGGCAGGCCCCATGGTCAAAGAGCAAAAAGCGTGGGGCATTGCAGGCGATGCCAGCAGCGCCCAGCGCACCATCACCCTGAACATGACAGACGATATGCGTTTTGCCCCCAACCACTTCAGCGTAAAAAAAGGCGAAACCGTGCGCCTGCGCGTTGTGAACCAAGGGGAAATCATGCATGAGGTGGTGCTGGGCAGCAAAGCCACACTGGATGAACACGCGCAAATGATGCTCAAGTTCCCCGGCATGGAGCATGCTGAACCCTACATGGCCCACGTAGCACCCGGCACCAGCGAAGACCTAGTGTGGAACTTCAACCGCACCGGGCAGTTTAACTTTGCCTGCTTGATCGCAGGCCACTACCAGTCCGGCATGACCGGCACATTCACCATCACCGAATAAAGAAAGAAAGGACTCCCCATGACTACCACCACCACAACAACACGCCGCCACGCCCTGCACCTGCTGGCCGCTGCTGCCGGCATGGCCGCCCTGCCAGCCATGGCTGCCCTGCCAGCCAAGACACCCATGGAAGTCTGGAAAGACCCGAACTGCGGCTGCTGCAAAGACTGGATCGAGATCATGGAAAAATCTGGCTTTGACGTCAAAGTGCACGAAGTGGGCAACAGCGCCGTGCGCGCCAAGCTGGGCCTGCCTGCCCAATATGGCTCCTGCCACACCGCGCTGGTGGGCGGCTACGTTGTCGAAGGCCACGTGCCTGCTGCCGATGTGCGCAAGCTGCTGCAAGAAAAGCCCAAGGCACTGGGCATTACTGCACCCGGTATGCCTGTTGGCAGCCCCGGCATGGATGGCCCCGAATACGGTGGTCGTAAAGACCCGTACGACGTGCTGCTGATCACCAAGAACCTGATGGGCAACAACGTCAGCGCCCGCGTATTCACCAGCTACCGCTAAACAAAGGAGTCCGCATGTCCGCTTTCACTACTTTACGCATGCTCTCCAGCGCCACAGCGCTGGGCTGGCTGCTGGCCGCCAACCCAGCGCTTGCCCAGCCAGCCGCTGACCACAGCGCCCACGCCACGCAGGCCGTAGCCCCCAGTACCGCGCCAATCGCTGCACCCAGCGCAGACTTGACCGAGGGCACCATCACCCGCGTGGATGCCCGCAGTGGCAAACTCACCATCCGCCATGGCGAAATCACCAACCTGGGCATGCCGCCCATGACCATGGTTTTCGCCCTGAAAGACCCCGTGCAGGCACAGTCGCTGCAGCCCGGTGCCAAGGTGGCTTTTCGCGCAGAAGACACGGGCGGTGGCAGCCTGCTGATCACGCATATCGAGACTACCCCTCAGTAAGCGCTGCGCTCTTGGCGCACAGCGTGCAGATGCCTGAACACCGGCGTCTGCACGCATCCTCTTGACGTTTTAGTCAACTGATACGGAATCCATGTGCGCCCAATTTCTGGCATTTCAGTTTGCGTATTGAAGCGGTTCCATCTGGCTCAGATAGAAAGAAAAAAAGCAGCCCGAAGGCTGCTCAAACACTTCCCCTCAGCTTTGCCAAAAAAACGTTATTGCAAAAATGCAGGTTTGGCGTAACCCGCAAACTTTGTATCCACGACCTTCTTGAAATCAAGCGAGCGGAATGCCTCTTCCAGGTCCTTGGCCCACTTGGTATTTTGGTCCTTGGTCTTCACCGCCACGATGTTCAGGTAGTGGTCAGGTGTCTTTTCCAGCAGCACTGCATCTGTCAGTTTCAGGCCCGAAGAGATGGCAAAGTTGCCATTGATGATGGCGAACTGCGCGTCATCCAGCGAGCGCGGCAAATGGGCTGCGTCCAGTGGCAGTAGCTTGATCTTTTTAGGGTTCTCGGCCAAATCCAGCTCAGACACCCGCAGCGGATTGACACCTTCCTTAATTTTGATCAGCCCAGCCTGCTGCAACAGCAACAAGGCACGCGCCAAGTTGCTGGCATCGTTGAGCAAAGCCACTTTGTCGCCCTCTTTCAAATCTGCCAGGCTTTTACGCTGCTTGGAGTACACGCCCATGGGTGCAATCGGCCCTTGCACCAGCGCTTTCAAGTCCAGCTTGCGGTCGCCCTTGAAGTGGTTGAAATACACCTCGTGCTGAAAGAAATTGGCATCCAGCGAACCATCGGCCAACGCCAGATTGGGCTGCACGTAGTCGTTAAATTCCACCAGCTTGACTTTGTAGCCCTTGGCCTTGAGCAACGGCACGATGCCCGCTTGCAGCTGGTCAATGTTGGAGCCCGCCGTGCCACCAATGATGAGCTGTGGCTTACTGGCATCCTGGGCCAGCACAGGTGCAGAGGCCAGCGCCGCCAATGACAGTGCGGTGGCAGCTAAAACACGGCGGCGGGTGTGAAGTTGGAACATGTTGTCTTGTCTCCGGGTTGGTTATGCATCACGCCACGAATGTGTGGCGCTGATGCATCCAGTATCAGCAGATGAGCGCCAAGCTCCAACAAATAAAAAATCTTCTACATATGCCAATAACTTATGAAGAACTTATGCAGCAGAGAAAACCGGTCAAGCTGCGGCGACAACATCGCAACATTGCACCATCGAGCGGCGTTAAAGCCATGCGGCACGCTCTGGCGCACCAGGTGATGCCAGCCCATGCGCGCACCAGCACTTGATCTCCATCAAGACCGCCCTGTGGCGCAATGCATTGACGCCCCCATGTTTGGTCATGCCCCCCATGCCGACCCGTGAAACGATTGCAATGCACAAACATGGTGCAGTCACAAACAAGCATCTCCAAAATGGTGCGCCATCGAGACAAACCGGTAAAACCTGCCTATCTTTTATGCAAGCAGAGCAGTAAAGTGCAGCGCAAGTGTGGGCATCTACATACAGCACACACCATCCAAATGCTTGTACCATGAGCGCCAAATAGCCATCTGCATGACTCTATGCAATATGCACATGATCGGTGCACTGGCTTTCTATCTGCCAAGCCCAACCCCAGGCTTTGCACGCACACAACGAATACCAAACTTCAGGAGGGCTCCTCTTATGCAAGAAACCCCTATGTCTACGCCACAACGCATTGGCGTGCCACGGGAAATTTTTCCGCTCGAAAAGCGCGTGGCCGCCGTGCCCGACACGGTGGAAAAGCTGATCAAACTTGGCTTCCAAGTCGCCATTGAATCGGGGGCCGGCGACGCCGCCAACTTCAGTGACGACGCCTACCGCGCCGTGGGTGCACAAATCATCGACAGCGCAGCCGCTTTGTGGGCGGAGTCTGACATTGTCTTGAAGGTGCGCCCCCCACACGGCGAAGAAGTGACTCTGCTGCGCCAAGGCGGCACGCTGATCAGCTTTATCTGGCCTGCTCAGCACCCCGACCTGATGGCCCAGCTGGCCGCCAAGCAAGCTACCGTGCTGGCCATTGACTGCCTGCCACGTACGCTCAGCCGTGCACAGAAGATGGACGCACTGACCTCTACCGCGGGTGTTTCTGGCTACCGCGCGGTGATTGAAGCTGCCAACGCTTTTGGCCGTTATTTCAACGGCCAGATCACCGCCGCAGGCAAGGTACCGCCTGCCAAGGTGTTCATTGCTGGCGCTGGCGTGGCAGGCTTGGCCGCCATTGGCACGGCGGCCAATCTGGGCGCCATCGTGCGTGCCAACGACACGCGCGCTGAAGTGGCAGACCAAGTCAAATCTCTGGGCGGCGAGTTCGTCAAGGTCGACTACGAAGAAGACGGCGCTGGCGGCGGCGGCTATGCCAAGGTGATGAGCGAAGGCTTCCAAGCCGCGCAACGCGCCATGTACGCACAGCAGGCCAAAGATGCCGACATCATCATCACCACCGCCCTCATCCCCGGCAAGCCAGCGCCCAAGCTGATTACAGCCGAGATGGTGCAGAGCATGAAGCCCGGCAGCGTGATTGTGGACATGGCCGCCGAGCAAGGCGGTAACTGCGAGCTGACCGTGCCCGACCAAGCCGTCGTGCGCCACGGCGTCACCATCATTGGTTACACCGACTTGCCCTCGCGCCTGGCCAAGCAGTCATCTACGCTGTACGCCACCAACTTGCTGCGCCTGACTGAAGAACTGTGCAAAGCCAAGGACGGCATGGCAGTGGTGAACATGGAAGACGAAGCCATCCGTGGCCTGACCGTCATCAAAGACGGCGCCATCACGTGGCCTGCGCCACCCTTGAAGGCAGCGCCCGCCCCTGCCCCCAAGGCCGCAGCTGCACCCTTGGAGCAAAAGAAATCCGGTCACGGCCATGGCAGCAGCGGTCCGCTGCCCGCCAAGACACTGGCCATCATTTTTGCAGTGGCTGCCGTGGCGTTCTGGTTTATCGGCGCGTATGCCCCCGAAGCCTTCCTGGGCCACTTCACCGTTTTTGTGCTGGCCTGCTTTATTGGCTACATGGTGGTGTGGAACGTGACACCCGCACTGCACACACCGCTGATGAGCGTGACCAACGCAATCTCCAGCATCATCGCCATTGGCGCGCTGGTTCAAATTGCCTCTCCTGCAGCGGGCCTGGATGGCCGCCCTGACAGCCTGATCACCTGGCTTGCCTTCGCCGCGCTGGTGCTCACTGCAGTCAACATGTTTGGCGGCTTTGCCGTGACACGCCGCATGCTGGCCATGTTCCGCAAGTAACCCAAAGAACAACAAGAGGAAAGAATTTCAATGTCCCAAAGTCTTGCAACGGTCGCCTACCTCGGTGCGGCCATTTTGTTTATCTTGAGTCTGGGTGGCTTGTCCAATCCGGAGACCTCACGCCGTGGCAACCTGTTTGGCATGCTGGGCATGGCACTGGCTATTTTGGCCACCGTGTTTGGCCCGCGCGTTACCGCAGACGGCATCGCCTGGATTGTGGCAGCGCTGGTCGTGGGCGGCGGCATTGGCTTGTATGCAGCCAAAACCGTGAAAATGACCCAGATGCCCGAGCTGGTTGCCTTGATGCACAGCCTGGTCGGTTTGGCAGCCTGTTTGGTGGGCTTTGCCAGCTATGTCGATACATCAATTCAGCTGGAAGGCGCAGAAAAAGCCATCCATGAGATGGAGATTTACATCGGCATCTTGATTGGTGCAGTCACATTCTCTGGCTCGCTGATTGCCTTTGGCAAGCTCAACGGCAAGATTGGTGGCAAGCCCCTGCTGCTGCCTGCACGCCACTGGCTGAACCTGACGGCGCTGCTGATCGTCATCTACTTTGGCTATGCGTTCATGCAGGCCCCCACCGTACAAGCGGGCATGCCCGCGCTGGTCATCATGACCGTGATCGCCCTGCTGTTTGGCGTGCACATGGTGATGGCCATTGGCGGTGCGGACATGCCCGTCGTGGTGTCCATGCTCAACAGCTACTCCGGCTGGGCTGCTGCGGCTACCGGCTTCATGCTGGGTAACGATCTGCTGATCATCACGGGTGCGCTGGTCGGCTCGTCCGGTGCCATCCTCAGCTACATCATGTGCCAGGCCATGAACCGCAACTTCATCAGCGTGATCGCCGGTGGCTTTGGCTCTGGCGCACCCAAGAAAAAGGCAGCAGATGGTGCGGCCGCTGAGCCACAAGGCGAAGTAGTGCCCGTCACCAGCGCCGAAACGGCCGAGCTGCTGCGCGATGCCAAGCGCGTCATCATCGTGCCCGGCTATGGCATGGCTGTGGCCCAGGCCCAGCACACCGTGTACGAAATCACCAAAACACTGCGCGAAAAAGGCGTGCAGGTGGAGTTTGCCATCCACCCCGTGGCAGGGCGCATGCCTGGTCACATGAACGTGCTGCTGGCCGAAGCCAAGGTGCCTTACGACATCGTGATGGAGATGGACGAGATCAACGCCGACTTCCCCCAAGCCGACGTGGCCATGGTGATTGGTGCCAACGACATCGTGAACCCCAGCGCGCTGGACGACCCTGACAGCCCCATTGCTGGCATGCCAGTGCTGGAAGTGTGGAAGGCCAAGCACTCCATCGTGATGAAGCGCTCCATGGCCTCTGGCTACGCCGGCGTAGACAACCCCCTGTTCTACAAAGAAAACAACCGCATGCTGTTTGGTGATGCCAAGAAGATGCTCGACGAGGTGTTGACTGCCTTGCGTGCTTGATTTGCTGAGGCACTGAACGTAGCTAGTCAATAAAAAGCGCCTGCGGTTTTTGCCAAAGGCGCTTTTTGCATGCGCTAACTATCTTCAAGGCCATGGCCCACAGCAGCAGTGACCGTGCACGATTTAACTGCGCAACTGCGTAAAAAGCTGGCTCCATGCTTCTTCATGCAAAGGCAGTAAGTTCATTGAACGCAGCATCAACGCCCCCTCCAAAGCGCACAGCCGCAAAATTTCTTGCTGGCCTTCAGGCGTGGCGGCAGAGAGATCGGGAAAACTTTCGGCATACCATTTGCGCAGGTACTCACGGCTTTCAGGCTCTTGGCTCATTGCCAGTGACATGGTCCCAATGCGCTGGTTCACTGCGGTATCTGCTGTAGTGACGGCATCGACATAGGCCGCAACGGAAGAAGCGCCTGCCGACTTGGCTGCGTTAAAGCGCGCCTCATAACCGCTATCCAGGTGTTCATACAGCGCAGTAAGCAGCGCTTCCTTGGTACCAAATGCACTTTGCACCCCTCCCTTGCTCACCTTGGCCGCTTTGGCAATCGCATCGAATGACAGCGCTCCAGCACCACGGGTGCGAATGATGTGCTCCGCTGCGTCCAGCAGACTGGTTTTGTCAATCGATGGCTTTCTTCCCATATTGTCTTTTCCAAAAAATAAAAATACGCCCGCATTAAAATACGATTGTATTTAAATAAATGTATTGAGGAATCGTATGAAGTTCCAGAGCCAATGGTTAGCTCTGGCGATTGTTTCTGCAGCGCTGTTCCTGGTTGTGATTGACATGACCGTGCTGTACACCGCACTGCCAAGCTTGGCGCAAGCCTTGCACACAACAGCTTCTGAAAAGCTGTGGATTTTGAATGCTTACTCGCTCGTGATGGCTGGCTTGATGCCTGTGATGGGGGCGTTGGGTGACCGCCTGGGCCACCGCCGCGTGTTTATCTTTGGCATGGTCACGTTTGGTGTGGCCTCCATGCTGGCCGCCTTTGCACCGACTGCAGCAACTCTGATTGCAGCGCGTGCACTGCTGGCTGTGGGCGGCGCAGCCATGATGCCTGCCACCATTGCCATCATCCGCACCAGTTTTCAGGATGCTAAAGAGCTGGCGCTGGCCATTGGCGTTTGGGCAGCCATTGCGTCTGGCGGGGCAGCTATTGGCCCACTGCTTGGTGGCGCGCTTTTGGAGCACTTTTGGTGGGGTTCGGTGTTTTTGATCAATGTGCCCATCATTGGCGTGGCAACCTTGCTGGCGCTGCACTATGTACCTGTCAGGGCCGGCAACCCAGACATCACCATCGACCTTGCCAGCTGCTGGCAAAGCATGCTGGGCATCATCGCCTTGGCCTATGGCATCAAAGAGTTCGCCAAGCCCGACAGCCACATCCTGCTGGCATGGTCGGCACTGCTATTGGGGGTCATGCTGCTGGCCATCTTCATGCACCGCCAACTGCGCATTCCTCGCCCACTCATTGATTTGCGCCTGCTTTGTGCAGCACCGATTGCCACGGGCATGCTGGTGGCGTTGATTGCGTCCATGACGCTGATTGGCTTTGAGCTGGTGTTGAGCCAGCGTCTGCAATTGGTCACAGGCAAGAGTCCATTAGAGGCCGGGGCCTTTGTGCTGCCGATTTCGCTGGGGTCGTTCTTCGCAGGCCCGCTGGCAGGGGCCTTGATTGGCCGGGTGGGTAGCGTGCGGGTGATTGTGGCGGGTCTGTGCATGACTGCGCTGGGCATCGCGGGCTACATGCTCTTGCGTGACTCCAATATCTGGGCGCAGGTGCTGATCCTGGCCTTGTGCGGCATCGGCATTGGCTCCAGCCTCACGGCATCCAGCACCCTGGTCATGAGCAATGTGGCTGAAGACCGTGCAGGCATGGCTGGCTCTGTCGAAGGTGTGGCCTACGAATTTGGCGGGGGCTTTGGTGTCACCATATTTGGCTCCATCATGACAGCCGTCTACGTTGCGAATGTGCAAGAAATGGGGCTGTCCCACATGGCGGGCAGCAGTCTGGATGAAGCCCACACCTACGCACAAGCGCACCCGGGCGCAAGCCAGGCACTGGCCAGCGCCATGCAAGCTTTTGAAGGCTCATTCACGTGGGTGAGTGCGCTTGTGGCCGTCATGCTCTTTGGCCTGGCATGCATGGTGCTGCTCAACCGGAAAAAGCTCCCGACGCGGTAGACACACGCCAGCCGACTTCGCAGATGAATCCAGATATTCAGGCTGCCGAGCAGCCACCCGGCACCTGCTGACTGTCATCTGCAAAAAAAGGGCTGCCAACTTGGCAGCCCTTTTTTATACCTTCAGCGCCAGATGGCTGGCAATCGCGATCACTGCAAAGCAGCAGGCTTCATGTAACCCACAAACTTGGTATCAACCACCTGCTTGAAGGCTGGCGAGCGGTAGGCTTCGGCCAGATCCTTGGCCCACTGGGTCGTTTCGTTGCCGGTCTTCACGGCCACAACGTTCAGGTACTGATCAGGGGTTTTCTCCAGCACCACAGCCTCTTGCAGCTTCAGACCGGAAGAGATGGCGAAGTTGCCATTCACCACCACAAAGTCAGCATCTTCCAGCGCGCGGGGCAGATGTGCGGCATCCAGAGGCAGGAACTTGAGCTTGTGCGGGTTTTCAGCCAGATCCAGCTCAGAGACGCGCGCCGGGTTCACACCAGCTTTGATCTTGATAAGGCCTGCGTTTTGCAGCACCAGCAAGGCACGCGCCAGATTGCTGGGGTCATTGGGCAGGGCCACGCGGGCACCAGATTTGAGTTCATTGAGGCTCTTGAACTTCTTGGAGTACACCCCCATCGGGGCCACAGGGCCTTGGGCAATCGCGCTGAGGGCCAGCTTGCGGTCTTTGGTGAACTGGTCAAAGTAGGCGCGGTGCTGGAAGAAATTGGCGTCCAGTGACCCATCGCTCAGCGCCAGATTGGGCTGCACATAGTCATTGAACTCAATGAGCTTGACCGTATAGCCCTTGGCCTTAAGCTGGGGCACGATGCCTTCTTGCAGCAAGTCGTAGTTGGAGCCTGCGGTGGCACCAATGCGCAGATTTTTCTTGGCTGCATCCTGCGCCATCGCTGGCGCAGCCAGCACACCCGCCATGGCCAGCACAGCAGCAGTCAATACAGCGCGGCGGTCAGCGCCAGCCTTGAAGAAAAAGCGATCAGACATGATTAACTCCCTGAAATGAATGAACGTGGGCATGCGTCAAAATGCGCGCAGCGCCACGCCGTCAAGTGCGGTGAGTATGGTGCAGGCAAGGGTAAGCCCTAAAGAATAAAACACCATCTGTTTATTCTCTTATCAGCATAAAACCACCTTCTCCGAGGGAGACACAGCTTGGCAGACACCACCCACACCCACCTCTTGAATCACGATGGGCATATTGCCCGTGTGCAAGGCATCACCGTTGGTCACTTCACCAGCCAGCAGCGCCCCACAGGCTGCAGCGTGGTGCTGTGCCCGGAAGGCGCCGTCGCCGGTGTGGATGTGCGCGGCGCGGCACCCGGCACCCGCGAGACAGACTTGCTGCACCCCAGCAACCTAGTGCAAGCCGTGCACGGCATTGTTCTGGCTGGTGGCAGCGCCTGGGGTTTGGACAGCGCCACCGGCGCAGTGCGCTGGCTGGAAGAGCAAGGCGCTGGGCTGAACATCGGGGTGGGCCGCATTCCGCTGGTGCCTGCGGCTGTATTGTTTGATGTGATGCTGGGCGACATGACCATCCGCCCAGATGCAGCAGCGGGCTATGCGGCCTGCCAGGCGGCATCCAGCGTGCGCCCCGCAGAAGGCAGTGTTGGGGCGGGCGCTGGTGCTGTGATTGGCAAAATTTTTGGCTGGCAGCACGCCATGAAGGGCGGTATTGGCACCGCCAGCCTGACCGTGCGTGGCGTGACTGTGGGAGCGCTAGTGGCCTGCAATGCACTGGGTGACGTCTTCAACCCCTACACCGGTCAGTTGCTTGCGGGTGCACGCACCACCGATGGCCAAGCGCTACTCAATGCGCGCGATGCCTTGCTGCATGGCCAAGAGCCACAGACCATTTTGGCGGGCAGCAACACCACGATTGGCGTGGTGGCTACCGACGCCATCCTGACCAAGCCCCAGGCCCACCGTTTGGCCGTTACCGCGCACGATGGGCTGGCACGCAGCATCAACCCCGTCCACACCATGAGCGACGGTGACACACTGTTTGCACTGGGTACAGGCCAGAGCGGCCAAACGCTGGGCATGATGACGCTGTGCACCATGGCTGCTGAAGTAGTGGCCATTGCCACTGCACGCGCCGTGTTGCTGGCGCAATCCATGCCGGTACCTCAGCAAGCCGTGCTACCCAGCTGGCAAGACCTGAACCGCCACAGTGCGCAGGATTAGCGCTGTGGATGAACGCCTGATGGAATGCGCAATCTGACACCGCCATGCGTTGATGCCAGTGCCTTGCCGGCAGCACAACGCAAGCTAGTACAGCGCAGGGCAGCGCTTTGCTTTAAATAAAAAAATAGCACCTAGCGCTTTACCAATAAGCTTTTCACATATAAAACATACGGAAAACTATATTCAGCAAGCGTTAGATGCTCATTTTTAATAAAAACCGCCTTTATCTCTCACCCTTCAACGCACCACGGATTGAGGCTGAAACCGTGCACACCAGGGCCCGTACACAGGTCACAGCAGCGCAAAGCCGCCGTACATCCCGGCTGGTACGGGTGGCTCATCAGGCTGCCACACCAGCGCTATTAATCTACCGTGGCTCCTGAAGCCTTCACCACGGGAGCCCATGTGCTCACTTCCTGGCGGATAAAGTTGCTGAAATCCTTGGGGCTGTTCTTTTCTGCCACGGCACCCAGTTTTTCGTAAGCCAGCTTCACTTCTGGTTTGTCAAATGCCTGGTTCATCACCAGATTGAGCTTATCCACCACCTCTTTGGGCGTGCCCTTGGGCGCAATCAGACCGAACCATGAGGTCACGTCAAATGGAGCCACGCCGCTTTCTTCCAGCGTAGGCACATTGGGTGCAGAAGGTGAACGGGCTTTGGTCGTCACAGCCAGCGCTTTGAGCTTGCCTGACTGCACGTGGGGCCAAGAGGCAGGCATGTTGTCAAACATGAACTGCACCTGCCCGCCAATCAAGTCCGTCACGGCTGGCGCACTGCCCTTGTAAGGCACGTGCTGGGTTTTCAGACCCGTGCGCACCTTGAACATCTCGCCGGCCATGTGGATCGATGTGCCACTGCCCGAGGAGGCATAGGCAATCTTGTCGTCATTGGCACGCGCCCATTCGATGAATTCCTTGACGTTATTGGCCGGCACACTGGGGTGCACCACCAAAATATTGGGCACCTTGGCACCCAGCGCCACCGCTTCAAAATCGCGGTTCAAATCAAACTTGATCTTGGGGTACAGCGTCTGGTTGATGGTGCTGGTCACCGCCACAAACAGCAGGGTGTAGCCGTCCGGGTCGGCGGCCTTGACCACCTCAGTGGCAATGTTGCTGCCTCCGCCAGGGCGGTTTTCGATGATGAAACTCTGCCCCAGAGACTGTGTCAGCTCTTTGGCCATGATGCGCGCCACCACGTCGGTGGTACCGCCCGCTGAAAAGCCCACCACAATGCGCACAGGCTTGCTGGGGTAGCTGTTTTGTGCAAACACCGTCAACGCGCTGGCAGCCAGCAAACCCACACCCATTTGCACCACGCGGCGGCGTTGAAAAAGACCAGAAAAAGACATCGAAAGCGCTCCCAGCGTGTAACTTTTTATTGCTTTGACTTGCGTCAAAAAAGTCAATATACAAACCATGTAATGACTATTGATCTGGGGTTTACCCAGTCCACGCGATTGACGAAGCCTGCTTTCACGCCCCTTGCACACAAAAAAAGGGCTCCTGCAGGAGCCCTTTTTGCCAAGTACCGCTGAAGAATTACTTCAGTGCCTTGTAGCGGAAACGCTTGGGAGCAGCGCCCTCTTCGCCCAGACGCTTTTTCTTGTCGGCTTCGTACTCTTGGTAGTTACCGTCAAAGAACACCCACTGCGAATCACCTTCAGCAGCCAGAATGTGCGTGGCAATACGGTCCAGGAACCAGCGATCGTGCGAGATGACCATCACAGTGCCCGCGTACTCCAGCAACGCATCTTCCAGAGCGCGCAATGTTTCTACGTCCAAGTCGTTGGATGGCTCGTCCAGCATCAGCACGTTACCGCCCTGAATCAGCGTTTTGGCCAAATGCAGACGACCGCGCTCACCACCAGACAGATTGCCGACCTTCTTTTGCTGGTCTTGTCCGTTGAAGTTGAAGCGCCCGGCGTAAGCACGCGAGGCCATGGTGAACTTGCCAACAGTGATCATGTCCAGACCACCGGAGATGTCTTCCCAGACAGTCTTTTCGTTGGCCAGATCGTCGCGATGCTGGTCCACAAAAGCCATCTTCACAGTCTGGCCAATGTCTACCGTACCGGAGTCAGGCTGTTCCTTGCCAGCAATCAGCTTGAACAAGGTTGACTTACCGGCACCGTTAGGGCCAATGATGCCGACGATCGCGCCTGCAGGCACGTTCATGGACAGGTTATCGATCAGCAAACGGTCGCCAAAAGCCTTGGATACGTTGTTGAATTCAATAACCTTGGCACCCAGGCGTTCAGCCACAGGAATAAAGATTTCCTGCGTTTCATTGCGCTGCTGGTATTCGTAATCGCTCAGCTCTTCGAAGCGTGCAATACGTGCCTTGGACTTGGCTTGGCGACCCTTGGCATTCTGGCGCACCCACTCCAGCTCCTTCTTCAAGGCCTTGGCGCGGGCTTCTTCGCCCTTTTGCTCGGTTTCCAGACGGTTGCTCTTCTGGGTCAACCAGTCCGAGTAGTTACCCTTGTAAGGAATACCGCGTCCGCGGTCCAGCTCCAAAATCCACTCGGCGGCGTTATCCAGGAAGTAGCGATCGTGGGTAATAGCCACTACGGTGCCCGAGAAGCGATGCAGGAACTGCTCCAGCCAGTCCACGGACTCAGCGTCCAAGTGGTTGGTCGGCTCGTCAAGCAGCAGCATGTCGGGCTTGGACAGCAGCAGCTTGCACAGCGCCACGCGGCGTTTTTCACCACCAGACAGCAGGCCAACCTTGGCATCCCATGCGGGCAGACGCAGCGCGTCAGCAGCGATTTCCAGCTGGTGCTCAGAGTCGGTGCCTGCGGCAGCGATGATGGCTTCCAGCTCGCCTTGCTCGGCAGCCAAAGCGTCAAAGTCTGCATCTTCTTCGGCATAAGCTGCGTAGACCTCTTCCAGGCGTGCCTTGGCGTTGTTCACCTCGGCCATGGCCTCTTCCACCGCCTGGCGCACAGTGTGCTCAGGGTTGAGCTGTGGCTCTTGCGGCAGGTAACCGATCGACAGGCCCTGCATCGGAATGGCTTCGCCTTCGAACTCCTTGTCCACGCCAGCCATGATCTTCAGCAGCGAAGACTTGCCGGAACCATTCAAGCCCAGTACGCCGATCTTGGCACCGGGGAAGAAACTCAGCGAAATGTCCTTCAAGATCTGGCGCTTTGGGGGCACCGTCTTGGTCAGGTGGTTCATCGAAAAGACGTATTGGGCCATGTGTTTGTCAGCAAATTCTTGTAAAAAAATAACAATCTGGCGCACAGTTCAAGGGCGCCCCAACCATTGATTATCTCCTCATGCGACAATACGCACAGTCAGGGGCTCCAGTTTCCCCTTGGCATCAGCATTCAGCTGGGGACAAAGACTCGCCAACCCGAGCGATTCCGGCTCCCAAATCTTGTGAATCTCATCTGCCTACGACTGGCTTGGCAACCTGCACAGGTTGCTCCGACGGGCTGATACCCCGCGCCCGGATGGGCGTATCGACAACAATGACATTTGAAGAATTGAACTTGGCACCCGCCATCGTGAAAGCGGTGCTGGAGCAGGGCTACGAAACCCCTACCCCTATTCAGGCACAGGCTATTCCCTTGGTGCTCGCAGGCCACGACCTGCTTGCCGGCGCACAAACCGGCACCGGCAAGACCGCAGCGTTCTCGCTGCCGATGCTGCATCGTCTGACGCAGGGCGGCACCGCCGCACCTGCAGGCGGCATTCGCGCGCTGATCCTCACACCTACCCGTGAGCTGGCTGCGCAAATTGAAGAAAACATTCGCTTCTACTCCAAGTACTTGGACGTCACCACCACCGTCATCTTTGGCGGCGTTGGCATGAAGCCTCAGGTGGACCGCATCCGCAAGGGTGTCGACGTTCTGGTGGCTACACCGGGTCGCCTGTTGGACTTGCAGCAGCAGGGTCTGATCGATCTGTCGCAAGTTGAAATCCTGGTGCTGGACGAAGCCGACCGCATGCTGGACATGGGTTTCATCCACGACGTCAAGAAAATCTTGGCACTGGTACCCAAGAACAAGCAAAGCCTGCTGTTCTCGGCCACGTTCAGCGACGAAATTCGCACCCTGGCCAATGGTCTGCTGCGCAACCCGCAAAGCATTCAGGTCACGCCAAGCAACACCACCGTACAGCGCATCAAGCAGGTGATCCACCCTGTGGGCCGCAACAAGAAAAAAGATGTGCTGCTGCACATCATCAACAGCAACCAGTGGAACCAGGTGCTGGTTTTCACGCGCACCAAGTTTGGCGCCAACCATGTGGCCGAGTTCTTGACCAAGAACGGCGTCACAGCAATGGCCCTGCACGGCAACAAGAGCCAAAGCGCGCGCACACAGGCACTGGCTGGCTTTAAAACCGGCGAACTGCGCGCTCTGGTTGCTACCGACATTGCGGCACGCGGCATCGACATCGATGAGCTGCCACACGTGGTCAACTACGAAATTCCGAACGTTTCTGAAGATTACGTTCACCGCATTGGCCGCACCGGCCGTGCAGGCCGCGAAGGCCACGCAGTCAGCCTAGTTTGCATGGACGAAGAAGGCTTCATGATGGATATTGAACGCTTTACCAAGCAGGAGATCCCCGTCGTTCCAATGCCTGAATTTGGTCCTGAGCCCGGTGAAAAGGCTGAGCCCATCGCCATGGGTCGCCAAACCATCTGGGGTGGTGCGGGCAAGCCGCCAAGCCGTGATGTCATGCAAGCCGCAGCACGTGCAGCTCGCCAAGAAATGATGGATCGCATCCGCACCACCAAGGCTGGACAGCCTGATCGCGGCGGTCGCCCTCAGCGCGCGCCCCGTGGTGATGCACCCTCTGCACCTGATGCAGATGGTCAAGGCCCTCGCCGTGGTGGCCCACGCCGCCCTGCCCGCCAAGGTTTTGCACCTCGCGACAACGCACAGGCACCTTCGTTTGAGGCCCGCGACGGCGGCCATGACGCACCGCGTGGTGAACGCGCAGAGCAAGACAGCCAAGACCGCCGCAGCGGCCAAGGCTACAACCGCTCGCGCCAGCGCCCTTCGCGTGACAACCCACGCGGCCCAACTGCACAAGGCGCTAACGAAGCCCAGGCACCTCGCCAGCCTCGTGAGCCCCGTGAACAGCGCCAGCCTCGCCAGCCCCGCGAACCACGCGGCGAAGGCTACAACCGCTTTGACGACCAACCTCCACGCCCCAATGCCCACCTGGGCACCCAGGCGGGTAACCCGTCGCGTGCGCCACGCAGCAACACCGGCGGCCAGCCAGACCCAACCCGTACCAGCATTGACCTGATGATGGAACGACCACGCGGCGGTGGCGGCGGCTTCCGTGGCGGCAATGGTGGTGGTTTCCGTGGCGGCAATGGCGGTGGTAATGGTGGCGGTGGCGGCTTCGGCGGCAATCGCCGCGGCGGCGGCGGTTTTAACCGCTAAGCCCTTTGCATGGCGAGACTACCCAGCAAATCGAAGATTTGGGAAGGCATGTACTTTTTCGCAGCCCATACATTGCGTACGGCAGACAAAGTACAGTCATCCAAGGTGGTTCAAGCCACTCTTAGCGCCCTGCGCTGACAACACCGGGCAAGGCCACGGCGTAACATGCGCCAACTCTTGGCTTTTGCCCCACGCGATATGTCCGTCTGCTAGCCCTCGCTATCAGACGGACATCATCTTCACTTGGTTTTCTGCGGTTTACAGCACCATGACAAAGCCCAACGCCCCTGTCTTCGCGCCGTATCTGGAACGCCCAGGTCACACCATGGCAACGCATGCATCGCGTTGGCTCATGATTGGCTCTGCACTGGCTCTGGCTGCATGCTCCAGCACCCCTCTTCCTGAATGGCCTGCCACCACAAGCACAACAACCAGTGCGCAGCCCTCCCATTCAACGCCCACACGCACCGCCACGTCAGCACCTTTGACTGCCAGCGTAACGCCTGTGGCATCGAACACGCACCTTCAAGCATTGCCATACAGCGCCGCGATTGCCGCCCTGTTTCCAGACCCCAATGAACGCTACAGCACACCTGGCCTTTCGGAGGGCCGGCGCAGCTATACAACCAACAGTGAGCTGGCAGAGCTGCTGCGCAATTTAAGCCAGCAAACTCCCGAGGAAAGCCCACGCCTGGGCCTGCTCAGCAATGGCAATGCCCAAAGCGGCACCCCCATCCATACCCTCATCGCAACCCAGGCCAAGGCCATCACGCCGTTGGCATTGGATGAAAGCAATCGACCCAACGTCATGATCGTGGCAGGCCAGCAAGGCACCGACGCAGCGGCAACGGAAGCCGTCCTGGTGCTGAGCAAAGAGCTCGGAGCCGGAGGTTTACTGGCCCCGTTGCTGGACAAAATTAACATCATCTTGGTGCCCCGCGCCAACCCTGATGGGTTTGACAAAGGTATTGCCGCAACGTCCGACGGCACAGATTTGCGGTTTGACCACCTGCAGCTCAAAACCCCCGAAGCCCGCTTTCTGGCCAAACTGGTGCGCGACTACCGCCCCAGCGTACTTTTGGATGCTAGCGAATTCGATGCCATTGAGCCCACGCTGCAGCGCTTCGCTGCGGTACGCGCCAATGACATGGGCCTGCAATACGCAGTCACACCCAATGGCCACGAATTTGTCACCAAAGCCGCCCGTGAGTGGCTGCACCAGCCCGCCTCTAGCGCGCTAAGCCAAGCAGGCATGCGCGTGGACTGGGTATTTGAAGCCGCAGGCAACAGCGCCCAAAACGGCTTTGCAATGGGAACGCTAGAGCCAACTACGCTCACCAACGCCGCCAGCCTGAAAAACGTGGTCAGCATGGAAGCCAGCAGCCGTGGCAGTGATCTCAAACGCACCCATTTACAACGCCGCGTGCACAGTCAAGTGCAAGCCATGCTGGCCGTGCTGCAAAGTGCAGCCCAGCGTGCTACAGACTTGCGCCAGGTGAACACGTATGTGACGCGCGATGTGGCCTCGCACGCTTGCCGCAGCACGCTGGCTGTGCAAGCCCAGCCCAGCCAAGGGCAGCGAGAAATCACCTTGGTTGATGCAGCCAGTGCGCAGCTGATGCAAAAAAACGTGCCCTGGAGCAGCAGCCTGACCATCAGCAATCCGCGTACACGCAGCAATGCCTGCGGTTACTGGCTGTCAGCCAATGCGGTGCAAGCCACAGAGCGCCTGGGCATGATGGGGGTGAATGTGCAACGCGTTGCAGAGCTGTCCAGCATTCAGACAGAAACCTATCAAGTGGCGCCTGGTACATCAGTCTCCGAGACGGCTGTTCACCTGGCACGCCATAGCCTTGAAGCAGCACCCGGCAGCTACTACGTGAGCATGAACCAGCCTCTGGCATTCTTGGCAGCAGCCGCCCTCGAGCCTGATACCCCCTACAGCTTTTACAGTACGGGTGTTCTTGGTGACCTCAAGGAAGTTGCACGTGTGACGGCTTTGCCGAACATCGTTTTCGAAGAAGAGTAAGGCCCTCCAAGCCCTGCGCACCACCCAATGCGCGTTATGATTCAAAGTTCTGTCACGGGTGCAATACATGTATTTGTTTGCAGCCAATGACGGCAACGTGGTGGCGTTAGCTCAGTTGGATAGAGCAACAGCCTTCTAAGCTGTGGGTCACTGGTTCGATTCCAGTACGCCGCGCCACGAAAGAAGTTTCAAGCCCTGCACAACCCCGTTGTGCAGGGCTTTTTGCTTGTCTCGCCCCTTCCAAGTACCGGGCACTTCTATGCATCCGCCAAAGACACGGCCTCAGTACTGCACGGCCTGCACTTCGCCTACTGCACACGCCCCAAGCACAGTAAAAAAGTACGTATCGCAGTGTATTGACTCAACGGGCAAATCGATGGGAGCTACGCACAGCCAGGCATGCAAGCGCACCAGCCCAAAGACTGTCACCACAGCGTCTTTACCTCTCCCCTACTGGCATACGGTTTTATCGGATCGAGCTGTTTAGCCCATATGCTTGGCTGTACGCCATTGCAATAACCTACCAGCGAAGACACCGTGACAACACTCCCCCCTCTGATGCGCGCGGCCGTGCACAACGGCTTTGGTGCCCCTGACGTTCTGCACCCTCAAGACATCCCCCTACCGGCCATACGCCCCAATGATTTGCTCGTGCGCGTGCACGCCGCTGGTCTCAATCGTGCAGAGCTGAACTGGCGCCAAGGCAAGTATGGACCCAACCCGGGCTTTGGAGACAGTGACCAAGTCATTGGACTGGAGATGGCCGGAGAAGTCGTCGCCATGGGGCCGCAGGTCAGCGGCTTTCGTTTGGGCGAACGCGTCATGGGCATTGTGGGCGGCGGCGCATATGCACAGTACGCACGCATCGACGCTGGCATGGCCATGCGGGTACCTGAAGGCATCAGCGATGTAGAGGCCGCAAGCATTCCTGAAGCCATGGTGACAGCACACCATGTGCTGCAGCATCTGGGAAACCTGCAAACCGGTGAACGGGTGCTGATTCACGGTGCAGGTGGCGGCGTGGGCACAACCCTGGTGCAAATGGCACGCATGGCAGGTGCAAGCACCGTTGTCACCACCAGCAGCGCTGGCAAGCATGCGCGCCTGCGCGCCTTGGGCGCTGACATCACCGTGGATTACGCCAGCCAGGACTTTGCAGAAGTCATTGCCAGCGAAGTGTCTGGCGGGCGTGTCGACGTAGTGATTTGCAATATGGGTGCGCCATATCTGGAGCGCAATGTCCGTAGTCTGGATATGGCTGGCCGCCTCATTCAGCTAGGGTTGCAAGGTGGCGCCAGTGGTACGCTGCCGATGGATGTGATGATGACCCGCAGGCTGCGCATAGAGGGCACGGTCATGAAGTCGCTCAGCACCGCGCAAAAAGTGGCCATGACCCAGCGTTTTGCCCAGCGCTGGCTGCCCGTCATCGCCCGCCGTGAACTACTGCCCTTGATTGAGCAGCAATACCCTCTGGCGCAGGCGGCACAAGCACATGCACACTTGGAAAATCAGCAACCTTTTGGCAAGATTGTGCTGACCTGCTCTGACTAGGTCTGCAAAAAAATAGCGGCTAAAGCCGCTATTTTTATTGAATGACTGGTCAGCTGTTTTATTTGCTGGCGGTCAGCATTCCGCTGCCGTTTGACAATGATTCGACCCAATGGCGTACACGCTCTGCATCACCTTGGCGGCTGTACTTACCCACCGAATCCAAAAACACCATGATGATTTTTCGGCCAGATACCTCAGCCTGCATCACCAGGCAGCGGCCAGCCTCTGAGATGTAGCCGGTCTTTTGCAGGCCAATGTCCCAGCGGTCGCTCTTGACCAGGCTGTTGGTGTTGTTGAACTGCAGCATGCGGTTACCCACGGCCACTTCATAGCTGGGCGATGTGGAGTATTGGCGCATCAGCGGGTTGGCGTGTGTCACGTTCACCAATGTAGCCAGATCATGTGCACTGGACTGGTTGCGGCTCGACAAGCCTGTAGGCTCTACATACTGGGTTTCTGTCATGCCCAGCAACTTGGCCTTGTTGTTCATCAACTGCACGAAATGCGTCAGGCCACCGGGGTACGTACGCCCCAGCGCATGGGCTGCACGGTTTTCGCTGGACATCAGCGCCAAGTGCAGCATTTCACCGCGGCTCAGCTGTGTGCCCACGCGCAAACGCGAGCTGCTGTGCTTTTCAGTGTCCACATCGTCTTGCGTGATGGTGATCATTTCATCCATCGGCAACTTGGCTTCAGCAATCAGCAAGCCTGTCATCAGCTTGGTGATAGAGGCAATGGGCAAGACCGCATGGTCGTTCTTGCTCAGCAGCACCTCCTTGGTGTCCTGGTCCAGCACCAGCGCAACGCTGGACTTCAGATCTAAAGGATCAGACACCTGGTGCAAGCCCGCCATTTGCCCAAACGAAGGCCGCGCTACAGCTACTGCTGCCGCACCCGCGGCTGCAGCAGCTACTGCACGCGTGGCTGTCGCTTTGCGCGCAACTTTGGTATTGGATTTAACTGCCCGCGTGGCTACCACCTTGCGGTTAGATGTAGCGGACTTGGTGTTCTTTTGTGCCACGACCTTTTTGGTACTGGTGGCTTTGGCCGCCTGCTTTTTCTTGACAGGAGCAGAGGCTGCGGTGGTTTGCTTCTTGGTCGGGGCCTTTTTCGATGCGTAAGCGGCTGGGGCAGCCAATGCACAACTCAAAGTCAAAAAGGCCAGCGCTTTGGCGATTCGACCATACGCAAACGGGGATCGGTGGTGCATGCAAGTGCTCCGAGCAACAAACAACAAGGGAGTGCCGTTACCACCAAAGAAAGTCATGCCATTTACCGAAATACACAACTTTTTAGCGGAAATTAAGCGAATTATAGGACGACACCTACCGTTTGTAGCACCCAGCTAGCACTCAATTTCATTTATTTGAGAGCAAGCAATACAGACGGCATCGAACTTCGCAAAAGCACTACCGCTTGTCGCCTTGCCGCATTTCACAATCCGGCAGGTCAGTAGCTGGGCGGCACTTGTAAAAACATACAAAACACCGCCCTGCAGCCACCTTATGCGGTCACTGTTTGCACCACTGGCGCACGGCGCAAGCCTGACAAAATCGCCCGGATCGATGCCGACACAATGTTGGCATCCATGCCCACACCAAACACGGTGTGGCTATCGTCTACGCGCACTTCAACGTAGGCCACCGCCTGGGCATTGGCACCCTCACCCACTGCATGCTCCGAATAATTCATCACACGCACTTGACGGCCCAGCGATTGCGAAAGCGCCTGAACAAAGGCGTCAATCGGGCCAGTGCCCTGCGCCTCCAGCACGCGCTCTTGACCATCCCAGTTGAGCTTGGCATTCAAGGTCACCACGCCATCTTCTTCGGCCAAACGATACTGCGGTGCCTGGGCCACATCCATGCCAAATTCCTTGCGGAAGATCTTCCACAAGTCTGCTGCTGTGAACTCGGTACCCAAAGAGTCCATTTCTTGTTGCACGATTTGCGAGAACTCGATTTGCAAGCGACGTGGCAACTGCAAGCCGTACTCTGCCTCAAGCAGATAAGAAATGCCGCCCTTGCCGGACTGGCTGTTCACGCGAATCACGGCCTCGTAGCTGCGACCCAAATCCTTGGGGTCAATCGGCAGATAAGGCATGTCCCAGATGTCGTTTTCCTTGCGTGCCGAAAACGCCTTCTTGATCGCATCCTGGTGCGAGCCAGAGAATGAGGTGTAAACCAGCTCACCCACATAGGGGTGGCGAGGATGCACCGGCAACTGATTGCAGTACTCCACCGTGGCGCGAATGCCGTCGATATCCGAAAAATCCAGTCCAGGATTGATACCCTGGATATACATATTCAAAGCCACATTCACGATGTCGAGATTGCCGGTGCGCTCACCATTGCCGAACAAGCAGCCTTCCAGACGATCAGCACCGGCCAGCAACGCCATTTCAGCAGTGGCCGTGCCTGTACCGCGGTCGTTGTGGGGGTGTACGGACAAAACGATTGAGTCACGGCGCAGCAAGTTGCGGTGCGTCCACTCCACCATGTCAGCAAAGATATTGGGGCTGGAATGCTCCACAGTCGTCGGCAAATTGATGATGCATTTCTTTTGCGGCGTGGGTTGCCAAACTTCAGTCACTGCATCAACCACGCGCTTGGAAAATTCAACTTCCGTATCCGAATACATCTCGGGCGAATATTCAAACGTCCAGTCGGTGCTGGGGTGCTCTGCCGAGATGTCTTTAAACAGTTGCGCATTGGTGCGGGCCAGCTCCACAATTTCGTCTTCGCTCATATTGAGCACCACGCGGCGCATCACGGGCGCAGTCGCGTTGTACAGGTGAACGATGGCACGGGGCACGCCTTCCAGCGCTTCAAAGGTGCGTCGGATCAGGTGTTCACGGGCCTGGGTCAGCACCTGCACGGTCACATCATCGGGAATGCGTTTTTCCTCGATGAGCTTGCGCATGAAGTCAAATTCAATCTGAGAAGCAGAAGGAAAGCCGACTTCGATCTCCTTGAAACCAATCTTCACCAACTGCTCGAACATGCGAATCTTGCGCTCGATGTCCATGGGCTCAATCAGTGCCTGGTTGCCATCACGCAAATCCACACTGCACCAGACCGGTGGCTTGGTGACGACTGCGTCAGGCCATGTGCGATCGGTCAAACGGACAGGAACAAAGGGTTGGTATTTGCTAGCGGGGTTGTGCAACATCGACATAGGAGCTCTCTTTCGTGATTCAAGAAAAATTGACCTGATCCCCCAGCAACTCAACAAAAAAGGCCCGTCGCTGGAAGCTACGGGCCTTGGAAGTAGGGTGTTTTGTACGCGCGCGCTACTTGATCTGCCCGATGGACATGGTTAGTAGTAGAGCTAGCGACAGGTTTTGCATGCGGATTACTCTAGCACAGTTTTCAAAAAACAATGCTTGCGTTTTTACTTAGTGGTGCAAACCACGTTCTTCAGGCTCGTCTTTGGACGTGCTGATCACGCTGGTTTGCTGGCCCTTGGCCTTGCGCATCAAATACACAACGTAGCCGCTGAACCCGTACAGGGCGAACACCGCAAACAGCACCGTGGGAGTGTGGATATTGACGATGGCAATACCCAGCACGATCAGCACGATGGCTGCAAACGGCACACTGCGCTTCATGTTGAAGTCTTTGAAGCTGTAGAAAGGCACGTTGGTGACCATCGTCAAGCCCGAGTACAGAGTCAAGATGAACATCACCCACATCATCTGCACCCAGGTGATCAAACCATCTTCACCGCGCACGACGCCATAGTCGTTGAACACCCAGATAAAGCCGACCACCAAAGCGGCAGCTGCTGGCGAGGGCAGGCCCTGGAACCAGCGCTTGTCCACCACCCCAGTATTCACGTTAAAGCGCGCCAAACGCAGTGCTGCACAAGAGCAGTACACAAATGCGGCAATCCAGCCCCAGCGCCCCAAGCCTTTGAGTGCCCATTCATATGCAATCAACGCAGGTGCGACGCCAAAAGACACCATATCGCACAGCGAATCCATTTGCTCGCCAAATGCACTCTGGGTGTTGGTCATCCGGGCAACACGGCCATCCAGGCTGTCGAGCACCATGGCACAAAAAACACCGATAGCGGCCAGGTCAAAACGACCATTCATGGCCATGACGATGGCGTAAAACCCACCAAACAAGGCCGCCAATGTGAATAAGTTGGGCAATATATAAATGCCCTTGCGACGCTTGCGAACCACTACGCCGTTATCGCCTGTGTGGGCGTCATTGCTGTCATGCATGTAATGCACCTCCAGAGCGCTGCCTCTTGAAAGCCGAGGCAGCTATTAAAACCATAGTATTTTACGCAGACTGCTTTTGCATCCAGCTTGCTACCAGTGTATCGCTGTAGCCATGTCACCTGACAAATAAAAAGGCCACCGCGCTGGCAGTGGCCTTCGGCTGCAGACCGCGCGGTGCGGCCTGCATGGTTAACGCATTAGTTGCGGGTTTGGTCAACCAGCTTGTTCTTGGAGATCCAAGGCATCATGGCGCGCAGCTGGCCACCGACTTGTTCGATGGCGTGGTCGGCGTTTTGACGACGACGTGCAGTCATGGATGGGTAGTTCAGACGACCTTCGCTGATGAACATCTTGGCGTATTCGCCGCTTTGGATGCGCTTCAGAGCATTGCGCATGGCCTTGCGCGATTCTTCGTTGATGACTTCAGGGCCAGTCACGTACTCACCATACTCCGCGTTGTTGGAGATGGAGTAGTTCATGTTGGCGATACCGCCTTCGTACATCAGATCCACAATCAGCTTGAGCTCGTGCAGGCATTCGAAGTAAGCCATTTCAGGAGCGTAGCCAGCTTCGGTCAGGGTCTCAAAGCCCATCTTCACCAGCTCCACCGCACCGCCGCACAGCACGGCCTGTTCGCCGAACAGGTCAGTTTCGGTTTCTTCCTTGAAGTTGGTCTCAATAATGCCGCCCTTGCCGCCGCCATTGGCCATGGCGTAAGACAGTGCCACATCACGCGCCTTGCCGGACTTGTCTTGGTAGATCGCGATCAAGGAAGGCACGCCGCCGCCCTTGAGGTATTCCGAGCGCACAGTGTGGCCTGGGCCCTTGGGGGCCACCATGATCACGTCCACGTCGGCGCGTGGCACCACTTGGTTGTAATGCACGTTAAAGCCGTGAGCGAACGCCAAGGTAGCGCCCGACTTCATGTTGGGGGCTACATTGTTGTTGTAGACGTCAGGAATGTTCTCGTCAGGCAGCAACATCATGACCACGTCAGCAGCCTTCACGGCTTCGTTGACTTCCATCACGGTCAGGCCAGCCTTACCCACTTTGTCCCATGAAGCGCCGCCCTTGCGCAGACCCACGATGACCTTCACGCCGCTCTCGTTCAGGTTTTGAGCGTGTGCGTGGCCTTGGCTGCCGTAGCCAATGATGGCAACGGTCTTACCCTTGATCAGGCTCAGATCACAGTCTTTGTCGTAGAAAACTTTCATGTTTGGCTCCAGTTATTTCCAGTGTGTTTATGGGGGTGAAAACGTTTTTTAAAAAATCAGTGTACGCAGCAAACAAGCATCAAACGCGCAAGATACGCTCGCCACGGCCAATGCCTGAGGCACCGGTGCGCACGGTTTCCAAAATCGCGGTGCGATCCAAACCTTGCAGGAACGCGTCGTTCTTGGACTGGTCGCCTGTCAGCTCAATCGTGTAGCTTTTCTCGGTCACGTCGATGATGCGGCCACGGAAGATATCCGCCATGCGCTTCATCTCCTCGCGCTCTTTGCCCACAGCACGCACCTTGACCATCATGAGTTCGCGTTCGGTGTAGGCCCCTTCGGTCAGGTCCACCACTTTCACGACTTCGATCAGGCGATTGAGATGCTTGGTGATTTGCTCAATGATGTCATCCGAACCCGTGGTCAGGATGGTCATGCGCGACAGCGACGGGTCTTCCGTCGGTGCCACGGTGAGCGATTCAATGTTGTAGCCGCGTGCCGAGAAAAGGCCAACCACGCGCGATAAAGCACCAGGCTCGTTTTCGAGCAGCACGGCAATGATGTGTTTCATGTCCAGATCCCTCTTTTCGCTGCCCTCCCCTGCCACCGGTAAGTGACAAGCTTGGCAAACAATAGATTCGTCAAAATAAGAGCGCTTAGCGCAGACCCAGCCTGCATTTGCGTATGAAAAGACTTTGAAAACAGCTACCAGCCTGCGCTGGCAGCTTCTGTTTTTTACAAGTCGTCTGGCCCGAGCAGCATTTCCGTGATGCCCTTGCCGGCCTGCACCATGGGGAATACGTTCTCGGTGGGGTCGGTGCGAAAGTCGATGAATACGCACTTGTTATCTTCGCGTGCAATACGCCGCGCTTCAATCAAAGCGGCCTCCACCTGCGACGGGTCTTCCACCAGGATACCGGCATGGCCAAAGGCCTCGGCCAGCTTTACGAAGTCAGGCAGTGAATCCATGTAGCTGCTGGAGTAGCGGCCCGAGTATTCAATCTGCTGCCACTGACGCACCATTCCGAGGAAACGGTTGTTCAGCGCACAGATGATCACCGGGGTGTTGTACTGGCGGCAAGTGGCCAGCTCCTGGATGTTCATCTGAATCGAGCCTTCGCCCGTGATACAGAACACTTCCGCCTGGGGCTTGGCCAGCTTGATGCCCATGGCGTACGGCAGGCCCACGCCCATGGTGCCCAGACCGCCAGAGTTGATCCAGCGACGTGGCTCATCAAATCGGTAGTACTGCGCAGCCCACATCTGGTGCTGGCCCACGTCTGACGTGACATACACGTCTTCGCCCTTGGTCATCTGGAACAGGGCATCCACCACTGCCTGGGGCTTGATCACGTCCTTGTTGCCACGGTCAAACTGCAGGCAATCGCGGCTGCGCCACGCTTCAATCTGTGTCCACCACTGGGCCAGCGCACCTTCGTCAGGCTGGGCGGTGGTTTCGCGGATCATGGCGATCAGCTCAGTGAGCACTTCTTTGACATCGCCCACGATAGGCACGTCCACCTTCACGCGCTTGGAGATGGAAGAGGGGTCAATGTCGATGTGAATGATCTTGCGCTCTGCCGACATGAAGTGCTTGGGGTTACCAATCACGCGGTCATCAAAGCGTGCGCCCACGGCCAGCAGCACATCGCAGTTTTGCATGGCATTGTTGGCCTCAATCGTGCCGTGCATGCCCAGCATGCCCAGGTATTTGCTGTCGCTGGCAGGGTAAGCGCCCAGGCCCATCAAGGTGTGCGTGATGGGGTAGCCCAGCATGTCCACCAGAGCGCGCAGCTCAGGGCTTGCGTTGCTCAGCAACACGCCGCCACCGGTATAGATATAAGGGCGCTTAGCACTCAGCAGTAGTTGTAAAGCCTTGCGAATTTGGCCCGAGTGCCCCTTCTTTACGGGGTTGTACGAGCGCATTTCCACCGTCTGTGGATAGCTGCTGTACGCCGCCTTCTTGAAGGACACATCTTTGGGAATATCCACCACCACGGGGCCAGGACGACCTGTGCGCGCAACGTGGAAAGCTTTTTTCATGGTGATCGCCAGATCACGCACATCCTTGACCAAGAAGTTGTGCTTGACGATGGGACGCGTAATGCCCACGGTGTCGCACTCTTGGAAGGCATCGGTGCCAATCGATGCGGTCGAGGTCTGACCGCTGATCACCACCAATGGAATGGAATCTGTGTACGCCGTGGCAATACCAGTGACAGCGTTTGTCAGGCCGGGGCCAGAAGTGACCAGCGCCACGCCAACTTCACCCGTCGCACGGGCAAAACCATCTGCGGCATGCACTGCGGCTTGTTCATGGCGCACCAAGACATGCTCGATGGTGTCTTGTTTGTACAGTGCGTCGTAGATATAGAGCACAGCACCGCCTGGGTAGCCCCACAGGTGTTTCACACCTTCGGCTTGCAGTGACTTGATGAGGATTTCGGCACCCATCAACTCCTGAGTGCCCGCTTGCGAAGAGGCAGCGGCCGCATTAGCGTGCTCTGCTTTAGAAATTTCCATGATCAACCTTTGTGAATTTCTCTAACGAAAAACCTTGGGTGCCCCTCGTCCGTATCCTTGTGGGATCGTCTTAGGACTTGAGGCCAGTGGACATGAGCGATATGGTGTACGCCGGACCCTGACCCGTTTGCCTTGTTCAATTGCAAGCGTCAATTATGGCACTGCAACATATGCTTTGGTCAACGCTTTTTGGGCAGTTTGCCAACGCAATGCGATAATGAACGTCTTTGCCGTGCGCTGCCACTCGTTACACCTGTAAGCAGCTTCGCGAGATTTCGACTTACCGGGCACCCCTGTCTTGGCCACTGAACAAGAGCTATCCGACTTCCTCAAAGGCGTAGAAAAACGAGCTTTCAAGCGCTCGGTTTATCACGTCCGCGACGAAGAAGCGGCCTTGGATATCGTGCAAGACAGCATGATGAAACTGGCCCAGCATTACGGCGATAAACCCGCTGCTGAGCTGCCCATGCTGTTCCACCGGATCTTGTCCAACTGCACATTGGACTGGTTTAGACGGCAAAAAACCCGAAATGCGCTGTTTACCAATATGAGTGACCTCGCGCATGGAGATGACGGTGATGACGATGGGTTTGATTGGATGCAGACTTACGCAGCCAACGAAGAAGGCGAAGCTGCCCAAAGCGCCGAGGTACTCACCCAGCGTGCCCAATTGTTAAAAAGTATTGAAAATGAAATTCAATCTTTGCCCGCGCGTCAACGGGAGGCTTTCTTGCTGCGTTACTGGGAGGACATGGATGTTGCAGAAACCGCTGCTGCCATGGGTTGTTCCGAAGGCAGTGTAAAAACACACTGCTTTAGAGCGGTTCAATCGTTGAGCAAAGCGCTCAAAGCAAAAGGAATCGAGTTATGACCACACCTTCGCACCACGATGAACTTGCGGCAGAGCAATTTGCGCGCAAGCTGACAGCGCACCTGTCCATGGCAGAAGCAGGTTTACCCTATGTGGTCACCGAGCGCCTGCGCGCCTCTCGTATTCAGGCCATGTCCATGCGCAAGCGCAGCAGTGCGCCCCTGCGGGCACCTAGCACCGAGTCTGCGGTTTCACTCCTGGGCATTCAAAGTGATGGAACGATGTCACTGGGGGCCTCTGGCAACAACCACGACAACACACCTATCTGGGTACGCCGCCTGCTGACAGCCATTCCCTTGATCGCGCTGGCTGCTGCCCTTGCATTTATTGGTGTTGACCAAGACAGCCGCACTATCATTGATGTAGCCGAAGTCGACGCAGCGCTGCTGACCAGTGAATTGCCACCTGCTGCCTATACCGACCCAGGTTTCCAGCAGTATTTGCAGACCACCGTTTCCGACACCCCTTAAACTTGCCAACTGCATGTTTCACTTTTTGGTGACTCCATGCAGTTTTACACTTGGCAATACATGCCCCTGACTGCTGACACCCCTACAACCCCTCGCACTCCCATCTTCGCCATTGCCATGGCGTGCGTGTTGTTGTTCGGTTTTGCCGCAGTGGGAGTCTGGAGCATGGGCCAAGTGGCCATGGTGCCAAGCGCTGTCCCACCGAGCTTGTCGGTCGAGGGAGAAAACACTCGCAACTCATTGACTGCGGATGCCCATTCGCACCTTCGCCTCACGGCCTCGGGCCCTGGCTGGCGAGAGATTACAGAGGCGCAGCGCCAAGTTTTGATGCCTTTGCGCGATCGCTGGGACACCATCGGTGCACTCGCCAAGCGGCGCTGGCTGGTTTTGGCTGACCGCTACCCCAGCATGGACGAGTCAGAGCGCAACAAACTTGTCAGCCGCATGAATACCTGGGCCAACCTGAGCGTGCAGCAACGCAATCAGGCCCGAATTAATTTTGAGAGCACCAAGCGCTTGTCTGCGCAAGAGTTGCAGTCAAAATGGGATGAATATCAGGCGCTCAGCGAAGCTGAAAGAAAACGTTTGGCCGAGCAAGCACGCAAAGCAAAGACGGCCAAGAAATCCAAGCGCAAGCTGGCTCAACCACCGGCGCCCAAGCCTGCCAGCGCACCTGCAGAGCATTCCGGCACCACAGCTCCTGCTACGGTCACAACACACCCTGTAGCAACACCATCGGTGGTAGAAACCATTCCGGTTTTGACACCACAGGCGGCGCCTTCGGTGCATATCAGTCCACTTGAGCGCAAGCCCTCTGTGACGAGCCAGCCCATCTCGGCCCCTCAGGCAGCGCCCAACCTGGTTTTGCCACCTATGCCTGCACACACCGCAGAGCCCGGCGCCCCAATGCCCCCGCACACCCCTGATTCACATCGTTCTGCAAGCCCGCAGGAGCCATCCAAACCACTCCCCATCGCCCCCACTCCTACCCAATAAGAGTGCACCTTTTGCGATGAGGCTCTCGTTTTCTGAACCAGCCTGCATGTCTTTACCCTCCCCCGCCGCATTTATCTCACTGCCTGCCCCCAGCCTGCGCCGTCGAATGGCCTGCTGGCTTTACGAGGGTTTGCTGCTATTTGGGATCGTCTTCGTTGGTGGACTGGTACTTGGCAGCGTAGGTGTGCTCTTTAGCCACCCACTCTCTCCAAGCACGCTGCAAGCGATCTTGTTTTTAGTCCTTGGCTGCTACTTCGCTTGGTTCTGGAGCAAGGGGCAGACGCTGGCCATGAAAACATGGCACATCCAGGTCGTCGATAAATATGGCCGCCCTTTGACACGTATTCGAGCGCTCGCACGCTATGCACTGGCGTGGTTATGGCTACTGCCCCCTTTGGCCGTTGTAACGCCATTTCACCTGCCGATGGCCGAAGTAGCGGTACTCACGCTGGGCTGGGTGGCTGTATGGGCACTACTGAGCCGCTTTCACCCGCAGCGCCAGTTTCTGCACGATCTATTGGCTGGTACGCGCTTGATCGACGCCCACGCCTCGGCCCCGCCCACCAAAGAGGCTCCATAAGCCTGAGCCCTGCTACTTCGTTTAAAAATAAAGCCATGACACAGCACCCAGCATTTTCTATTTGCGTTTATTGCGGCTCTCGCCCTGGAGAGCTCCCTGCCTATGCCGACGCTGCGCACGCAGTAGGCACGTGGATTGGCCAGCATGGCGGTCAATTGGTCTATGGCGGCGGCCGTACTGGCCTGATGGGCATGGTGGCTGACGCAACCAAAGCCGCTGGTGGCCGCGTGGTTGGAGTTATTCCTCAGGCATTGGTTGACAAAGAACTGGCTAACCAAGCCTGCGATGAGCTGCACATCGTGGCCAACATGCATGAGCGCAAAGCCATGATGGCAGAGCGCAGCAACGCCTTTTTAGCGTTACCAGGCGGGATCGGTACTTTTGAAGAACTCTTTGAAGTGTGGACCTGGCGCCAGTTGGGCTATCACGATAAACCCATTGGCATACTGAATGTCAACGGCTACTACGCCAGCATGCTGGAGTTCCTGAAATCCACAGTCCAAAACGGGTTCATGGGGGCTTGGCAGATGGATTTGATTCGCACCAGCGAGAACGCTGAAGACCTGATGAAATTTCTGGTGGAGTCTGCTGGGACTACCCCCGAAAGCAAAAATTTGCGCGACGTCATATAAACACAGCGACTGTGGCCATAAAAAAAGCGATCCCTAAGGATCGCTTTTTTATGCTCTTTAGCTGACTCAAATGGCTGCGTCATCGAGATCACCCGTGCGAATACGCACCACTTTCTCAACGGGGGTCACAAAGATCTTCCCATCACCAATCTTGCCGGTGCGTGCAGCGGTCACGATGGCATCCACACACCGATCAGCATCTTCAGTGGCCACAGCCACTTCAATTTTCACCTTGGGCAAAAAATCCACAACGTACTCTGCACCACGGTACAGCTCGGTGTGCCCTTTTTGACGGCCAAAGCCCTTGACTTCCGTCACAGTCAAACCTGTCACGCCACACTCGGCCAAGGCTTCACGCACCTCCTCGAGCTTGAACGGCTTGATGATGGCAGTAATCATTTTCATGGTGAACGCTCCAGTGGAATTTAAAACTTGATCGATTGCGCAATGGCTTGCACTCAGCCTCGAAAACCGTTGGTTATCGGGTTGCGCCAGTCTTTGCCAAAGCTGCGATGCGACAGACGAGGCCCCACAGGGGCCTGCCTGCGCTTGTATTCATTGATTCGAATGAGGCGAACCACGCGCTCGACATTGGCACGATCATGACCAGCAGCCACAATCGCCTCCATAGATTCGTCATTTTCCATGTATCGGCCAATGATGTCGTCCAGCAAGGAATAAGGCGGCAAGCTGTCCTCATCCTTTTGGTCCGGCCTTAGCTCTGCACTGGGCGGGCGCGTAATGATCCGCTCAGGAATCGGGTTCAATCCGGTACCGAATGGGTCATTTGCATTACGCCAAAGCGCCAGCTCAAACACACGTGTTTTGAATAGATCCTTGATCACAGCAAAGCCACCGGCCATATCACCGTACAAGGTGCAATAGCCCGTCGCCAGCTCGCTTTTGTTGCCCGTGGTTAACACGATGGAGCCAAACTTGTTGGACAGCGCCATGAGCAAAGTCCCTCGAATGCGTGCTTGCAAGTTCTCTTCAGTGGTGTCTTCCGCCAGCCCGTTGAACTGGTCTGCCAAGGCCGCCTTGAATGCCTCAAATTGCGGAGCTATGTCAATCACATCATGGCGCACACCCACGCGGTTGGCCATTTCTTGCGCATCTTTCCAGCTGATGTCGGCGGTATAGGGCGAAGGCATCATGACCGTGCGCACGCGGTCTTTGCCCAGCGCATCCACCGCAATAGACAGCACTAAAGCAGAGTCAATCCCCCCTGACAAACCCAGCAATGCACCGGGAAAACCATTTTTGGAGACGTAATCACGCACTGCCAGCACCAAGGCACGCCACAGATAAGCATTGTCACCTTGCACTAAAGCGACATCGCCAGACACTTGAATCTGGCCACTGTGCTGCTGCAAAGCAATCGTTACTAACGATGATTCAAACGATGGTGCACGCGCAGCAACGCAGCCATCCGCATTGAGCGCAAAACTGCTGCCATCAAATACCAATTCATCTTGGCCGCCCACCATATGGGCGTACACCACAGGCAGACCTGTTTCAGCCACTCTCTGTGCGAGAACAGACTCCCGCTCCGCCTGCTTGCCCAGGTGATAGGGCGATGCATTCACAACAACCAGCATTTGCGCACCCGCCATTTTTGCGGCCTGCGCGGGCTCTTGCAGCCACGCATCTTCACAAATCAGAACGCCGATCTGGATGCCAGCTACGTCAATCAGACAAGGCTGATGCTGCGGCGTGAAATAACGCAGCTCATCAAATACGCCGTAATTGGGAAGCGCTTGCTTGACGTAGCTGGCCTGAATGCGGCCATTACCGATCCAGCTTGCGGTGTTTTGTCGGTGCAAAGTACCGGCGGTTGCTTGCGTGTGCCCCACCAGCAGCGTCATGCCCGGCCATGCTGTGCTGGCGTCCACAATAGATTGCAGCGCGTCATCACTGGCTTGCTGAAACGCGGGGCGCAGCAGCAAATCTTCGGCAGCGTAGCCACACAGCGCCAGCTCAGGCGTGATCAGCAGCTTTGCGCCTTGCGCATGAGCGTCTCGTGCAGCTTCAATGATTTTTTGCGCGTTACCGCTCAGATCGCCCACCAAGAAGTTGAGCTGTGCAATACAAATGGATGTGATCATGAAAAGAGGGGCCCACAAGGCCTAAGCGCGATCAGCAGTTGCTAAATGGTATGTCACCGACTCAGCAAGCGTAAGCGTCAATTATCACCTTCTCGACCGTGCCCTACTTGCCCGTAATGAGAAGCCTCAAGCATGCATATAAAAAAGCCGCATTGCAAAACAATGCGGCTGGAGTGTGTTTCACACATTCACTCTTCAAAAGCTTTCCCACTGATCCTCTTGCGCTGCTTCATCGTGCTTGGATGTCTCGGCAAGTTTGGTCGCAGGTCTGGCTGGTGCCACAGGCTTGCGCACCGTTTTCTCTGCTGTCGCCCTGCTGCGCACCGACAGCTCAGTGCTGCGTCGATTTGGCTGCGGCGCATTGTGCATCAAGGGGTCAGCTTTCCTTGCAGCAGACACTACCTCTGCACGGCTATCGAGCTTGAATACAGCCACGGCATCCACCAGATCTTGCGCCTGTTTGCGCAGGCTGTCTGCAGCAGCGGCACTCTCTTCAACCAGAGCGGCATTTTGCTGAGTGGTCTGATCCATCTGAGTGACAGCTTCGCCCACTTGTGCCACCCCCTGACTTTGCTCGCTGCTGGCCGCACTGATTTCCCCAACAATATCGGTCACTCTGCGGATAGAAGTGACAACTTCACTCATGGTGCTACCCGCTTTGTCAACCAGCATGCTGCCTTGCTCAACACGCTCTACGCTATCAGTGATCAGGCTCTTGATCTCTTTGGCCGCCTCTGCACTGCGCTGCGCCAAGTTGCGCACTTCACCGGCCACCACAGCAAACCCTCGGCCTTGCTCGCCTGCTCGGGCCGCTTCCACTGCAGCATTCAGCGCCAGGATATTGGTTTGAAATGCAATGGAGTCAATCACACCAATGATGTCGGCAATTTTTCGGCTGCTCTCATTGATACCGCGCATGGTATCGACCACCTGCCCAACCACTTCGCCGCCTTGCAAAGCAACGCTAGAAGCATTCAGCGCCAGCTGATTGGCTTGCCGCGCGTTATCTGCGTTCTGGCGCACGGTAGAGCCCAGCTCCTCCATCGATGCGGCCGTTTGCTCCAATGCACTGGCCTGCTCTTCGGTACGGCTCGATAAATCGGCATTACCCATCGCAATTTGGTGACTGGCTGACGCAACGCCTTCTGCCCCTGTGCGAACGTTGTGAACCGTTTGAACCAAACTCGCCTGCATGCGCTGCAAAGCCGCCAGCAGCAAGCCCAGTTCATCTTGGTTACGAACATCAATCTTTGCCGTCAAATCACCTTCAGCCACTTGGTTGGCAACCTCCATCGCACTGTGCAAAGGCCGCTGAATGGAGCGGATGATCCACACCGCCGCAGCAATCGCAATGGCTACTGCAAGCCCTCCTGCCATGACCAAAATCACCAACGCTCGGTCATAAACACGCTTTGCGGCAGCCACCTCATCTGCAGATTGCTGGTTCTTGATAGCAATAATGCTGGCCAAAGTCTTTGATGATGTGTTGAAAAGCTCTAAAGAACGCCCACCCAAAACCTCACGCGCTTTTTCTGCATCTCCCGATCGTGAAATACCAAATAAAACCTCCATGAGCTTCACATATTCTTTGCGCTCTGACAGCAGCTCTTCATAGGTTTCTCTCTCTTTATCTGAATTAATCAGTGGAACGTATTCTTTTTTTATTGCATCCATTTCAGATTGCAGCGTTTTCATTTCATGTTCAATATTTTCCTTGTAGCTGACAGCATCGTTAAAAACGTGCCGCAACTCAAGCAACCGTGCCTTTACCAAATCAGTATTCAAACGATTGATCAACTGCACGCTGACTAAAATATTTTCCGTAATGTGTGTCTGCGTTTTTTGCATGGAAGAAAGCTGGATTGCCGCCACACCGGCAATCATCGATAACGCAACAATAAGCAGCGCAAACGTCGCAGATAAACGCGTTGAAATTTTGAGATTTTTCACGACTCCCTCTCTTCAGCACATTCAATGCACTGTAAATAGACCAATGAATCGACCTTGCGCGCACAGACTAATTAAATTTTCAATTACAAAAAATCACCAATCATCCATCTTCCGCTTCACGGAGCAATAAACACGCCACATGTCATCACAGCACCTACAAAAAGAAACACCCCATGCCGACGGAATGGGGTGTTTCTTTAAATAGTGCTGAAATTAATACGTCAGAAGGTTTCCCAGTTTTCTTCTTCTTTTGCGGAGATTTGATGGTTCCCTTTTTGTGGCAGCTGCGCTGCCAATTTCGGCCGTGCACTGGCCTTGGGCAAAGGGCTGCTTTCCGTGCGGGTAGTTGGTGCCACCTCAGCATTCAACTTGGGGGGCATCGCCGCAGGGGCCAATGACGCCACAAAGACCTGCTTGACCTTGAAGCTTGACACCGCCTCAACCAGCTCCTGAGCTTGCCGCTTCAGGCCTTCGGCCGCTGCAGCACTCTCTTCCACCAAGGCCGCGTTTTGTTGCGTGGTTTGATCCATCTGCGCAACAGCGTCGCTGACCTGACCGACCCCTTGGCTTTGCTCTTTGCTGGCTGCGCTGATTTCCCCTACCAGATCAGATACTTGGCGAATGGCTGTCACCACCTCATCCATGGTTGCGCCTGCTTGCGCGACCAAGCTTGTGCCCTGCGCTACGCGCTGCACACTCTCACCTATCAAATGTTTGATCTCCTTGGCGGCATCAGCACTGCGCCCGGCCAAGGCTCGCACCTCACCGGCCACTACGGCAAAACCACGCCCTTGCTCGCCAGCACGTGCCGCTTCCACCGCTGCGTTCAGTGCCAAGATGTTGGTTTGAAAGGCAATACCATCAATCACACCAATAATGTCTGCAATTTTTTGGCTGCTGGTATCAATATCTTTCATGGTGGTCACAACCTGCCCCACCACCACGCCGCCACGCACAGCCACCGTCGACGCATTGATCGCCAATTGGTTGGCCTGCAAAGCACTGTCCGCGTTGTGGCGCACCGTTGAAGACATTTGCTCCATTGAAGCCGCTGTTTGCTGCAAGGCGCTGGCCTGCTCTTCGGTGCGGCTGGATAAATCCGTATTCCCCATCGCGATCTGCTCACTGGACATGGAAACACCATCCGCATTGCTGCGTACACGGCTTACCACTTTTTCCAGGTTATTGCGCATAGTGGCCAGCTCCTGCAGCAAGCCACCCATTTCATCGCGTCCACCCAGGGGAATATCTTGGGTCAGGTCACCTTCAGAAATACTGCGTGCAGCACGCACCGCCTGTTTTGCCGGCACGGTCACGGCACGGGCAATCAGCCAGCCCAACACAGCGGCCACTACAGCACTCAGTACCATTCCAGCCAGCACCCAGGCCACGGCAAACTGAAAGCTGCGAGTCACATCTTGTTTGGCTTTGTCTGCATGCGCACGACTGAGTGCAGCCAGCTGACCCAGTCCTTCCACCAACGGAACAAACACGGGCTCTGCAGTCCCAACATAAAAATTGGTCACTGCATCGCCCAGCAACAAATCGCCATCCTGCACGCTGTAATCTTTCTCACGCGCCAGTTTTAGAAAATTTTGCTGATCTGCCAGGAATTGCTGACGCAGCTTTTGATAGCGCTCCATCAGCTGCCGCTCTTGCGCATCTCGCTCAAGCGCTTCAAAGCTGCGCTCATTGGCTTGAATCTCTTCCAGAATTTTCTGAATCTGCGCAACGTATCCATCTACTTCAGCCACGCTGTTCACATTCAAGATGCCTGCTTCAGCGCGGCGCAATCGATTCCACAAAGTCCGCAGATTACCGATATCGACCACGCTGGGCATCGCATGCTGCACAACAGCTTGTGTGCTGGTATCCATCTGACGCATCTGCCACAAAGAAATGGAACCTAAAGCCAGTGTCAGGCAGGTCACCAACGCAAAGCCCAGGCCCACTTTAGAAGCCATGCGCATGTTCGCCAAAAACATTTCATCTCCCTGAAAGTCTGACGAGGCAGGCAAAAAAAATGCAGGCCCCGCTATAGGACCTGCACATTAACAAATTTTTACAGAGTTTTGAAAATAAATCGGCAAAACAAGCGTTTCACCAAAGCATTTTTTTAAGCCTTGTTGTAATTGGCGATGCCGTCTGTGATTTCCTTCTTGGCTTCATCAATGCCCTTCCAGCCTTGAATCTTCACCCACTTGCCCTTTTCCAAATCCTTGTAGTGTTCGAAGAAGTGCTGGATTTGGTTCAGGGTCAGCTCATGCACATCGGCCAAGGTTTCAATCTTGTCGTAGGCAGGCAGGATCTTCTTGGTGGGCACTGCCAGCACCTTGCCGTCTACGCCACCGTCGTCTTCCATCAGCAAAATGCCGATTGCACGGCAAGGCACCACCACGCCTGTCGGCAATGGGAAGGGAGTCATGACCAGCACGTCCACGGGGTCACCGTCACCCGCCAAAGTTTGGGGCACATAACCGTAGTTCACGGGGTAGTGCATGGCAGTGCCCATGAAACGGTCCACAAACACGCAGCCTGTTTCTTTGTCCACTTCATACTTCACGGGATCGGAATTGGCTGCAATTTCGATCACTACGTTGAAAGTTTCGGGGGCGTTCTTGCCAGGAGTCAGTTTTTCGAAGGACATGGTGGTTAGTCAGGTTATGAAACGGAACATTCCCGTTAGGGGGAAAACCTGACGATTTTAGAGCCATGCCCTTGCTCGCTTCTTTCAAACCCCGTGAATATCCGCGCAACTGACAGCTACAAGGCCGCGCCTGGGGCATGGCGTACGGTGCCTGAACGCTGCTCAATCGCGTGCTGCACCTCTTTGCGCAGCCCCAAAACAAAGCCCATTTCAGCCAGAACGAAGAGCGGGCCAATCAGCAAACCCACGATATCGTCCATAAAAGCAGGTTTGCAGCCCTCCCAATAGTGGCCCACAAACTGAATCACCCAACCCACAATAAACAGCCCAGCCCCCCAAGCCAGCCACAAGCCCGTGCTTTGAGCTGCCAGCCACACGCTCACCGACAACATCATTCCCAGCACAACAGCCAGCGCAATGCCATAGCGTGTATCCAGCAACATGTAATACACCGAGGCTGCCAGCGCTGCCACCACGGCTGGGCTGATGACCATGCCACTGTCACCCAGCACCCACGCGGGACGCGACAGCAAGATGACCACGGCAAACAAGATCATGGGCACACCCACAAAGTGCGTGAGGATGTTGCGCCCGTCGCGGTGGTAGGCCGCGTACTGCGAGAGTTGATCGACCAAAGTTTTCATCGCGGCCTCCGAAGCACAGCTAAGACCATTGCATGGTCAATCGCCAGCGAAAACCTGTCTACAGGGCTTGCCCTATACAAAATCAATAGCTGCTGCTGCTTATACAACAAGCGACTCAAGCCAATTTAGTGCCTAGAAACCGTAATTTATGCGACTGACACCCGCCGCGCAGGTGATCACAATCGCGTGACCACCCAGTCAGCGCCAAATTTTTCCAGCCATTTCACTTGCAAAGGCCAGATAGATAAGCACTGGCAGCTCTAGAAATAAAAGCATATGCCCCTGTCTCAGCCCACTATCGCACGCACGCCCCAGCACATTCGCCAAGTTAATTACCGCAGCTTTGAACGTGAAGATGGCTTGTGGGACATCGAAGGCGAGCTGCTGGATACCAAAGCCATCGACCTGCCACGCCCCAACGGCGAAGGAATTCGCAAAGCTGGCGACCCCATCCACCACATGCTGATTCGTGTCACCGTCAACACACAACTGGTGGTGCAAGCGATTGAGGCTTGCATGCAAGCCCACCCTGTACAGGGCTGCCCAGCCGCACTGGATGCCATGCAACGCATGGTGGGCTGCAGCATGGCCCGTGGATGGCGCAAAGCCATCGAAACCAATTTGGCAGGCATCACGGGATGCACCCACATGCGCGAGCTGCTCAACAACATGGCCACGGCCACATTCCAGAGCATAGTCTCGGCCTTCAGCACCACCCCTGACCAGCCCCCAGCCTACCTGGGGCGCTGTACCGGCTGGAGTTTTAATGGCCCCGCCGTCATGCAGTACTACCCGCAGTTTGCTGGCTGGCATATTCCAGATGGAAAAGGCCCAGCCTTTGCCCCGCAGGCCATTGCAAGCACAGAAAAGTAAACGCCATCCCCGCACGCACACCATCTAGCAATCCCCGCAGGCAGCATTGCTGCCCACCTTGGGGCACAATCTCGCTCCTATGGTTGATCGCATAATCCCTTTGGTTGAACAAAGGTATGGAGTTCTTCAAGCGCCGTTAAACACACTGCCAAGTACTCCTAGTGGGCACTTGCTGGATCAGCGTGCGCGGCCTTTGCACGATTTGCGTATCAGCGTCACTGACCGCTGCAATTTTCGCTGTGCGTATTGCATGCCCAAGGATGTCTTCAGCAAAGACTACCCTTACCTGCCCCACCAGGCATTGCTCAGTTTTGAAGAAATTACCCGCCTGGCGCGCCTCTTTACGGCCCACGGTGTGCGCAAATTTCGCCTGACGGGGGGCGAGCCCCTGCTGCGCAAAGATCTCGATCGACTGATTGCCCAACTGGCGGCATTGCGCACCCCAGAAGGTGAAGCGCTGGACATCACGCTCACCACCAATGGCTCTCTTTTGCGCCGCAAGGCTCTGCAACTCAAACAAGCAGGACTCAAACGCGTCACGGTCAGTCTGGATGGGCTGGACGATGCCATATTTCGCCGCATGAACGATGTGGATTTCCCCGTGGCCGATGTGCTGGACGGCATTGAAGCCGCACGCCAAGCGGGTCTGTCTGACATCAAGGTCAACATGGTGGTCAAGCGCAGCACCAACGTCGATCAAATCCTGCCCATGGCGCGCCACTTCCGGGGTTCCGGCGTGACGCTGCGTTTTATCGAGTACATGGACGTCGGTGCCACCAATGGCTGGTGCATGGACGAAGTTTTGCCTTCTGCCGATGTAGTAAAGCTGCTGAACGCCGAAATGCCACTGGTTCAGCTGGAGCCAACATCGCCTGGTGAAACCGCCAAGCGCTGGGGCTACGCAGGTGCCGACGGCAAACACGATGCATCGTTGGGCGAAATCGGTGTCATCAGTAGCGTGACCCAGGCATTTTGCGGTGACTGCAACCGTGCTCGCCTGTCAACCGAAGGGCGCCTGTACCTGTGCCTGTTTGCAGACAAAGGCTGGGATTTGCGCGAATTACTACGCACCGATGCCGATGACGCAACCATCAGTAACGCAATTGCCCACATCTGGGGCCAGCGCTCAGACCGCTACTCTGAACTGCGCGCCAGCCTGCCTGCTGAAGCGGCGCAAGGCCGAAAACGCGTGGAAATGAGCTACATCGGCGGTTAAGCCCGATTTCTCACGCCATACTTTGTGCCTGTTTAAAGCGTTCAAGGTACACCGCAGCATGATTTTCTCGCAAGACATCACCGGACTGGTACTGGCGGGTGGCCGTGGCAGCCGCATGGGTGGTGTGGACAAAGGTTTGCAGCCCTTCAAAGACCAACCACTGGCCTTGCACGCTTTACAGCGCTTGCAGCCCCAAGTTGGCCCCTGCATGCTGAACGCCAACCGCCATCTAGATACCTACCAAAGCTTTGGTGTTCCCGTGCATGCCGATGTACTGCCGGGTTACGCCGGCCCCTTGGCCGGTTTTTTGACGGGACTGACTTACTGCAGCACACCATGGTTGCTCACCGTGCCTTGCGACAGCCCTTGCTTTCCTCTGGATCTGGCCCAGCGCATGGCCAAAGTGGCTGCGCATACGCAAGCCACCATTGTTCTTGCGGCAGGCCCGCAGGTGGGCCGTGACGGTGCGATCAGCGTGCGCCCCCAGCCGGTGTTTGCATTGCTGCTCCGCAACTTGCTACCCAGCCTGCAAACCTTTGTGGAAGAAGGCGGCAGCAAGATTGACACCTGGACGCAGCAACACCCCCACGCGCTGTGCCCCTTTGATCAAGCCAGTGATGATGCACAGGCCTTTGCCAACGCCAACACTTTGCAAGAATTGCACATGCTGCAGGGGCAAACGGGTTTAGATTGACCACCATAGTGCCCTGCAGCCCCCACCCTGCACCAACACCGCCAAACACTAACAACAGGAGACTCCCATGGCTTTTGCGACCGCTTTCACCGACCCGGCTCCCGCACCGGAAGACCTGGCCGATTTACCTGGCACCGTGGCGGTGGAATTTGGCGTGGACTGGTGTCCGCACTGCCAGGCCGCGCAGCCTGTCTTGCGTGGTGCCCTGCAAGACAGGCGCGATATCACGCACATCAAAATCGAAGACGGCCCCGGCCGCAAGCTAGGGCGCCACTTCAAGGTCAAGCTGTGGCCCACGCTGGTGGTACTGCGCAACGGCCAAGAAATTGGTCGCACCACACGCCCCCAGTCCACACAAGAAGTCGAAGAACAGCTCCCGGTGGCGATCTAAGCCTATTTCCCTCAAAAAAGAGGCTCTATATAGAGCCTCTTTTTTTATAGCTTGCACATTATTTTTTATACATGCTCGCAAGAATGCAGCACCAAAACATTAAATTCAATTAATCAATCCAGCAAAAATCATTGCTTTGGCTTGAAAAATTAACTCGAATCAATATTGAAAATTAATTCAAATTAATAAAAATACTCGTACGTAGTATCACAAGCTTTCATCTCACTGACAAAAATCACAATCAGCCCCTCTGAGCAATGGAGGTGGAATGCTAAATAGAGATTTGAGAGATATATTGGCTGGCATCTTTGTCAGCATCGTGGGGCTATTTTTTGCCCTTGTGGGTACCAACTACAACTTTGGAACTGCCAGCCGCATGGGCCCAGGCTATATGCCTGTGGTTTTAGGATGGATTTTATTTATCCTGGGAATTTTGATAATGCTTCCCGCTTTTTTCAGAAAAGGCGAACGCATTGAGGTGCATTGGGACAGTTTGCTCGCGGCAACGGTGTCTCTGGTTGTCTTTGCTTTCATACTCAACACGCTGGGCGTCTTTCTCAGCACCATTATTTCCGTCTTGATTGCCAGCGTTCCAAAACGCATGCATTTTGGCATCCGTGGCATCATCGCCATTTCCATCGCAGTTATTACCTCCCTGATTTTTATTGCAGGTTTGGAAATGTCTGTCTCACTGTTCCCGACGCTGTAAAAAATGGAATTATTTGACAACCTGTTGCTGGGGTTTCAGGTCGCATCAGACCCCACCATTCTCTGGTACTGCTTTTTTGGCGTGTTCCTGGGCACCGCTGTGGGCGTGTTGCCAGGTATTGGCGCGCTGGCGGCCATCTCGCTGCTGCTGCCAATGACGTACCACATGTCCCCCACCGCCGCCATCGTGATGCTGGCCGGGGTGTATTACGGCGCGCAGTACGGGGGCTCTACCGCCTCCATCTTGATGAACCTGCCCGGTGGGCCGGCCTCGGCCGTCACCTGTCTGGACGGCTATCCCATGGCACGCAAAGGCAAAGCCGGGATTGCGCTGTTCATCACCACCATCGCCTCCCTGTTCGGCGCCATGATTGGCCTGGTCTTGCTGGTGCTGTTCTCGCCAGCGATTGCAGAAGTGGGTCTGAAGTTCGGCCCCGCTGAGCTGTTTTCCATGATGGTCATGGGTCTGGTGGCTGCATCTTCCATGGGCACAGGCTCGCCCATCAAGGGCTTGGCCATGGTGGTCATGGGTGTGTTACTGGGCATGGTGGGCACCGACGTGAACTCCGGCGCTGCACGCTTTACCATGGACATTCCAGAGCTGATGGACGGCATCAACCTGGTGGCCTTGGCCATGGGCCTGTTCGGCGTGGCTGAAGTGGTGCGCGGTATTCACGGTCAGGACGAGACGCAAAAAATCGAGAAGGTGACTTTGCGCTCCATGATCCCCACCAAGCAAGAGATGAACCGCTCTTATCCAGCCATGCTGCGTGGCTCGGCTCTGGGTTCTGCGCTGGGGGCACTGCCCGGTGTAGGCCCGTCGATTGCCGCCTTCATGGCGTATGCAATTGAAAAAAAGGTGGCCAAGAACCCCGCTGAGTTTGGCCAGGGCGCTGTACAAGGTATTTCTGCACCGGAGTCGGCCAACAATGCCGCCGCGCAGACTGCGTTTGTACCGTCGCTGTCGCTGGGCATACCGGGTGATGCGGTGATGGCCATCATGCTGGGAGCGCTGATCATTCACGGCATTCAGCCCGGGCCCATGCTGATCAATGAGCAGCCTGAAATGTTCTGGGGCCTGGTGGTGAGCTTCTTTATCGGCAACATCATGCTGGTGCTGCTGAACATTCCCACCATTGGGATCTGGGTGTCGCTGCTGCGCATTCCCTTCACCTGGCTGTACCCCGCCATCTTGGTCTTTGTAGCCTTGGGCGTGTACAGCGTGAACAACAACCACTTTGACATTTACATGGTGGCGGTACTGGGTGTGGTGGGTTACATCTTCATGCTGCTGCGGTTTGAAGCGGCCCCGCTGCTGCTGGGCTACATCCTGGGCCCGATGGTGGAAGAGAACCTGCGCCGCGCCCTGCTGCTCTCGCGCGGCGACCCCTCCATCTTTGTGGACCGCCCCATCAGCGCCACCTTGCTGGCTATCACGGTGCTGATGCTGGGCTGGACGATGTTCAAGTTTTTGCAGCGCTCGCTACGTAGAAGACACATCCCATAAGCACCATAACTTTCTAAAATAATCCCTGATGCACTTTATGCACAGGGATTATTTTTCTGAATGAAACATATTTTATTGATTGAAGATGATTCTGGCATTGCTGAATATATTTGCAGCAATCTTGAAAAATCCAATTACCAGCTAACCCACATTGATGATGGCAGCGTTGGCTTGAAAACAGCACTCTCTCAAAAATGGGATTGTGTGCTTTTAGACCGCATGCTGCCGATGGATGTAGATGGCATTGACATTTTAAAAGCACTGCGTGCACTGGGTAATACCACGCCCGTGATTATTGTCAGTGCCTTGGAAAAAACCGATGAACGCATTCGGTGTTTAAAGGCAGGTGCAGATGATTATTTACCCAAGCCATTTTTCATTGATGAATTAGAGGCGCGGATTGAAGCCGTCATTCGCCGCAGCAATCACCTCAATGCTCCGGCCGTACACACCATGCAAATTGGTAATTTGCATATCGATTTACTGACGCATACCGCATATCGCGGTGAAGAAAAGATTATTCTGAACCCGCGCGAATTCAAGCTGCTGGCCTATTTAATCAAAAATGCCGGCCAGACTGTGACACGCAGCATGGTGCTGGAAAATGTCTGGGAGTATGACTTTCAGCCCGAGACCAACATCATTGATGTACACATCAGCCACCTGCGCCAGAAGATTGACGAAAAAGGTGCGCCCTCTTTGATCCGCACCGTGCGCGGCAAGGGCTACAGCATCCATGCCCCTGCCCCTTAAATCGGGCTGGTTGCCGCGCGCCTGGCAGTCCAGCTCATTTCGATTGGCGTTGTGCTTTTGCATTTTGGTGCTGGGCATTCTGGCGGGCACCTTCACCGTGTACTACGTCGAAATTGTGGGCACGGCCAGCCAGCAACTCGATGACTACGCCCTGCGCACCAGCAAGCGCCTGCTCAACATCCACACCCAGCAAGGTGATGAGGGCCTACGCCGCGAAATTGACATGTTGCTGGGCGACGGCATTGACAGCCAAAGCGAGGTGCTGGTGTTTCAAGACATGCACGGCAAAGTGCTGGCCGGCAACGCTGTAGCCAGCATGCACACCGTCAAACCTGGCGCCGAGCTGCAAGACGTTCTGTTTGAGCAAGAAAACCGCAGCCTGACCGCCCGCGTGCAGGTGCACACTCTGGGTGGCAACCGTTTCTTGCTGGCGGGCAGCGATGTGCTGCCACTGACTGACATTCGCAACCGCTACCTCAAAGCCACGGGAGCGGCGCTGGCCTTGACGCTGGTGCTGTCGCTGGCAGCGGCGGTCGCCTTTCGCCGGTTAATGGACCAGCGCGCAGGTGAACTGCGCCGCGCCATGCGCCAGGCAGGCCAGGGCAACCTGCACTTTCGCCTGCCACAAAGCCGCCGCAGTGATGAGTTCAGCCTGCTGGAGCAGGACATCAACACCATGCTTGAGCAGCTGGAGCAACTGGTGCACGGCATACGCCACGTCTCCAACATGGTGGCGCACAATCTGCGCACCCCGCTCAATCGCACCCTGCACCACGTGCAGGCGGCCATGGATGCGCCAGAGGCTTTGCGCCAGGCACAGCTGGAGCTGGCGCAAGAAGAACTGCAACAACTCAGCCGCCTGTTTGCCAAGATGCTGCTCCTGGCCGAAGTGGAATCGGGCGTGGGCCAGCAGCGCTTTGAACGCATCAACCTGCACACCGTGCTGCAAGAAGTGCTGGAGTTTTACGAGCCCCTGTTTGAAGACCGGCAAACCCAGCTGCACACCGATCTGCAGCGCGAGGCATGGATCATGGGTGACTCACACCTGCTGGCCAACGCCTTGTCCAACGTGCTGGACAACTTTCTCAAATACGGCGCGGGCGACAGCGCACTACAACTGGACATTGCCCTCAAGGTCCACGAAGGCCTCGTCACGCTGCAGCTGCGCGACCATGGCCACGGCGTGCCCGCCGAGGCACTGGCACGCATAGGCCAGCACTTTTATCGCGCCAGCACCCACCAGCAACTGCCTGGCCACGGCATTGGCCTGGCCAGTGTGCGGGCGATTGCACGTCTGCACAGAGGAAAAATCTCATGGCGCAACGCCACGCCCGGGCTGAAAACCGTGCTCGAGCTACCGCGTGCACCACGCATTGACAGCATCTAGTGCCCCCACCAGCCAAGCCCAAATGGGCGATAGCAACGAGATGCAAAGGCACAGGCAGTGCCAGTTGTGCAACCAGGCAAAGCAGCCGCGTATCCAGAGTGGAGTGAGCGAATCTAATTCAATAGCTGTTAGCGCTTACAAACAAAGGACTTCAGATACAAAACTATCTGAAGTCCTTATGTATTAAGCGTTAGCAGCTCTTATTTTCATCTATTTACTATTTGCCTGATAGCTTGAACGCAGCTTTGACTGTCGCTAACACTGGCCAGCAACCCCTGTCGCCCCAAGGATTGCGCTGGCCTTGAAACACCCAAATCACAGGCGGCACGACGAGCAGCAGGTCAGGCTAAAGCAACAACATAGCCAGCCGTGAGGGCAGCCGCTCTCCACCGTTTTAGATGCGACCCAAAGCTTTGTCTACGCCCTTGTTCGCCAGTTCGTCCGCGCGCTCATTGCCCGGATCACCAGCGTGGCCCTTCACCCAGCGCCACTCAATGCGGTGCCCCGCAGTGGCCACCAAGGTATCCAGCTCTTGCCACAGCTCGGCATTTTTCACGGGCTGCTTGGCCGCTGTTTTCCAGCCCCGGGCTTTCCAGCCATGCACCCATTCGGTAATGCCTTTGCGCACGTATTCACTGTCCAGAAACAGTGTCACATCGCAAGGCCGTTTCAAAGCCCGCAGCGCTTCAATCACGGCTTGTAGCTCCATGCGGTTGTTGGTCGTCTCGCGCTCGCCACCAAACATTTCTTTGACGTGAGGGCCCGCTTGCAGCAGCACCCCCCACCCTCCGGGGCCCGGGTTGCCCTTGCAGGCCCCGTCCGTATAAATCACAACCTGGTTCAAATTTCTTTCCTTTGCGGTGCCTGCTGGCAAGCGGCTGCAGGGGCAGCCTGTGCGGGCGCTTTGTGCTTGCGCCACGCGGGCTCCATCAGCCGCATGCCATGCACCTTTTTCACAGCCAGCACGCAGTATGCACCGCCTAGAACAGGCCACGCCTTGTTGCCCAGCTTATCCATCCAGCGCCACCGCTCCAGCCACACCTGCTCGTCCACTGCGGGCACGTGGCAGCCGAAGTCAGCGGCCACTACGTCCATGGCCAGCACCTGCATCCAGTCGCGCACACGCCAGTAAGGCAAGCCACGCCATGCATTCAGACCCGGGGCCTGCACGCGCTCCAGCCCATGCTGTACGCCCCATAAACTGTAGGGGTTGAGCCCAAACAGCAGCAGCCGCCCTTCAGGCACCAGCACGCGCACGGCTTCGCGCAACGCAGCGTGCGGGTCCTGGCACAGCTCCAGGGTGTGCGGCATGACCAATAAGTCCAGACTGGACTCAGAAAACGGCAGCGCCTCGGGTGCACAAAACAGTTGGACACCTTGCGGCGCTTGGCAAGCCGTGCGATCAAGGTTTAAATCACACTCGGGCGCAGATACCCACTGGTGCGGCATTCGGTTGTTTCGCAATGCCTGCAGCATGGGCAATCCCACTTGCAGGCTGTGATAGCCGAAAATGTCCGCCACCGCCTCGTCACACCGCTGCTGCTCCCAATCGAGCAGGTAGCGGCCAAAAGCTTTTGCCATCCACGGATGGTGCACTTCAGTTTTCTCTTTCATGAACCTGTTGCCGTTGCCTGCGTTTTCTGACAATTACATCTGGCTGCTGCACAACGGCAAACAAGCCTTGGTGGTTGATCCTGGCGACGCTGCGCCCGTTCAAGCAGCCTTGCAAACCCATGGTCTGCAACTGCAGACCATTCTAGTGACCCATCACCACGCTGACCATGTCGGCGGTGTTGACGCATTGCGCACCGCCACAGGCGCTACGGTGTATGGCCCTGCTTTTGAGACATTGCCCGAGCCCGTCACACGTGTCGATGCATCCACCACATTGCATCTTCTAGGCCTGACGTGGCAAGTGCTGGAAGTGCCTGGTCACACCGCAGGCCATATTGCGTGGTACAGCGCAGACGCAGAAGGTGGCCCCATTTTGTTTTGTGGCGACACCCTTTTTTCCGGGGGCTGTGGCCGTTTGTTTGAAGGTACACCCGAGCAGATGCACGCTTCACTGCAACTGCTGGCACGCTTACCGGACAACACCCGAGTGGCTTGCGCCCACGAATACACTCTGAGTAATCTGAAATTTGCGTGCACCGTGGAACCTAGCAACACTGCTTTGCTCCAATACCGCGCGCATTGCGAAGCCCTGCGCCAGCAACAGCGTCCCACGCTGCCTTCTTTGCTGGCACAAGAATTGGCAATCAACCCTTTTCTGCGTTGCGACGTTATAGAAGTTGTGCACAGCGCACAAAGCTTTCGTCCTGACTTAATTCCCCAAAACCCCGCCAGCGTTTTTGCAGCGCTGCGTGAATGGAAAAACGCATTCTGATGAACTTGCGCCACCTTCTTGTTGCCTTCAGCGTGGTTTGGCTCGCCGGTTGTGCGACATCGCCGTCTAACTCCGTAGATGGCCCACTTAAGCCTATTACCCAAGCGCGACCCCTGTCGTCGCACGTCACGTCGCTGGAGTCGAATAACGATCTGTGGGAACGCATCCGCAAAGGCTTTGCCATTCCCGATCTGCAGCACGAGCTGGTCGATGCCCAAGAGCAGTGGTATGGCAGCCGCCCGGATTACATCGACCGCATGACCACGCGTTCGAGCAAGTACCTCTATCACATCGTGGAAGAGCTGGAGCAGCGCAACATGCCTACAGAGCTGGCGCTGCTGCCCTACATTGAAAGTGCCTTCAACCCCCAAGCAGTCTCCAGCGCCAAAGCTGCAGGCATGTGGCAATTTATGCCCGCGACAGGTTCGTATTTCGAGCTGACACAAAACGCTTTCCGCGATGACCGCCGTGATGTGCTGGCATCCACCAAAGCTGCGCTGGATTACCTGGAAAAACTGCATCGCATGTTTGGCGACTGGCATCTGGCCTTGGCCGCCTACAACTGGGGCGAAGGCAGCGTGGGCCGCGCCATCAAACGCAATGAACGCCAGAGCATGGGCACCGGCTATACCGACCTGACCATGCCCAACGAAACCCGCAATTACGTCCCCAAATTGCAGGCGGTCAAGAACATCATCGCCAATCCTGAAAAATTCAAGATTGAGCTGCCCAACATTGAAAACCACCCGTACTTTCAGGCAGTAGAAATCAAGCGCGATGTGGACGTAGAGCTGGTGGCCCGCTTGGCAGACGTGCGCCTGGATGACTTCAAGGCGCTGAACCCTTCGTTCCACCGCCCCACCATTTTTGCAGCAGGCGTCACCCAAATTTTGCTGCCCTGGGACAACGCCAAGGTGTTTCAGCGCAATTGGGCCGCTTACCACGACGGCCAATACGCTAGCTGGACGGTGTGGGTAGCACCCAGCACAATGACCGTGAGCAACGCAGCCCAGCGTGTGGGCATGAGCGAAACCGATTTACGCAGCGTCAACCGCATTCCTCCGCGCATGATGATCAAGGCAGGCTCTGCCTTGATGGTGCCACGCACATCGCAACACCAAAGCGACGTTGCCACCCATATTGCAGACAACGGCAAACTGGCGCTTGCCCCTGAAATTACCGAAGTCACGCGCCGCACCCCCGTCAAAGTTCTGAAGGGTGACACCATGGCCAAGGTGGCCAGCCGCAATGGTGTCTCGGCTGCCAATCTGGCGCGCTGGAACGACATGTCCATCTCGTCCAAGCTGCGCGCGGGCCAGTCGCTGGATATCTATAAAACGGTCAAAGTCTCGGCCGCAGGTGCCAGCGCCAAAAAGACCACGACCACCAAGAAAGCGCGCACCGCAGGCACTCAGAAAGCGGCCCCCGCCAAAGTGGCCCAGAAAAGCAAAGGTGGCACACCCACCAAGAAAAAGCGTTGATCGCCAATCACTGATTGCTGACGACCCCAAGCAAAACGCCCTGCAATGCAGGGCGTTTTTTATCTGCGCTCTACCAGCGCGTGGGCAATCGTGCCCAAATCCACATACTCCAGCTCGCTGCCTACCGGCACACCCCGGGCCAGCCGCGTGACCTGAATCTGGCGCCCCTGCATAAGCTCTGTTACGGCGTGGGCTGTCGCTTCGCCTTCGGTCGTAAAGCTGGTGGCCAAAATCACTTCCTGCACCTTGCCATCCAGTGCCCGCTGCACCAATTGCGGCAAACCCACATCTTTCGCGCCGACACCATCCATGGGAGAGATACGCCCCATCAGTACAAAATAATAACCACTGTAGGCGCCTGTGCGCTCCATCGCGGCCAGATCGGCCGGTGTCTCCACCACGCACAGGCGCGCTGCATCACGGCCTGCATCCTGGCAAATCGGGCATACCGCCTCGTGCGTAAAGGTGTTGCAACGGGTGCAGTGCTGCACCGAATCCACAGCCTCCACCAAGGCACGAGAGAGCACACGCGCGCCCTCTTGATCGCGCTGCATCAAGTGAAATGCCATCCGCTGCGCGGACTTCACTCCCACCCCAGGCAAACGGCGCAGCGCCTGAATCAATGGGTCCAGCGGCTGAAGATCAGACATATTTCAAACACCCAAATAAAAAGGGAAAGCACCACGGCTTTCCCTCAATCAACGTCGTCGCCAGCAATTAGAAAGGGAACTTCATGCCACCGGGCAAACCGGGCATGCCAGCTGTCAGCTTGGACATTTTTTCATTGGAAGTTTCTTCCGCCTTGCGCACAGCCGCATTGAAGGCCGCAGCGACCAGATCTTCCAGCATGTCTTTGTCTTCAGCCAGCAGGCTGGGATCAATGGTGACGCGCTTGACATCGTGCTTGCAAGTCATCACCACCTTAACCAAACCTGCGCCCGACTCGCCTTCTACTTCGACGTTGCCCAGCTCATCCTGCGCCTTCTTGAGGTTGTCTTGCATGGTTTGGGCTTGCTTCATCAAACCGGCGAGTTGTCCTTTATTGAACATGGTAGGTTTCCTTTATTCGTCACTTAAAAATCTGATGGGGCAATAGTGCCACGACTTGGCATGCCCCGGTCTTTGTTTCGCCTATACAGGCCGAATGCTACCGGGCACGATGGTTGCCCCGTAGGTTTGCTGCAAACGCAGCACCTGCGGATCGTTCATCACAATCGCTTCGGCCCGCTTTTGCCGGGCTTCGGCCTGTGCCTTATTGCGTAGCGCAGGGGTGTCAGAGACTTTGCCATTTTCCACTTCAAGGCTGGCGCAATCTGTGACTTGCGCCAAAGCTTTGAGCAAGCGCTCGCGGGGCATTGGCTGGTTGAGCGATGTGCGTTGCACACGCAACGTCCACACACCTTGCGATTGCGCCACCAATTGTGACTGCATGGCCAACTCACGCACCAAAGCGGTGATGGCCTGCGCCTCATCCAGCTGGGTCACCACCGCATGCCACGCATCGCCTAAAGGGGTTGGCACCAGCTCTGCAGTCACATCAGCGGCGGCAGGTTTGGTTGGAGCCACTGGCTCTGCAAAAGGTGCCGCTGCCTCCATGGGTACCTCGTCCCACATGGGAGGCTCATCGCTGCCATATGCAGGTTCTGCTTCTGCCGACTCAGGGGGCAAGTCTTCCCACGGGGGAGGCATGTCTTGCACGGCATCTACCGGCTCAGGGACTGCAATCTCAGCAACAGCTGCTTGCGTCACTACTTGCGCCGCTGCAGGGGCTAGCACCACATTCACCGCAGCCTGTTCGGGCTGTGGCTGTGGCTGTGGCTCAGCTTGCGCCTTGGCCACAGGCAGTTCAGCTAACTTCAGTGTTTTTTTTTCAGCCAATGGTGCTGTGCTGCCCGATGATTGCTCGCCTTGCGGCTTGAACGCCAGCAGGCGCAGCAACGCCATGGTCAGCGCAGCGTACTCATCCGGTGCCAAGCCAAGCTCTTGGCGGCCATGCAGGCAAATGCTGTAAAGCAACTGTGTCTCATCGGCAGGCATTGCCTGAGCCAACTGCGCCATTTCTGCGGCTTCTGGATCCGAAGCGTCCACCGCAGCAGCCATATCCGGTACGGCTTGCAAAACGGCCATTCGCTGCAGCACTGTGGACATTTCCTCCAGAGTGGATGCCCCAGAAATGCCGTTGTAGCGCAGTGCATCTACGGTCTCTACCACCGTGCGGCCATCGCCTTGAGCCAAAGCAGCAATCAAGCGAAACACGTAAGTGCGGTCCACGCTGCCCAGCATCTGGCGCACAGATGCTTCTTGCAACTGCCCGCACCCAAACGCAATGGCCTGGTCAGTCAATGACAGCGCATCTCGCATGGAGCCGCGCGCACCGCGGGCCAGCAACTTCAGCGCCTGGGGTTCTGCAGGAATGTCTTCTTTCACCAGAACTTGCGTCAGGTGCTCAAAAACAGTCTCGGGTGCCATCGGCCGCAGATTGAACTGCAGGCAACGCGAAAGCACGGTCACTGGTACTTTCTGCGGATCGGTCGTCGCCAGTACAAATTTCAGGTACTCAGGCGGCTCTTCCAGCGTCTTCAACATGGCATTGAAAGCCGTGTTGGTCAGCATGTGCACCTCATCAATCATGAAGACCTTGAAGCGCCCCTGCACCGGCTTGTACACCGCCTGCTCCAGCAGGC
>CAUQST010000028.1:0-60183 GCA_963520865.1 uncultured Comamonas sp.
TGGTGCCGGAGAGATGAATCGAACACCCGACCTTCTCATTACGAATGAGCTGCTCTACCGACTGAGCTACACCGGCAACCTGCAAAAATTATAGTTACTTTTGATCGGCTTCAAGGTGGTAGCGGGTGACGCGTTCCACTTCATTTTTGGAGCCAAGTACCACGCTGACACGCTGGTGCAGTTCGGTGGGCTGAATATCAAGAATGCGTTCGCGGCAATTGGTCGCAGCGCCGCCAGCTTGTTCAATCAACCAGCTCATGGGGTTGGCTTCGTACATCAGGCGCAGCTTGCCGGATTTGTGGGGTTCACGCTTGTCCCATGGGTACATGAAGACGCCGCCACGGCACAAAATGCGGTGCACGTCGGCCACCATGGCAGCAACCCAGCGCATATTGAAGTTTTTGCCACGTGGGCCTTCTTCGCCTGCCAGACATTCGTCGATATAGCGCTTCATTGGCTCGTCCCAATGGCGCATGTTGGACATGTTGATGGCGAACTCTTTGGTGTCTTCAGGGATCTTGACGTTTTCTTCGATCAAGATAAAAGAACCTTGTTCACGGTCGAGCGTGAACATGGCCACGCCATCGCCCACCGTGAGCACCAGCGTGGTTTGGGGGCCATAGATGCAATAACCCGCCGCAACTTGCTGTGTGCCGGGTTGCATGAAGTCACTGTCGTGCACACCGGGGTGGCTATCGTGTTTTTTCAGAACGCTGAAGATGGTGCCAATTGACATGTTGATGTCGATGTTGGACGAGCCGTCCAGGGGGTCGAACATCAGCAGGTATTCGCCCTGGGGATAGCGGTTGGGCACCACGTAGATGCCTTCCATTTCTTCCGATGCCATGGCAGCCAGGTGGCCACCCCATTCGTTGGCTTCAATCAGTGTCTCGTTGGCAATGATGTCCAATTTTTTTTGAACTTCGCCCTGCACATTTTCACTGCCTGCAGTGCCCATGACTTCGCCCAGTTCGCCTTTGTTGACGGCAAAGCTGATGCGCTTGCACGCGCGGGCAACCACTTCCAGCAGCAAGCGAAGCTGTGGTGGGATGCGACCATCTACGCGTTGCTGTTCAACCAGATAGCGGGTTAGGCTGACACGACGTGTCATAAGGGTTCTCCTTGTGGGGCAGCAATTGGGAGGCTGCCTGATATTTAAAATTGATAGCTGCTATCGCTTTATTTTCAAGCGATAGCAGTGGATTTATGCTGAATCTTTACCCAGCGCGCGGGTGACTACTTCGCGCACGTCGTTGCTCAAATCAGGCTTGGCTGCAATACGGACAATGGCTTCGCGGGCGGCTGTGCGGTAGGGCTCTGCCAGCTTGCGCCAGCGGTCCAGCCCGCGCGCCAGGCGTGCAGCAACCTGCGGGTTGATGGCATCAAGCTCCAGTACGCGGTCACTCCAAAAGACATAGCCTGCCGCATCTGCGCGGTGGAATGCACCGGGGTTGGCGCTGCAGTAGCTGAAGATCAGGCTGCGAGCCCGGTTGGGATTCTTCAAGCTGAAGTCTGGATGCTTGAGCAATTGCTTGACTGCTGGCAGCACATTGCCGCCACGGTCACAGGCGCCAGCTTGCAGGCTGAACCATTTGTCGATGACCAGGGGCTCATTCTTGAACAGTGCGTGAAAGCGCTCCAGAGCGGGTTGCGCCAAAGTGGCTCCGCTGTAGACCAAGGCTGACAGGGCGTTGAAGCGGTCCGTCATGTTGCCTGCATCTTTAAAGCGCTGGTATGTCTTGCCGGGCCAGAGTGTGTCTGCAGAATCACGTGCAGCCAGACACAGCATGAGCAGTGCGGTGCCAGTGAGCGAACGACGACCTGCAGAGACGGGGTCTGGGTGGTATGCACCAGTGTCACTGTGCGTATCAAATGCCCAAACCCAGTCTGCTTGTAATGTCACGGCCAGTTGCTGGCGCATGGATTCGCGTACAGCGTGAATACGCTGAGGGTCTACCACTTCCAGCTGTTCTGCTATGTAGCTTTCAGAGGGCAGTGTCACAACCAGATCTTTGTAGGCTGCATCCAGTGTTGGGTGGCGCAGCACATCACGCAGGGCGCCGATGAAGGCGGCAGGCATGACATCAGGGGCAATCTCGCCTTGCGTGCGGATGGCCTGAAGTGCATAGCGCAGTGCCAGACGCTGGCCTGCTTCCCAACGGTTGAAGGCGTCTGGGTCGTTAGCCAGCTGTGTCAGCAGCTCTGCATCACTGAAATCGTAGTCGAGCACCACAGGGGCACTGAATCCGCGAAGCAGTGAAGGCACAGGTGCTTGCGCCACATTGGCAAACACCCAGGTTTGTTCTGCTTGGGTCAACACCAAGGTGTGGCTGCAGGAGGTGCCTGTCTCGCCTTGCAACTGCAGGGGCAGAGCAGCTCCATCTTGTCCCAGCAAGCCCATTTCAACCGGAATCACAAAAGGCAGCTTTTCGGGCTGGTCTGCCGTTGGGGCGCAGCTTTGCGAGAGTGTCAATGCATATGTGCACGCCGTAGCATCGTACTGGCCGGTGGCCTTGACCACGGGTGTGCCGGATTGGCTGTACCAGCGCTTGAATTGCTGCAGATGCTGGGTCAGTGGGCTGGCAGGATTGGCATCAGCAATGGCTTGCACGAAATCGTCGCATGTCACGGCACTGCCATCGTGGCGGTCAAAGTACAGCTTCATACCGTTGGCAAAGCCGTCGCGGCCAACCAGGTTGTGCTGCATGCGCACCACTTCAGAGCCTTTTTCGTAAATCGTAACGGTGTAGAAGTTATTGATTTCGATATAGCTGTCCGGGCGTACGGGGTGCGCCATGGGGCCTGCATCTTCCGGGAACTGCACTGTGCGCAGGACGCGTACATCTTCAATGCGCTTGACCGCACGGGCCGAGGGCGTGCCCGCCATGTCCATGCTGAATTCTTGGTCGCGGAAAACGGTCAGGCCTTCCTTCAAGCTCAGCTGAAACCAGTCGCGGCAGGTAATACGGTTACCAGTCCAGTTATGGAAGTACTCGTGGCCCACCACGCTCTCCACATTGGCAAAGTCAACGTCGGTTGCGGTGGACTGGCTGGCCAATACGTACTTGGTATTGAAGATATTCAGGCCCTTGTTTTCCATCGCGCCCATGTTGAAGTCGCTGGTGGCGACGATCATGAAACGGTCCAGATCCAGGCTTAGGCCAAAGCGTGCCTCATCCCATGCGACAGAGTGCATGAGCGAATTCATCGCATGCTCGGTTTTTTCGAGGTCACCTGGGCGTACAAACACTTGCAGCAAGTGATCACGGCCAGCGCGGCTCTTGATTTTTTGCTCACGGGCAACGAGCTTGCCTGCGACCAGTGCAAACAGGTAGCAAGGCTTTTTGTGAGGGTCAACCCACTTGGCAAAGTGGCGGCCATCATTGAGATCGCCTTCTTCCACCAGGTTGCCGTTTGACAGCAGCACCGGGTAGTCGTTTTTGCTGGCACGCAATGTCACGGTGTACATGGCCATGACATCGGGGCGGTCCAGGAAGTAGGTGATACGGCGGAAGCCTTCCGCTTCACACTGCGTAAAGAACGTACCTTCGCTCACATACAAGCCCATGAGCTTGGTGTTCTGGATGGGAGAGCAGGTGGTGAAAATCTCCAGATCAAGGGGTTCAAGTCCCTCGGGGAGGCTTTCCAATACCAGCTGGCTGCCATCCATCTTGAACGAGCTGCCACCGCCGTTGACCATAACGCGGGCCAGATTGAGCTCATCGCCATCCAGACGCAGTGCTTGCGCAGGCACGTCTGGGTTGCGACGGATGCGCATCTTGTTGAGAACGCGGGTTTTGGCCGGGTCGAGGTCGAATGTCAGGTCGACAGTTTCAATCCACCAAGCGGGGGCTTGATAGTCAGCCCGTTGAATGGCTGTGGCTTGTCCTTCACGCAGCATGAGTGCTTCCCTTAAACGCCTTGCTTGAGCGAGGCTTCGATGAACACGTCCAGATCGCCGTCCAGCACCTTTTGGGTGGCTGAGACTTCAACGTTGGTGCGCAGATCCTTGATGCGGCTGTTATCCAGCACATAGGAGCGAATTTGATGACCCCAGCCCACATCGGTCTTGGTGTCTTCCAGTTTTTGTTGCTCTTCCTGACGCTTGCGCATTTCGTAGTCATACAAGCGCGAGCGCAGGCGTTGCCAGGCAACGTCACGGTTGCTGTGCTGCGAGCGGCCATCCTGGCACTGCACGACAATGCCTGTGGGCATGTGGGTCAGGCGCACGGCGGAGTCTGTCTTGTTGATGTGCTGACCACCAGCGCCTGAAGCGCGGTAAGTGTCGGTACGTACATCAGCGGGGTTGATGTTGATCTCGATCGAGTCATCAATTTCTGGGTAGACAAACAGGGACGAGAAGCTGGTGTGGCGTCCGCCTGAAGAGTCGAAAGGTGACTTGCGTACCAGGCGGTGGACACCAGTTTCAGTGCGCAGCAAACCAAATGCGTATTCGCCTTCAACCCTGATGGTTGCGCTTTTGATGCCAGCGACATCGCCAGGAGTTTCTTCTTCTACCGTTGCTTTGAAGCCCTTGCGCTCTGCGTATTTGAGGTACTGGCGCAGCAACATACTGGCCCAGTCGCACGCTTCAGTGCCACCAGCGCCTGCTTGAATATCAATAAAGCAGTTCAGCGGGTCAGCCTCATGGCTGAACATACGGCGGAATTCCAGCTCTTCGATCAGTGGCCGCAGTTTGGCGGTTTCACCTTCAATGGTCTCCAAGCCCGCATCGTCACCTTCTTCTTTACTCATTTCAAAGAGTTCGGTGTTGTCAGCCAGTTCAGCGGTGAGCTTTTGCAGTGTCAGTACGACGTTGTTGAGTGACTTTTGTTCTTTGCCCAGTTCTTGGGCTTTTTTAGGGTCATTCCAAACCGCCGGGTCTTCTAACGATGCATTGACTGTGCGCAGGCGCTCAAACTTTGCATCGTAGTCAAAGATACCTCCGTAGCTCTTCGGTCCGGGTGGACAGATCGGCGAGGGTGGCTTCGATTTGATTAACGCGTTCTGCTTCCATGTGTATTCCTTGTTTGTCGTTGTGCCTCGCAGACTTGCGAAGTCTCAAATGGAGGCTGCACAAATACTGCGGTAAACCGTGATTTTCGCATGTACGGGGAGGCTATGCCCCAATAAGGCAGATGTAGGCAGCCTCTAGCACTGCCACGTGCACCTGAAAATCAATAATGCTGAATGTCTGATGCTGCGAACAGGCAGTTTTTTGTGATCGCAGCGCTACAAAAAAACAAACGCCACACCTGCAGCAGGTAGTGGCGTTGGCAAGGCACCCATGGTGCTTATTGCGCTTTACCCCCGTGGCGGCGAAGTGGGCAGATCGCGCTCATCCATGGTGAAGAAGTTTATTTCTTCGTCAATCGATGACGAGTCAGAGGCAGGCTTTTGGGTAGCGTCAGTTTTTGATGTGTCCCAGTCCAAGGAGAGATCATCCACCAGCACTTCGTTGGGCGCAAAATGCGTGGGGCTCTGGAAGGGGGAGTCGCTTAGCAGATTGGGTGCGGAAAGCGGAGCCTCCATCGGCGTAGCGGTCAGCATGTCCAGGTGCGCCTCGTGCAGGGGCAGCGGCGGGCTGGCGAGTGTTGCTGTGGGGCCAAAGCTGCTGGATGCGTGGTTGGCCGGTGCTGGTGCGCTGTCAAAGACAAGCTCTGGCAATGGAACTTCCAGCGGGGTCATGCGAACACGGCCAGGCAATTGGCCTCGGCTTGACGCAGGCGTTGTTTGTGCCACGTTGTAAAGCATCAGCAAATCATCAAACGCAGCTAGATCGAACCGAGTGCTGGCTTCTGCTTGGTTCGCGTTGGGGCGGCGAACAATCAGATTGCGCATCAATCCTTGTACTTCATCTGTGGGCCACAAAGCTTCAATCTGACCAAGGATTTCAGGATAACCGCTGAGGTCTCGTCCTTTGCGCGAAAAGCCAAGGAAATTAGGCACTTGGACATTGAAGTGTGCTTCGAATTTTTCGCGCACTTCTTCAAAAGCCTCTGTGCGGCTCAGGCGATAGAGCAATTGCAGCAGCTCTATATAAGCCAGTGGGGCAGACGCAACATGCTCGGCAATGTGTGCTTGCAGTATCTGAATGGCCTGGTCGTTTTCTCCAATCGAGGCGTAAAACTCAGCCTGCTCTTGCACATCAAACAATGCCTGCGCTGTCAAAACCTCTGCAATCGAGGGTGAGGGTGGCTCTTGCTCGGGGGCAGTGGGGGCCGGAGCGGGTTGTTCAAACGCGGCATACAAATCTGCCTCTTCAAGATCTGGCAGCGGGGGGGCGGGTTGCGTGTCCGCGCTAGGCGCATGAGAGTTTGCTACTTTGGTCTCGGTGGCCGCGAAAGTGTTTGCTGCTGGGGTGGTCTTGCGCTCAGCCTCGCTGAAGGCCGGTACGGGTGTTGTGGCGCGCGTATCCACGGAGGCGGAATGCAAGGAGTCTTCGGCCGCCAAAACGGTGTTGGCCCACGAGTTTTGTGCAGTTTGACGTTCTTTTTTAATGCGTTGCATTAGCCACGCGATGGTGGCAAGCGCGAGTGCCAGCAGCCCCAGCATGATGTTTACCCACAAAGGTAAATCTGGGTTTTGCGCTTGGACCAATTGGCTTTGCAGGCTGGTTGTTGCTGCGCGGTTGTTGGTGAGCTGCGATTGCAAGGAGAGCAACTGCTTTTCCAGCGCCTCTAAACGTGTCTGATTGGCATCCAGAATGGACTGTGTTTCCGGGTCAATCGCTGCGCTGGTGGCAGGCAACACTTCACTCTGGCTGGGTGGTGTGCTTTCTGGGGGGGTGTCCAGACCTTCCAGAGGTTCAATGCGTAGCCGTGGCTTTTCTGCGCTGGCAGGCGCGGGTGTGGGCTCTTGAATACTTTCTTTGGGAGTCACTGGCTCGGCAATCACTGATGCAACAGCGGCAGGGGCCAATGGCTGCGCCAGAGCTGCTTTGGGATTGACGGGTTTTTTTGCCACACGAGGCGCTTTGTTCGCTGTTGCCGTGTTTTTCACTGCAGCAGGGCGTGAGGCTTCAACCGGAGGACTGACTTGAATTGTGCTCAGGTCAATAGGCACAACAGAGGCTGCTAGCGATTTCGGCGGGTCTGCAAAGAATGTGTAGCTGCGAGAAATTCCGCCTGAGCAGCCAGCGCGTAGTTTCAGCGTGATCAAGGGTTCGTACACCGGTGCGGTGGTGCGTACACGCACAGATTGCTCTTGCGCTGTCACCAAGACTTGACCGCTGGTCAGCGCTGCATTTCCCATCCAGACATCAGCAGTGATACAGCTGCTTTCGGCAGTTTGCCCGGCATCAGGTTGTACCGGGAACACCAAGTCAATCGGTGAGCCAAGCTGCACTTGCCCTTGTGTATTACCTAAAGACAGGGCGCTCACATGCGATGCGGCAGCGACGCTGCCTGCCAGGATGAGTAAGTCGCGAAGTTTCACAATAATTTCTTTACTGCCAAAGTGTTTGGGCCAAGGCACTGTTTAGCGCAAATAGTTCTGGTTCAACTGAGGTAGAACCTTTTTCACACTGGAGAGAATGTGCCGAATTGTCAGACTTGTGTCTTTGTTTTCTTGCAAGCACATGGCAAAAAACATGTCTGTTGTCGTGGAGGGACTAAATGTCAACCATTCATAACTGCGCGCGACAGTAGCTGAACTGCATGCAAATCTAACAATTCAGGAGCTGAATTTGCTCAGCCAGTGATTGGATCGACAGTGGCGCGCAGCCCTCGGCATCATTGCTGATCGTGACAAATGCAGTCTGACCCGCCTGAGTTACCCCGCGGATAGTGGACGCTAACACTGACCGCGTATGCAGATCAGGCGTTCGCATCTCATTGAATGGTTGATGCTTTTCCTGTGCAGCGGTGTAGCCAAAAGGGCCAAAACAGTGGTTGAGGTTCCAGCGGCAAATGAAAGGTGAGGGCCACAGTTTGCGTAGGATTGGCAGTTGCCGCTCAATGGGGGGCATTTTTCCGTGCAAGCCCAAGCACATGGTGGCGTTGTGCGCTTTGAGCACTTGGGCGAAGCCATCTTCGAGCAAAAGCGGGTCTCGCACCTCGACTGCCACGATGACATGGGGCGCACTTTGCAAAGCTTGGCGTGTGGCGGCCAGAACCAGTCCCAACTGGTCAAAGAGTTGCTCGGGCTGGCACAAAATATCCCAGGGCAAGGGACTGAGCTGGTAAACAAGAACACCCAGTTTGTTGCCTAAGCCTTGCAAGGTGGGCGTGACAAATTGCTCCACTGCCAAAGATGCATTTAAAAAAGCTCGATTGCGTTGCTGGCCTTTGCCCTCTTCAGAGCGAACCATTGCATCGGTGACGACGTTGGGGCACTTCACCACAAACCGAAAATCTTCGGGAACTTGAGCAGCCATTTTTGCGTACTGCTCTACGCTCAAAGGGCGCCAAAAAGAGCGGTCTACGCACACGGTACGCATGAGCGGGTGTTGGCTGAGAGCTGTCAGACCTGTGCGCGATAGCACTGAAGCCTCGTAGGCACCATCCCAGACAAGGCCTTCCCAGCCTGGATAAGACCACGTGGAAACACCCATCCGCAGTGACTGAGGAAGGGATTGGGCTAAAACACGTAGCGCATCGGTTTGTGGAGCCGGGCGTACGCCCTTGGGCCTTGGGGGCGGCGCAGAGAAAGGCTGTGGTAATGCCGCATCTGTGCCAAACAGATCGTCTTGCATGTCAAAAATAATTTGAGTGATTTTGCCACTCAGGTTATGTATGGTAGGCGCTTATTGCTATCAATTAAGTGTGTGTCGAGTGTGTATGCAATCGGTAACTTAAAGAAGGTAGTCAGCAGTTGTGTCTATGGCACACTTGCCCGCTTCCGGAGAACAAGCGCCGCGGGGCGCGTAACGCATGCAAAAAATCATTGGGCAGATTGCCACAGAGATCAAAGTCAGTGTGCAGCAAGTGAATGCTGCCGTGGAGTTGCTGGATGGTGGTGCCACCGTTCCATTTATTGCCCGCTACCGAAAGGAAGTCACTGGCGGCCTGGACGATGTGCAGTTGCGAGAGCTTGAAGCACGCCTGTCGTACTTGCGTGAGCTAGAAGACCGGCGTGGCACGGTGCTCAAAGCGATTGACGAGCAAGGCAAGCTGACAGATGCATTGCGTCTGGCTATTGCCAACGCGCCGACCAAGCAAGAGTTGGAGGACATTTACCTGCCCTTCAAGCAAAAGCGTCGCACCAAAGGGCAGATCGCCAAGGAGTTTGGCCTTGAGCCGCTGGCTGACATGCTGTTCGCGGACCCCAGCCTTGATCCGCACAAAGAGGCGCAGGCTTTCTGCAAGCCTGCCACGGTGCTGGATGACGGCAAGCCGGGCCCCGATTTTTCGACCACTTTTGCAGTGCTGGACGGTGTGCGCGACATTTTGTCGGAGCGCTGGGCCGAAGACCCAGCCTTGGTGCAAAAGCTGCGCGAGTGGTTGTGGGCAGAAGGCTTGCTGCGCTCCAAGAAGGTGGAAAGCAAGAACGAGGTAGATCCAGAGGTCGCCAAATTCCGCGATTACTTTGATTACGACGAACCCATTGGCCGTGTGCCTTCGCACCGAGCTTTGGCGGTGTTCCGAGGCCGTGCACTGGAGATTCTGGAAGCCAAGCTGATGCAGCCGGTCGAGCCTGAGGTGGGCCAACCCAGTCTGGCCGAAGGTCGTATTGCCTTGCACCTGGGCTGGAGCCACGCCAAGCGTGCCTCGGATGATTTGCTACGCAAGTGCGTGGCTTGGACGTGGCGCGTCAAGCTAAGCCTGTCCACCGAGAGAGATCTGTTCAGCCGTCTGCGCGAAGATGCCGAAAAAGTAGCGATCAAGGTGTTTGGTGACAACTTGCGTGATTTGTTGCTGGCAGCGCCAGCAGGGTCACGCACGGTGATGGGTCTGGATCCGGGGATTCGCACAGGCGTGAAGGTGGCGGTGGTGGATAGCAACGGCAAGCTGGTGGATACCGCAACCGTGTACCCGCACGAACCACGCAAGGATTGGGAAGGTTCTCTGCATACCTTGGCCAAGCTGGTTGAAAAGCACGGCGTGAATCTGATCGCCATCGGCAATGGCACGGCCAGTCGCGAGACCGATAAGCTAGCCGCGGATCTGATCAAGCTGGCAGGCAAAACCGAAAAATCGATTGAAAAGGTTGTGGTCAGCGAGGCGGGCGCTTCGGTGTACTCGGCCAGTGAATTTGCGTCACAAGAATTGCCAGATGTGGATGTGAGCCTGCGTGGTGCTGCCAGCATTGCTCGTCGCCTGCAGGACCCCTTGGCTGAACTGGTCAAGATTGACCCCAAGAGCATTGGCGTAGGCCAGTACCAGCACGACGTGAACCAGAGTGAGCTGGCGCGCCAGCTGGATGCTGTGGTGGAAGACTGTGTGAACTCTGTGGGGGTGGATCTGAATACGGCTTCGGCACCACTGCTGACCCGTGTTTCGGGTTTGAGTGGCTCGGTTGCCAAATCAGTGGTGCGCTGGCGCGATGCCAATGGCTCCTTCAAAAGTCGCAAGCAATTGATGGAAGTGTCTGGCCTGGGTGCTAAGACGTTTGAGCAAGCTGCAGGCTTCTTGCGCATTCGTGATGGTGTGAACCCGCTGGATATGACGGGCGTGCACCCTGAGACCTATTCGGTGGTGGAGCAAATTATTGCCACCACAGGCAAGCCAGTCGATCAGTTGATGGGCAGAAGCGAAGTCATTAAAACTTTAAAGCCTGAGCAGTTTGCCAACGAGCAGTTCGGCGCCATCACGGTCAAGGATATTTTGGGTGAACTGGAAAAACCCGGTCGCGACCCACGTCCTGACTTTGTGGTGGCCCGCTTCAATGATGGGGTGGAAGACATCAAGGACCTGAAAGAGGGCATGACGCTGGAAGGCACCGTGAGCAATGTGGCGCAGTTTGGCGCGTTTGTGGATCTGGGCGTGCACCAGGACGGCTTGGTACACGTCAGTCAGATGAGCCACAAGTTCATTGAGGATGCCCGCGAAGTGGTCAAGACCGGCCAGATTGTTAAAGTGAAGGTGCTGGAAGTGGATGCAGCGCGCAAACGCATCAGCTTGACCATGAAACTTGACACTGCACCTGCCCGCCGTGATGGCCCTCGCGACAATCGCTTTGAGAGTGCAGGCCGTGGCCAGGGCAACCCGCGCAGTGGTGGATCCGGACAGTCGCAGCGCCGCGACGAGCCACAGGCACAAAATGCCATGGCTTCTGCGTTTGCCAAACTGCAGAGCATCAAGAAGTAAGCACAGGGTGCGTATAAAACGCAAAAGGCAGCAACTGCTGCCTTTTGTGTTTTTGCTTCAGTTTTTTCTATTTGCGCCAGCGTGCGTCAATGTAGTCGTACAGGGGCGTGGGATCGCGCTGCAAGCTGGCCGGGGCGCTGGGCGCATGAATGGGAGTGTTGCCGCTTTGACTGACATCGGCATAGGCCAATTGCTGCATCCAGGCGATATCCAGACTGCCATCTGCTTGCGGGCGTGAGTAAATCAGGGCCAGCATGCGTTTGGCCTGGATGTTTCCCATGTCTGAGGCGCGTTTGTAGAGCCTTATTGCTTCTGTGTAATTGGCGGGTACACCTTCTCCGCGGTGATAGATGCGCGCTTGGCGAAAGGTTTGCCAAGCGGCCCCAGCCTGGCCAATATTTCCACTTGCATGCATGCGCTGGCTGCTTTGTTCTGCCAGGACCTGGATATTGCGGCGAGCAGCTTCAGAAGTGGCTGAGGCCGCGCGGAACTGTGCAAGCGCTTCGCTGGTTTTGTTTTCTGCAGCCAGCTCCAGCCCCCATTCCACGCGCGCATGCGGGTCATTGGCTTTAACTGCGCGTTGCAGGGCCTGCTGTTTGCGATGCTGCATGGCGTTGTTGACTTGCGGTGAGGTGGACGCCACATCTGCATCAATCGGAGCAACGCCCTCTAGCAGCAGCCAGTCAAGGTATGCCGCGCGGCCTGGGTCCTGCTGGCGCAACTCCTGTAGCCATTTTGGAGCTTTACTGGGCTGAGGTCGCTGACCGCAGCCATCAATAGCACACCAGGCCAGGCCTGCACAAGCCAGCGGATGCCCAAGTGCACGAGCGCGTTCGAACATGATGTTTGCCTGTGCAGGATCCAGCGGCACATGCAAGCCATGCAGTTGAAGTAAACCGAGTTGCCAGACGGCTTGCGCTTGTTGTTTTTTGGCTTGGGCTGTGCGCTGAGCAGGTGCATTGGCAAGGCTTTGTAACTCTGCCAAGGCTGGAGAAACTGCGGGTGTGCTGGTGTCCATGCCGGCAGCTGGTTTTTGCAACTGCTCAGAGTCAATGCGCGGCGGGGTTTGCGCTTCTTGAACGCTAATCACTGCACGTGGCTGGGCACTTGCTGCGCCTATTGCTATGCACGCCAGCAAAGTGACCACTGCACGTGTGTAGGGATGGCTCATCATGGTGCTCTTATTGCTGGGCAGCTGTGGCCGCGTTGGGTGCTGTGACCTGCCACTTGAGGCTGCTTTGACCAACGAGGCTGTCGCCACCTGCTGCTTGGCGCAATTGCGCTCCAATGTCCTCCAAAGAGGAGGCTCCCTGCAACGGCCGGAATGCAGGTTGCTGCAAGTTAGCTGGCAGCTTGCCTGTCAAATCGTTGGCACTGGCAAAACAGGCAACTCGCTCTTGACCTGGTATGCCTGCATCAAGCACAAAGCCTGGCGTTGGGCTCATCCAGTCTGGGATGCGAACGGCTTGATTGGCGGCAATCCAGCCAGAGCTGTTGGTTGCGTTGGGCAATAAGCGTATGACCTGTTTTTCTGCGTTCTCCATATAGCAATACAGGTATGAGGTGCGTGAGACGGTTGCGGACAGAAAGATTTGCTCGCCTGGAAGGAAGTGCTCACGCCCGACCATCAGATTCTCTATCTGCATATCTACGTGTGCAGACTGCCCTTGCTGGCTGGTGTCTGCAGCCATGCTGATGCCATCGGTATTGACCCAGCCAATCCGCTGCAAATGCCCATCAGGCGACAAACTGACAAAGTTACGCATCGCTCGCTCATAGGTCGGAAAATCTAAAATTCCTGTCACGACGAGGCGTTCATCTGCCTGAAATTGCGTGAGTGCTTGGCGCAGCGCGCTGTCATTGGGGGTTGCAGTTTCGAGGTATCCACGGCGCACCAGCGAACGACGCACGAGCTGGCTGCGGTTGGCAGGCCCTGCTTCTTCAAACCATTCCCGCATCTGTCGAATAAATTCAGGGTGGGTTTGCTCAAGGGTCAGGCATTGCCAATAGGGCACCCGGGCCCACTTGCCCAAAAGCTCAATCATGGCCAGCTCCACCAAAGTACGGATGGCGGGGCCAGAGCCCTGTGTGTAATCCCTTCCGACGTTGAATTGCACACCGTAATTGCCAATACGCCCTGATAAATCCAGGCCCTGACCTCCGCTGCCAATCACAATTTCGTTGGCCGAATCCAGGCCGGGAATAAAGGTGCGGCTGCGAAAATCGCCCAGGTGCATTTCAAGGCCGATCACCGTCGAGCGCTTGTTCTGGCTGTACCCCGTCTCCAGGCGCGAGGCAGAGGTGCCCACTTCGACATTGTTGCTGATCACCTGCTGGTCAACGAAAGCCACGGCCCCTGACACATAGAGTGCGGGTCGCTGCAAGCGAATTTGGTTGTTGTTGAGTAAAAGGGTGGTGAGGTTTTGTACGGTGTCTTGCTGGGCGATATTTACTTCGTAATCCACGAAGCGAAAAGCATTGCTCACGCGAGACATTTGCGACAGGGCCGTCACAATCATTTCTTTGGTTGCTACCGCAATGCGACCTGAATAGTCAGGAATGGATTTGCTGGTAATCAGCACCGTTCCCATGCCGCTCTCTCTGAACAGATGATCCATGCACATCAAGGAGTCTGAGAAACTGCTCAGCGACCTTGTCGGGCGTACTGCAGGGCGGTTGATTTCAGGGGCGCGCGCATGGTAGGGCGCATCTTTGGCGGGACTCATCGGTGCACAGCCTGTGAGTATGCCCACAGCACTTAGCAAAACGATCACGGCTTGCCAGCGGGGATGCCTCGACGCAGAGAAAGTAGGGAGGTAGGGCATGGTGGCTCTCAGAGGGGTTGTGGGGCTTGACTGAAAACCTGCTTTTCAACGGCAAATATTGACCAGATCCCCGCGCAACACCACGATCTGATCTCTGCCTCCAACGCCACTGGGTGGCGCTACATTGCTGCCAACGTCCTGGATGCAGGTTTTACGATTGGCTTGGGTCTCGACCATACGGTTCACGTCACCGTCTGTATAAATTCCATCTTTTTGGTCACTGAAGGTTTTGGCTTCATACCGGACAATCTTGGCCTTCAAGCTGGTGGGGATGCCATCGCCTTCTTGATCCAGGCCTTTGGATACTGCTGCCCCGCCAATCGGCAGCTGGAGGTGCTCAACCGGATTTTTCAGCTGAATGGTGTCTTCGCCTGGCGCAGACCAAGAGCTAGAGGCCATCAGGCTAAGGCCCGCTGCCAACATCCAATGGGTGATCTGGATACGCATGATGCTCTCCTGTGAACCAGCAATCACACGAAGAAGCTGGTGGCAGCGTCTTCGTGTGCAAGGTGGGTGCTTGTGAAGGCTGCAATATTTATTGGCAGGTTACGCAAGCGTTGTTTGTGGAGATGTTCTGCACAGCGGATGACTGGTCAGACGCATAGTTGCGCACCGACGTGTTCTTGAGCAACACCACCTGAGCCAAGGCCTGCTTGACGTCAACGTTGCCAACGTTGCTGGCCAAGTTTTGCGAAGCGTAGGCCTGATCTTCAGCGTAGTTGCTGATATACGCCCCTTTGCCCACTGTGGCTTGAAGAAGAGCTGCTCCAACTTTCACCCCCGAAGTATTGGAGGAGATGTTCTGGCGTGCTGTGGCCTGATCTACGGCCTTGTTGCTCACGTGGCTCCAGCTTAGCGAGGTCAACTGCAAAGTGGGGCCATTGATTTCAATCGCTGGAGCCGCCGCAGGTGTCGGCGTGGGCGTAGGCGTTGGGCTGGGATGCTTGGAGGACGATTGAGCAAATGCTGTGGCCGCAATCAGGCTGAGCGAGAAGACAGCAAGGGACTTTTTCATGATTGGCTCCTGGGTGGTTGACGTGTCGCATGAAGCACCTGACAGAGAGCATCTCTGCCAGTAGGCCTGGTCGGATGTATTGACGAGGCTTGGAGTCAGTGTCTGTTTGCACCCAGTAACAGCCAATCCCATAAATTAGGTAAGTACCCGTTGGTAGAGATGCGGGCTCAAGTTGTAACGCCCATTGCTATAGGCTTTTGACTACTGACGAGCGGTAGTAAGAGGGAGTAAAAAACTAGGTAGTGACAGCTTGTAAGCAGTGCAATGGTTTGAAGGAATGTCATGACCCCGAGCCAGCAAGGCATCCCACAGCCATATAAGTGGGAAGTGACGGCAGGAGGCTGTACTCCAGCCATGTCTCAGTGGCCGGACTTCATGGTTGGTCAAACGAGTAAGCCTGTCCGTGTATTTCTGGTCGACGACGATGTGCACCTGCGCCATGTGGTGGAGCGCGAACTGATGGCGGACCCTCGCGTGCAACTGGTGGGGCAAACAGGTGGTGTGCGAGAAGCCAAGCGTGCGATGCGCCAAAAAGTATTTGACGTGCTCCTGGCCGATTTGAATTTAGAGGATGGCTGCGGTCTGGAGCTGATTAGCTTGCAACGCTCTATTCGGCCTGCTGCAGAGACCATCATTATTTCGGTCATGGAGGGTGATGCGCAGTTGCTGCGTGCCATAGAGCAAGGGGCTGCTGGGTATCTGGTCAAGCACTGCTGGTTTGGAAGCTACGTTCAAGCTGTGTTGCAGGTCGCCAATGGTGGGGCATCCATTACCCCGCATGTGGCGCGCCGTTTGCTGCAACGGATGCGAAGCAATGCACCTGAGCCTAAGTGCCCAGACAGTGATCAACTGTCTGGGCGAGAGCGCGAAATTTTGCGTCACGTAGCCAGTGGCTATACCAGCCAAGAAATAGCGGCCCAATTGCTGATTACTTCTCTGACAGTCAACACGCATGTGCGTAATATTTACCGGAAACTGCAAGTCAAAAGCCGCGTGCAAGCTGTGCGGGCAGCGTTGCTGCATGGTTTGCTGTGATTGTTATGTGGCACCCAGTTGCTTGGCGAGGGTGGCGCATGCTTGGGGAAATTGCAGCCCTGTGGTTTTTCAACGTGGCTGTTTTGTTGTTTTGCCTCTGGGTACTCCCGCCTGATTTTGAGCATGCGGGCTGGATGAATTGGCTGGTAGTTTTGCTGCTGCAGAGTTTATGTGCAGCAGTTTTTTTTCTGCTGTCGCGAAAAGCGATACGTTGGAAAAAGCGAAAAAGTCAACGCACCTCACCAGAGGTCAAAGCCGAGCGCGCGCGCATTGCGCAAGATTTGCATGATGGAGTGGGGGCGCACCTGTTTCAGGCGCTGGCGTTGCTGGACGAGCGGAATGCCTCTTGCGAAGACATTCGCCACAGCATTGAAAATGCCATGTGGTGCTTGCGTGTGGAGATGGAGTGTCTGGACGATGTGGATGCAAGCCTGATCGAGCGTTTGGCCATGATGCGCTGGCGCTTGCAGCCTTTGCTGCAAGCGCGAGGTGTGTCGATGGACTGGCAGATGCCAACAGGCGAAAGTGACCTCAGTCCGCATGCCAACCAGGGCTTGCAGCTGGCCATGCTTGCCCAGGAGGCCATTAGCAATGCGCTCAGACACGCGCAATGCAAAGTGTTGCTGATCAAACTGACCTGTCACGAAACTTCGTGGCAGTTAGAGATTGCCGATGATGGGTGTGGCTATCAGCCCTCACTTGACAATGACAGTTCGCAAGGCTGTGTCGGGCGAGGGTTGAAAAACATGCACAGCCGTGCCAGACAAGCCAGCGCTGTACTGTCCATTGATGCGCAGGCTGGGCGCGGCACGCACATTGGCGTGCAATGGAACGCTGTGCGCTAAGTGCCACAGACACGTGTTACCCAAGTGACCAATGCTTTGACTGACGCTATGCTTAGCTGAGCACTAACTGGCGAATTCACGCCCTGACTTTGCCCACCTATGCAAATTGCTGAAGAACTTATTCTGCCCTGCCAGCCTCGTGTCTTGGCTCTGTTGATGCGTGAGCTGCTCAGTGATATGCCCAATCTGCGCCGGGTGAACCAGCTTTTTGGTGGTGACCCGGTTTTAGCTGCGCAACTGATGGAAAGCGCCAACGCCAGCGCCTACCAAATGCAGGGCTTGGTGCGAGGCATTCCGCAGGCGATTACGTTGCTGGGTGACAGGCAATTGCGGGCATTGCTGAAAAAAGCCCAGACAGGCATGACCTTGCGGGCCAAGCCGGGCTTGGACATGACTCAATTTGTACGTGTCAGCCATGCCAGTGCCAAATTGGCGCGCAGTTTGGCGGGGTTAACGGGTTTGGATGCCAGCGCGACTTATGTGGCCGCTTTGCTGCATGCAATTGGCCAAATCTTTGTGCACCAAACGCAGCCAGAACGCACGGCTGTTATGAATGCTGAAGTCAATATTTGGGATCCGCGTCGACCTCGACTGGAGATGCGCCACTGGGGGTATAGCGCCAACAGTACAACGGCAGCTTTGCTGCGCAAGTGGAATCTGCCTGCAGACGTGATTGCCGCAATCAAGGCGATGGAAGCACCCATGGAGACAGATCAGTTTGATCCGATGGCGGGCGTTTTGCATCTGGCTGTGTGGTGCAGCCGTGTCAAACACTGTGGCTGGAGTGAGCGCAGTGTGGCTGATGCTTTCCCCGTTGATGTGGCGTTAGCGCTGGGTGTGGATGTGGACGTGGTCTTGCAGCAGGACGCCACTGACTGGAGCCAGTCCTTGTATTGATAGCCTGCAGGTGCAAAACAGGCGCTGTTCTGGGCTTTTAAAAGTCATAAATCCATGCGCAGCTTGGCGTAAAAGGATGACAAGGGCACCCGGGTTGGCGCTGTCATTCTTAGGCGGTTAAAACCTGAAGTCGCCCTATGTCTGAGTACCCGCCAGCCTCCTCAGAGAAGCCCAGTCTGCAGGAGCCACCAGCCCAACCGGTTGCTCACTCCCCCACACCTAATCACTACAGCGAAATACCGCCTTCTGTATCGGATGACAGAGGCTTGCAGGCGCTGGCGGCGATGGTTCCGGGCCTGCGCTGGCTGGTAGGGCTACTGATTGCGTCGGTCATCATCGTGGCCCTGTATTTTGGGCGCGATATCTTGATCCCCCTTGCCTTGGCCGTGTTGCTGGGTTTTTTGCTCGACCCCGCGGTCAGCCTGCTAAAGCGCTGGGGCTTGCCGCGCATGGCCGCAACGTTGCTGGTGGTGGCCTTGTCGCTGGGCGCTCTGACAGGCATGGGGTTTTATTTGGGCAAGCAGGTGCAGTCGCTCAGTGCTGACTTGCCCACCTACCAAAATACCATCAAGCAAAAGCTCAGGAACCTGCGCACGCTCAGCAGCGGCCCCGGCGCGTGGGATGGTGCTGTCAAAACCTATAACGCCGTGGAGGGTGAAATTTCTGCGGCCAACGCGCAGGCCGAGCGCAGCCAGCCGCGTGTGCAAAAAGTTGAAGTGATCCGCGAAGATGGCAAGCCACTTGAGATCGTGATGAAGTGGCTGGGCAAAGTGAGCGAGCCTATCGCCATGGTGGGCATCGTGCTGCTGTTTGTGATTTTGATTTTGCTGGACAGGGATGACCTGAGGGACCGGCTGCTGCGCTTGATGGGCGGAAATATGCATGTGGCTACCGATGCTTTGGATGAAGCTTCAGACCGCATTGGCAAGTACCTGCGCATGCAGTTCATTGTGAACGTGACGTATGGCATCCCCATGGCGCTGGGTTTGTGGCTGATTGGTGTGCCCGGTGCCATCTTGTGGGGAGTGCTGGCCACCATCATGCGTTTTGTGCCCTATGTGGGGCCCATGATTTCAGCCGTGTTTCCGATTGCACTGGCTTTTGCTGTGGCTCCTGGCTGGGATATGTTGCTGTGGACGCTTGGGCTGATTTTGGTGCTGGAGCTCATCAGCAACAACGTGGTGGAGCCATGGCTCTATGGCGCCAGCACTGGCTTGTCGACATTGGCCATCATCATGGCTGCCACTTTCTGGACGGCCCTGTGGGGCCCTGTGGGGCTGATTTTGTCGACTCCTTTAACGGTTTGTTGTCTGGTACTGGGCCGCTACTTGCCCGGGTTGCAGTTCATGGAGGTGCTGCTGGGCAGCCAGCCCGTGCTGGATGCGCCGCACCGTTTGTACCAACGCTTGCTGGCAGATGACGTGCATGGTGCGATTGAGCTGGCGCAAGACGCCATTGCCCAGCGCCTGCCCGGCAAACCCACTGCCGCAGACAAGGGGCAGGCTCTGGTGCGGTTTTATGGCGACGTAGCTTTGCCTACTTTGCAACTGGCCTACAGGCACCATTCGGAAAGGGCCACGGTAGGGCACCGCATGCGCCTGTCCAATGGCATGGAGGATGTACTGGAAGAGTTGCAGGACGAGTTTCCAGCGCAGAGTGCACCTGCAGCAGCGGGCTTGCAGGGGCGTGTGCATTGTGTGGGCGCGCGTTGGGAGGTGGATGCGCTGGCAGCCCGCATGGTCTCGCACAGCCTCAATCTCCACGGTATCCGCGCTAGCTGCGCAGGCCATGCCTTGACGACAACAGTCCGGCCTGAGGAGACGCAAGACTGGGCCGATGTGCAGTGGCTGCTTGTATCGGCTTTTCATGTGCAGCCGCAGGCCATGGTGCGCCAGCTGGTGCGCAGGTTGCGCCGTCGTCATCCGCACATGCCAGTCATTTTGGCGCTGTGGAATGCCACGCCAGCGGTGCTAACCACCGACTTTGTGGAGCGCACGGGGGTGAACGCGGTGGTCACCAGCATGCAAGAGGTGGTGCTGCGCATGCAGCAACTGCTTTCTCCCGAACACGTGGCGCAAGGTTATGTGCCGGCCCCAGTGCCGGTGCATGACGATGAACGTGTGCAGCACCTGCAGCGCAGTGGCGCGCTATTGCCCGTACATTGGCCTGTGTACAAACAGGTGGCTTTGAAAGCGGCCAATGCATTCGATGTGAAGTATGCGCAAGTGTCACTGGTGGATCACACCTGGGTGCATACGCCGGGCAGCTTGCTGGTGGGCAGTGCGACAGGGGCGGATGGGCTAGCGGGCTTGCCCCGTGACACATCCATTTGTGCTTATGTGGTGCATGAGGGTGAAGACGTGGTTGTGCAAGACGTTGCGCGCGACCCTCGCTTTGCTGATAACCCCGTGCTGGCCGAAGCCCGCGTGAAGTTCTATGCCGGTGTGCCACTCAAGAACCAGCATGGCATGGTGCTGGGCAGCTTGTGCATCATGCATGACATGCCACGACGCATGGATACCTCGGACATGGATGTCTTGCACGACATGGCCAAAGATTTGATGGAGCGTTTGCAAGAAGATGGCGGTGCCACGCAAGAGCCCGGCACCTCCACACCACCAGCTCAATAACTGCTGCGCAAGCGTTACAGGCTGCTGTGCAGCATCTCCTCATAGTCCTGCGCGGTAGCCGTGCGTGGATTGGTGCCATGGCAGTGGTCTTTGAGCGCACCGTCAATCACCTGGGCAAACCATGCAGGCTCTACACCCATAGCGGCCAAGCCTGTGGGCAACCCAAGCCGTGCATTCATGTCACGGATGGCAGCGGGAATGTCGCTGGCACTGCCCAGGCCCATGGCGTGTGCCATTTTTTCAAGCCGTTGCTCGCGCTGCACGGAATCTGCCTGCGCATTAAAGCGCACCACTGCGGGTAAAAACATGGCGTTGAGGGTGCCATGGTGCAGGCGTGGCGAGACACCGCCCAGGCTGTGACTCAGGCTGTGAACGCAGCCCAGCCCTTTTTGAAAGGCCATGGCCCCTTGCATGCTGGCGCTCATGAGCTGGCGGCGCGCCTGGGCATCCTGGCCATTGCGTGTGGCGCGTTCGATGTGTGCCCAGCCACGGGTCAGGCCGTCCAGCGCAATGCCGTCGGCGGGTGGGTTGAAGGCTGCTGACATGAAAGTTTCCATGCAGTGTGCAATTGCATCCATGCCGGTGGCTGCCGTCAGCATGGGGGGCAGGCCATAGGTCAGTTCGGGGTCGCAAATGGCTGCTTTGGGCACCAGGTGCCACGAGTGAAAGCCCAGTTTTCGGTGGTCCTCGACGATGATGATTGCGCCCCGTGCTACCTCGCTGCCCGTGCCGCTGGTGGTGGGAACGGCAATGATGGGAGCCACGGCCTCAGTAATTTTGGCAGAGCCACCTTCAATGGTGGCGTACAGCTTGAGGGGGCCTTCGTGCGTGGCTGCAATCGCAACACCCTTGGCGCAGTCAATGGCGCTGCCTCCGCCAACGGCAATCAATCCATCGCAGTGATGCTGCTTGTAGAGGGTGGCTGCCGCATGCACGGCGGCCTCTGTGGGGTTGCTGGGCGTACTGTCAAACACGGTGACGGGCAGATTGCCCAGTGCATCCAGCGCTTTTTGCAGTACCCCGGCGGCTTTGACGCCAGGGTCGGTCACGACCAGCGGGCGTGTGATACCAACGCGCTGGCACTCCTGCGCCAGCAAGCGCACGGCACCAAAATCAAACTGAATCTGCGTGACGTAATTGATAAAAGCCATATCTCCAGCCCCCAGCCAAAGCGGTGTTCAAACAGCCCTCATTTTGGGTAAATGGGATGTGAATGACCAGCTTGGCAACCCTGAGGATGGGGGGTATTTCGTCACGCAAGGGACAAGCCATTTGCCTGCAACAGCCCTGTGATTGCTGCATGATGTACAGCTTTGTGATTGCTGCTTGCGTGCTGTGAACGACGAAAACGATCTGAACCCCCATCCCCTGACCCCTGCCATGCGCGATGTGCTGCGCCGCATGCGGCGTGCCAACCGCCCGCACCTGCATACCTTGTCTGCACAGCAGGCGCGTGCCGCTTATGAAGCGGGCGCGGGGGTGCTGGAAATTGCCAAGCAGGCACTGTCCCGTGTAGAAGACATACTTATTCCCGTACGCGATGGCACTGCATTGCCTGCACGCCTGTATGCGCCCAGTACGTCGGCGCCTTTGCCTGTACTGCTGTACCTGCATGGCGGAGGCTTCACCATTGGCAGTGTTGCTACGCACGATGTGCTGTGCCGCCAGCTGGCACACTTGGCGGGCTGCGCCGTGGTGTCGCTGGACTACCGGCTAGCGCCAGAGCATCAGTTCCCCACGGCCATTAACGACGCGTGGGACGCTCTGCAATGGCTGGCTGCCCATGGCGCACAGCTGGGGCTGGATACCCAGCGCATGGCCGTCGGCGGTGACAGCGCAGGCGGCACACTGAGTGCAGCTTGTGCCATTTTGGCGCGTGATGCGGGCCTGAGCCTGCAGCTGCAATTGCTGATTTACCCCGGCACCTGTGCCCATCAGGATACGGATTCGCACTTTCGCTATGCCAACGGGCTGGTACTGGAGGGCGAGGGCATTCTCTGGTTTTTTGACCATTACGTGCGCAATGACGCAGACCGCGAAGATTGGCGCTTTGCGCCCTTGCTGGCTCCCGATGTTGAAGGCGTGGCACCGGCCTTTGTATGCCTGGCCGAGCTGGACCCCTTGGTGGACGAGGGGGTGCAGTACGCCGACATGCTGCGCATGGCGGGTGTACCGGTGGATCTGGAGATCTACAAAGGCGTGACACACGAATTCATCAAGATGGGCCGCGCCATTCCTGAAGCGCGCCAGGCCCATGCCGATATGGCCGCCGCATTGCGCGCGGCACTGGGCACATCGCCCACTGTTTGAACTGCACCAGAAAGAGAACCACATGCTCCCTCAAGACTTTCGCTGCCGCCACCGCCTGACCGTGCGCTGGGCAGAGGTAGATGCCCAGAAAATTGTCTTCAATGCCCACTACCTGATGTACGCCGATGTGGCGATCACTGACTACTGGCGCCAGATGGCTTTGCCATATACGCAAAGCTGGGGCCATCTGGGCGGCGAGCTGTTTGTGAAGAAGGCCACCATCACTTACTTTGCGCCGGCACAGATGGGTGATGTGCTGGATATTGGCATTCGCTGCGTCAAGCAAGGCAACACCTCTCTGCAGTTTGAGGCGGGCATCTTTCGCGGCCAGCAATTGCTCAACACCGTAGAGCTGGTGTATGTGTTTGCCGATGCTCAGCGCCAGCCGCAACCCGTACCGCAGCAATTGCGAGACATGCTGACTGCCTTTGAAGCGGGTCAGGAGATGGTGCAACTGCGCTCGGGCAGTTGGAACGATCTGGGGCGTCTGGCTGAGCGCTTGCGCATGGAAGTCTTTGTCAAAGAGCAGGGCGTGCCCGCTGAGATCGAAATGGATGAGTTTGACCCGGTCTGCCGCCACGTTGTGGCGGTGAACGGGCTGGGCCATGCCGTGGGTACAGGCCGCCTGATTACTGATGCACCCGGTGTGGCGCGCATTGGGCGCATGGCCGTGGCGCGTGAGATGCGCGGCAGCCGCGTGGGTCGCCAGGTGCTGGACGCTTTGCTGGCTGCTGCACGCGAACGTGGTGACCAAGAAGCTGTACTGCATGCGCAAGTGCATGCGAAAAACTTCTACGCTCGCGCTGGCTTTGTGCCCGAGGGTGAGGTGTACGACGAAGCGGGCATTGACCACATTACCATGCGCCAGAAGTTTTAATAGCTACATACGCTCAATAACAAAGGGTTTCAGATGCTTTTTACCTGAAACCCTTTGTGAAGTAAGCGTTGGGTGCTCTTAAATTTTAAAAGCCTGCACGCTGTGTGCCATGTTCACGGTTTGATCGTGCAAGCTGGCGGCAGCGGCGCTTGACTCTTCTGCTAGGGCCGAGTTTTGCGACATGGCGTGCTCCAGCTGGTGAATGGCCTGTGTGATGTCTGCCATGGCTGCATTTTGCGCATGGGTCGAGCTGACAATTTCGCGCATGTGGTCTGTCACGTTGCCTGACGCTTGCTGCAGCAGGTGCATGGCGCTCAGTGCTTCTTTGCTTTGCGCCGCCCCCACGCCAATAGATTGTTCCGAGGTTTGAATCAGCTGGCGGATTTGCTTGGCTGATTCGGCCGAGCGCAGCGCCAGACGACGCACTTCCTCTGCAACCACGGCAAAGCCACGGCCTTGCTCCCCGGCACGGGCGGCTTCAACGGCCGCATTCAACGCCAGCAAGTTGGTCTGGAAAGCCAGGCTGTCCACCACGGAGACGATGTCCGAAATCTGCTCCGACTGCTGGCTGATAGAGGCCATGCTCTGCGCCAGCTCGTTGACCACGTGCTGGCCTTTTTGCGCGGCGTCGGTGGCGTTGCGTGTCATGGTGTCGGCCTCTGTGGCCAGCGTGCGGGCTTGCTCCACCGTGGCCAGCACGCGGCCAGCGGCATTGGCGGTTTCTTCCAAAGCGCTGCAAGCGGTTTCGGTGCGCAAAGACAGGTCGTTGCTGCCTACCTCAATTTCCTGGCTCGCGGTCTGTACCTGTGTTGCGCTGTGGCTGACCGTGCGCACAATCGCATTGAGTTTCAGAATAAATTCTTTTAAATCCTGTGCCAGAGGTGTTTGAACAGATTGATGTTGAATATTGAGGTTGAATTTGTCGCCCTCATGAATAGCATCCACCAGGCTTTGCAATTCAATACCTTGCAAATAGGACTCGGCCATTTTTTTGATAATTAATATTTCAACTGCAGTCTGCACAATGACAAATGTGGCGTGCAAAACAATTTTTGCAAAATCTGCCTCGGTGGTGCAGTAAATGCCGTAACCCCAAGCTTGCAGGCGGTCAAATAAAATATGGTGAATGGCAAAAAAAGCAGCGCATGCCAGTATGACCCGCCATTGGCGGTACACCATCACCAGTGCCAGTGTTACAAAAACACCAAAATGAAATTCCAGGGTGCCCAATGACACCTGAATATGCAAGGCAACGGCAGAACACAGCAGCAACGGCAGCACATAGCGCGCCAGTGCCGTACCGCTGCTGGTAAAGAAAACCAAAGCTGCCAAGCCAATCAGGCTGGGGCTGGCAATCAAGGCCATGTCAACGCTGGAGTAATGCCATCCAATTGGGATGGCCAGTACTGCATAAATGCTGATCAAAATCAGCATCAAACGGTCTGCTTGGCGACTGATGTCTGTCAGCGCCTCTTGCGTATTTGTTTTTTTGCTTGAATAGTTGAACGAAGAAGAGTCTTTTTGAATTGCAAATGAATTCATGAGAAATGCTGAAAGCTTCAATCAGGGATAAAAGCTTTAATGTGTGAAAGTAGTAGATGAATGCAGGAGTCTTGAATTTAAATATTTAACATTTATTAGAATAATATAAATAATAATTTTCAAGGCAATCTGCAGCCTCAAATCATAGCAGTGGTTACGATATGTTTTTTATGCGCCGGGTAAAGGGGAGTTAATCGTGGGGGCAGATTGTTAATAAATGACAAATAAGCACAAGTTTCAATTTTGAGTTAATGCAGTCAGGCTGGCGAGCTGCAAGCGCTGCATTGCCAAGGCCTGCATCTGCTGGGCAAGGCCCCCTTCAATGGCGGGGTGCTGCTCCAGATGGCTGTGCAGCAGCTGCAGCAGGGCCTGTGCTTCTTGCACGTGAGCGGCGCTCACAATGGCCACGGTCATGCCCCGGCGTGGGTGTGCTGTCAGCAGGCCCTCATGGCACAGCAGCTTCATGGCTTCGCGCACGGGTGTACGGCTGACCCCCAGGCTGTTTGCAATCTCTCCATCCAGCATGCTGGCACCTGGCAGCCATTCGCCTTGCAAGATGCGCCGGCGTAGACGATCGGCAATGGCCGTGCTCAGGGATTGGGGCAGCAGGGGCAGGCAAGCAGTCATTCACACACAGGCACGCGTTGCACGCGCCACTTTCGCAGATAAAGGCGGCGATTGTCTGTGAGGTGCCGGGTGTATGCTGCAACGCTGCGCAATGGGCTGAGCGCTGCAGCGGTTTTGTGCCGTGGCTTTATGCGCGGCTGCGGCCCCAGCTCATGACGGCAGTGCCTGCAATGGCCATGGCCCCGCCCACTAGCATGGGGGTGTCAATGCGCTCGCCCAGCAAAAAAGCAGAGATCACCACACCAAACAGCGGCACCAGCGTGATGTAGCCTGACGCAGCCCCCGCGCCCAGCGCTTTGACCCCATCAAAATACCAGGCGTAGGCCAGTGCAGTGGCGCCAAACGCCAGAAAGAGCAGGGCCACCCACGCTGTGGTGCCGCTGTGAACGGCGCTTGCCAGGCCGCTGGGGCCTTCCACAATCAGGCTGCCTACCAGCAAGAGAAGGGCACCGATGGTGCTGGTGACGGCGGTGGTCGATAGCGCATCTACCCCCGTGAGCATCCAGCGGCCAATCAAGGTGTAGAGCACCCAGCAGACCACGCAGCCCAAAATCAGCAATTCGCCAATGCCCATGGCGCCTTGCAAAATTTCAAGGGGTTTGCCGTGCGAAAGCACAACCACGGCCCCCACCACGGCCAGCAGCATGCCTGCGGCAATGATGGTGTTTAGCCGCTCTTTAAACAGCCACGCCGCCATCAGCAGTGTCATGACGGGGTTGAGCGTGATGACCAGCGCGGCCTTGCCCGCCGGCAGGTGCTGCAGGCCTGACAAAAAGAATGCAGCGTAGCCAAACACGCCGGTGGCGCCCGCTGCGGCCATGCCTAGCCAGCGCTGCGCGCTCCAGCTCTTGAGCTGGCTAAAGCCGCCAGCCCAGTACATCCACGGAATCAGCACCATCGCGGCCAGTACAAAGCGCAGGCACGCACCTGCCAGTGGTGGCATGGATTGCGCAATGATGCGCCCTGCAGGCCACGATGCCCCCCATAAAACGGCCATGCCAATAAGCCGCAGGTGCGGGCCAAAACGCTGATGTGATTGCATGGGCATGACTATGCACCAGCGCAGCTACACGGTGCAGCAAAACCTGTCGCTAAGGCAATGTGCCTTGCGTTGCAATCGCGCTGTAGCGCATTACTGCAAAGCGCAGGTAGCTATGTTTTTATAGGCTCATATTTCGCTAAGAGCGCATGCGTGCATGAGCAAGCCTTGGCCGCCCCGACTAGGATGCAAAGCTGCGAGAAACTGGGATTTTTGGATGCTTGAAGAAAAGAAAGCACGCACTTTGCGTGCTGCGTTGTTTGGTTTGTTTGTGGTGATTGGCGTGGCCACGTCTACCTGGGTGACACGCACCCCGGCCTTGCGCGATGCACTGCAGGCCAGTACCGAGCAGATGGGCATGATTTTGTTCGGCTTTTCGCTGGGCTCCATGGCTGGCATTTTGTCGTCCAATTGGCTGGTTGACCGGCTGCATGCCCGCCGGGCGATGGTGGCTGGCATGGCAGCCAACTTGACAGGGCTGGCACTGCTGGCGGTGGGCGGTGGTATGGCCAGCGTGACGGTGGTGGTGCTGGGCTTCATGCTCTTTGGCGTGGGCATGGGCTGGGCTGATATTGCAGTCAATGTAGAAGGTGGTGCCATTGAAAAGCTGCAGCAGCGCCCGTTGATGACCACGTTGCACGGCTGCTTTAGCCTGGGGGCCATGTTGGGTGCCATGCTGGGCACGCTCATGGCGTGGCTGCAGGTGCCTGTCATGCACCATTTGCTGGGCGTGGTAGTGGTGGGGGGTGTACTGACAGCGCCCTTTGTGCGCCGGGTGGAAAACCTCAGTGCAGTCAAGGCAGCAGTCGGGGGGGATGGGGATGCAGGGGATGCTGGGCATGGCGGCTTTGTGCTCAACGCTTTCAAAGACCCCCGCGTGCTGCTGATTGGCTTGTTTGCGCTGGGCCTGGCGCTGACTGAAGGTGCTGCGCACGACTGGCTGCCTTTGTTGATGGTGGATGGCTACCAGTTCAGCAACGCGCAAGGCACGTTGATCTACATGCTGTTTACCTTGGGCGTAACCGTAGCGCGCTTGGGTGGCCAATGGTTGCTGCAGCGCTTTACGCGCCTGGCACTGATGCGTGCCAGTGCTGTGCTGGCAGGTTCGGGTTTGCTGGTGGTGGTGTTTGCGCAAAGCCCCGTGCTGGGTGCCGTCGCCGTGGTGTTGTGGGGCTTGGGCGCAGCGCTGGGCTTTCCGCTGGCTTTGTCCGCCGCGGCTGAAGGGCAGGGCAACAGCGCACAGCGCGTGGGTGCGGTGGCATCGCTGGGGTATGTGGCTATTTTGGTGGGGCCACCAGCGCTGGGGTTTGTGGGCGAGGTGTGGGGCTTACGCCTGGCCATGCTGCCGGTGGTGGCGGCCTGCTGCGCAGCCCTGGTGCTGACGTGGTACTTCAAGCCACAGCCGCTCAAGCTGCGCACCATTGCCACCAAAAACTAATGGTGCAAATGGTTTCAGCGCCCGGCGCGCGCAGGCGCAGCGAGCTATTGATTTAAAAAATGCCCATCTGCAAACCACTGGCCATGGCAGCACCCAGCGCGTGGCAGTGTGCTAAATCAGTGGCGCTGATGTGCTTGGCTGCGGCTATCGCCTCTGGCGTTTGGGCGTGGGTGCAGATGATCAGCGGCTCGGCCACGGCTTTCAAGCGCCAGCCAGTGGCAATGCGTGCAATTTGCCGTGCTGCGTTGCTGCCATCACTGCCCGCGCACACCAGCGTGGCATAAGGGCGGCCGTTGATACGCTCTAGCGCGCCGTAGTAGCTGCGGTCGAAAAAGTCTTTGAGCATGCCGCTCATGGCCGCCAGATTTTCAGGTGTGGCAAACACATAGCCATCGGCCTGCAGCACATCGTCAGGGCCAGTCTCGCTGGCATGCAGCAGGTGCACTTGCACGCTGCCTTCGGTCAAAGCACCTTCACGCAGCGCATGCACCATCTGGCGCGTGCCGCCTGTGTGGCTGTGGTAGATGATGAGCAGGGTTTTGGCACGCTTCATGCCCAGCAGCATACGCAAACTGTGCAGTACAAGAAAAAGAGAGCTGTCAGCGCCGGTGTTTGCTTGTTTTCATAGTCTTTTCACTCTGAAAACCTTGTACAACAAGCGCTAGTAGCTCTCTTTTTAAGCTTTGCTTTACAGCTCTTCGACGCGGCGCGCGGGGTAACTGTCCCAGCTTTGGCAACCGGGGCAGTGCCAAAAGTGCTGGCGTGCCTCAAAGCCGCAGGCGGCGCAGCGGTAGCGGCTCAGGGGCTTGCTGGCGTGTTCCAGCGCTTTTTGGATGGCCGGGTGGTGCTCTTCGTGCTCCAGCTGCTCGCCAGCCAGCCATTTGGTGGCAGCCACCAGTGATGGTTCTTTGGACAAGTGCTGCACATACCAGTCGCGGCTGTCGCCACTGGCAGAGTCGGTGGGCGTGGTGTTCAAGGCGACCAAGGCATCCAGCAAATCCAGCGAGGGCATTTGCGCATAACGGCTGCGCAGCAGTTTTTCGGCAGCTGTCTGCTGGCCTGTGGCGGCGGCTACTTCCAGCATCAACGGTGCTGCCAGTGGCAGGCCCTGCGGCGTGGTGTGTGCCAGCTCCTGCAAGGTGTTCCACGCGTCTTGCGATTGATTCAGCCGGTGCTGAATGCGGGCCAGCTCAATGCGGGGGCGTGGTGTTTGCGGTGCAATGCGTACCGCTTCGTGCAGCAGCTGGCTGGCTGCATCCAGCTGCGCGTGGCTGGCCTGTTCGTTGGCTTGTTCGCACAGGTAGTGTGCTAAGCGGCCGCTGAAATCACCCTGATTGGCCGTTTGCATGCGCCGGGCAATTTCAGCCGCCTGCGCCCAGTCGCGTGACCGCTCATAAATAGCCAGCAATGCCAGGCGCGCCTCGGCTTCGTAGGCAGAGCCTTCCAGGCGGCGCAGGGCCTCTTCTGCGCGGTCCAGCAGGCCCGCTTTTAAAAAGTCCTGGGCCAGCCCATGCTGAGCACGGTCACGGTCTTCACGGCTTAAATCTGCGCGAGACAGCAGGTGCTCGTGCACGCGCACGGCACGGTGGTATTCACCCCGGCGGCGAAACAGGTTGCCCAGCGCAAAGTGCAGGTCAGCGGTTTCGGGGTCGTTTTGCACGGCCTCAATGAACGCGTCAATTGCTTTGTCTTGCTGCTCATTGAGCAAAAAGTTCAGCCCCTTGAAATAAGCCTTGGGCGCTTGGCGGTTGTCCTGGCGTACCTGGCGCAAGTCCATGCGCGAGGCCAGCCAGCCCAGCACAAAAGCCAGAGGCAGGCCCAGAAGAATCCAGCTGAGATCAAAGTCCATGGAGTGTCGGTGGAATGGGTTCAGGGAGCGTGCTGCTAGCGGTGGCGGGTGTGTCAGCCGCAGTAGCGGGCTGGCTCAGCTTGACGGCGGTGCTGCGCTGTTTCCACCAGCGGGGAACCATCACGAGCACGCCAGCGATCAGACCGCCCACGAAGGCAGTCAGTACCACCAGCACCAGCGGTGCTTGCCACTGTGTGCCAAAGAAAAAATGCACAGTCGCGTTTTGCTGGTTGTTGAGCGCGAAGGCAAACAGGGTGAAAAAAATGGCTGCTTTGAGCAGCCACAGCAGGTATTTCATGCGAGCCCTTCCTTGTTGGCCTGAATTTTAGGCGCACAGGGGGGCTGGCGAGCAAACAGTGCGTTAAGACTGTGGTCTTCAGTCTGCAGCAGGTGCTGCGGCAGGCGTCGCAGGCGATGTCTGGAAATCGACGGATTCACGCAAAGCCTTGCCGGGCTTGAAGTGAGGAACGCGTTTTTCCGGAATGCTGACAGATTCGCCGCTGCGAGGGTTGCGACCAATGCGGGCAGGACGGCGCGAAACGGAGAAGCTGCCAAAACCACGGATCTCAATGCGCTGGCCTTGCACCAAGGCATCGCTGACGGCATCTTGAATGGTTTTAACGGCGTGTTCTGCGTCACGCTGGGTGAGCTGGGCAAAACGGGCTGCCAGTTCTTCAACTAAATCGGATCGAGTCATGGAGCAATCATCCCAAGTGGTACTTGGAAAAAACGACGGGCGCCTTGACAGCGCCCGTCGAGGGTCTTAGCCACTGCTCAGGTGAGCAGTTTTAAAGACTTTTTACTTGTCGGCGTCCAGCTTGGCGCGCAGCAATGCGCCCAGGCTAGTTGTACCGGCATTTTCCTTGGAGGACTGGGCCGACAGGGAAGCCATGGCTTCTTGCTGCTCAACCATGTCCTTTTGCTTGATGGACAGCTGGATGTTGCGGGTCTTGCGATCCACGCTGATCACCACGGCAGTCACTTCGTCGCCTTCCTTGAGGATGGAACGAGCATCTTCCACGCGGTCACGCGACAGCTCGGAAACACGCAGGTAACCCAGAATGTCTTCGCCCAGGTCGATTTCAGCGCCCTTAGCGTCCACAGTCTTGACCTTACCGGTCACGATCTGGCCCTTGTCATTCACAGTTGCGAATGTGGTGAACGGATCGCTGTCCAGTTGCTTGATGCCCAGGGAGATGCGCTCGCGCTCGACGTCAACGCCCAACACGATGGCTTCAACTTCTTGGCCCTTCTTGTAGTTACGAACGGCGGCTTCGCCAGTTTCGTTCCAAGACAGGTCAGACAGGTGCACCAGGCCGTCGATACCGGCAGCCAGACCCACGAACACGCCGAAGTCGGTGATGGACTTGATAGGGCCCTTCACGCGGTCGCCGCGCTTGGTGTTCTGAGCAAATTCTTGCCAAGGGTTGGCCTTGCATTGCTTCATGCCCAAGGAGATGCGACGCTTGTCTTCGTCGATTTCCAGAACCATGACTTCCACTTCGTCGCCCAAAGACACGAGCTTGGAAGGAGCGATGTTCTTGTTGGTCCAGTCCATTTCGGAAACGTGCACCAGGCCTTCAATGCCGGGTTCCAGTTCCACGAATGCGCCGTAGTCAGCAATGTTGGTGACCTTGCCGAACAGGCGAGTAGCCGAAGGATAGCGGCGAGCAACGCCCATCCATGGGTCATCACCCATTTGCTTCAGACCCAGAGACACGCGGTTCTTTTCGGTGTCAAACTTCAGGATCTTGGCAGTGATTTCTTGACCAGCTGTCACCACTTCGGATGGGTGACGTACGCGACGCCATGCCATGTCAGTGATGTGCAGCAGACCGTCGATACCGCCCAGGTCCACGAACGCACCGTATTCGGTGATGTTCTTGACCACGCCTTGAACAATGGCGCCTTCCTTCAGGGTTTCCATCAGCTTGGCGCGTTCTTCGCCCATGGAAGCTTCCACCACAGCGCGGCGCGACAGCACCACGTTGTTGCGCTTGCGATCCAGCTTGATGACCTTGAATTCCAGGGTCTTGTTTTCGTAAGGAGTCAGATCCTTGACGGGACGTGTGTCGATCAGCGAACCGGGCAGGAATGCACGGATACCGTTGACCAGAACGGTCAGGCCGCCCTTGACCTTGCCGGAAGTTGTACCGGTCACGAATTCGCCAGATTCCAGCGCCTTTTCCAGCGACAGCCAGGAAGCCAGACGCTTCGCTGTGTCACGGGACAGGATGGTGTCGCCGTAGCCGTTTTCGATCGAACCGATCGCCACGGACACGAAGTCACCAACTTGAACTTCAATTTCGCCCTGGTCGTTCTTGAATTCGTCGATTGGCACATAGGCTTCCGACTTCAGGCCAGCGTTCACCACCACGAAGTTGTGCTCAACGCGCACGACCTCAGCAGTGATAACTTCGCCGGGACGCATTTCAGTGCGTTGCAACGATTCTTCGAATAGGGCGGCAAAAGATTCAGACATGTATTTCCTTGTCCACTTACAGGTTTCCGGCTGCACTATTGCGGCACGTTTTTATGGCTGTAAGCGAAGGTGCAGGTAAACCTGCGGGTTAAATGGTTGATAACCGCAGAGCCAGTGCGCATGTAGCGCGGATGTGGCCTGCGGGCCATGTGTGCCAGCTTTAAGCGACGAGCGCAAAAGGCTGGCGTTGCTCCCACCAAGTCAACACTTGCTGCACGGCCTCATCGATCGTGCTGTCGGAGTTGTCCCAGTGAAGGGCGTCTTGTGCGGGCTTGAGGGGCGATGCCGCGCGATTCATATCGCGCGCGTCGCGGGCTTCAAGGTCCGCAATCAGGTCTGTCATGTTAGCAGAAAGTCCCTTGGAAATCAATTGCTTGTAGCGGCGTTCTGCGCGGCATTGCACGCTGGCCGTTAAGTACACTTTCAAGGGGGCATCCGGGAAGATGGTGGTGCCCATGTCGCGGCCATCACCGACCAGCCCTGGCAAGCGGCAAAAGTTGCGCTGCACGTGCAGCAGCGCTTGGCGCACTGCAGGGAATGTGGCCACGCGCGAGGCGTTCATGCCCGCCTGCTCGGTGCGAATGTCCAGCGAAATATCGTCTCCATCGAGCAGAACTTGCTGCCCGGGCATGAAGGTGATGACCTTGCTGCTTATAAGGTCTGCAATGGCTTGGGCGTTGGCTTCGGTCAGCTCAATGCCTGCCCGCGAAGCAGCCAGACCAGTGATGCGATAGAGCGCGCCAGAGTCCAGCAGGTGATAGCCCAGGCGCTCGGCAACGATGGCAGCAATGGTGCCTTTGCCGGATGCCGTGGGCCCATCAATGCAGATGACGGGGGCGGGCCGGGAGGGCTGGGTCACGCTGAAGAAGGCTTCGAAATAGTCCGGGAAGGTCTTGCCCACGCACTGGGGGTCTTGGATGCGCACGGGAAGGCCTGCGGGGTTGAATGCAGCCAGCGAAAAACACATGGCAACACGGTGGTCGTCATAGGTGTGAATGCTGGCGGCGGCCCAGTCGCCGGGTGTGGCAGGGGGGGTAATGCGGATGTAGTCCGCACCTTCTTGCACAGTGGCGCCCAGTTTGCTCAGCTCGTTGGCCATGGCGGCAATGCGGTCGGTTTCTTTAACGCGCCAGCTGGCAATGTTGCGCAGCGTGGTGGTGCCATCGGCAAACAAGGCCATGGCAGCCAGCGTCATGGCGGCATCCGGAATGTGGTTGCAATCCATGTCAATGGCCTTCAAAGGCCAGGTGCCGCGTGAGATGTGCAGCCAGTTGGGGCCGCTTTCCACCACAGCGCCCATGGCCTGCGCAGCCTCGACAAAGCGGATATCTCCCTGAATGGAGTCTTTGCCTACACCCAGCACTTTGATGCCATTTTGACCATTAGCGCTCGTAGTTAAAGCGCCTAATGCTATGAAATAGCTGGCCGATGAGGCGTCGGCCTCCACATGGATGTCTCCGGGCGACTGGTAGCGGCTGCCAGCGGCAATGGTAAAGCGCTGCCAGTTGTCGTTGGCCACTTCAATGCCAAAGCGCGCAAGCAACTCCAGCGTGATGTGGATGTAGGGCTTGGAGATCAGCTCGCCGATGACTTCGATGGTGATGTCCTGCTCCGTAGCCAGCAAAGGCAGGGCCATGAGCAGCGAAGTCAGAAACTGGCTGGAGACATCGCCGCGCACCTGAATGGGGGCATCGCTCAGCTGGCGCAAGTCTGGCTGGCCAATGCGCAGCGGGGGAAAGCCTTCATCCTTGAGATAGTCGATTTTGCAGCCAAGCTGGCGCAGTGCATCCACCAAGTCACCGATAGGGCGCTCGTACATGCGGGGGACGCCCGTCATCTCAAAATTGCCACCCAGCACGGCCAAAGCCGCCGTCAGTGGGCGCATGGCGGTGCCGGCGTTGCCCAGAAACAGCTGGCCGCGCGCATTGTTGGGTAAGAAGCCGTCGATGCCGGTGATGCGCAGGGGCTGGCCAGCGATGACGGTTGCAGGCTCTACCACGCAGCCAATTTGCTGCAAGGCCTGCAGCATGACGCGGGTGTCATCAGAGTCGAGCACATCATGCACAACCGTGATGCCCTGGCTTAAAGCGGCGAGCAGCAGCACACGGTTAGAGATGCTCTTGGAGCCGGGCAATTGCACGCTGCCACTGGCCGTGGCCAGGTGAGGCAGGTCAAGAAAGGCGGTGTGGTACATGCGTAAAAACAGGGGAAAAGTTAAGCACAAGCCGGGGGGGGCGCGGCGTTGGTAGTGGTCGGCGGGTTAAAGCGGCATTGCGTGCGGGCTTCGCTGGCCAGGGTGATCATGTCTTCCAGAGCCTGGGCGTCATTCGTTTGCAGCACCTGCTCAAACGCTTGCACGGCTTGCTTGAAGTGCTGCGCTTGTGCCAGCACCTCGGTTTTGTTGGCCAGCAAAATATCGCGCCACATCTTGGGTTCGCTGGCGGCAATGCGTGTGAAGTCGCGAAAACCGGGGCCCGCCAGGCCAAGGAAGGCATCTGCCTGATCCTGGCGCATGACGCTTTGCATCATGGCAAATGCCAGCATGTGCGGCAGGTGGCTGATGGCGGCAAAAGCGGCATCGTGTGTCTCGGGCGACATGATGCGTACATCGCATTCCAGCGCCTTCCACAGCGCCTCGGCCTTGTGCAGGTGCGATGTCAGCGTGCGCTCGGTGGGCGTGAGGATGACCTTGGCACCTCGGTACAAATACTCGTCTGCATGGGCAACGCCCGCCACTTCCTTGCCGGTATTGGGGTGGGCCGGGACGAAGCTGGAAATCCGGCTGCCCAGCGCATCGCGTGCGGCCTGCACGACATCGGTTTTGGTGGAGCCCACATCCATGATCAACATCTCTGGTGTCACCAAGTGCTTGATGGATTTGAGGGTGGCTTCTGTGGCCCCCACGGGCACGGCCAGCAGCACAATGTCGGCCCCGGCTGCGGCCAGCAGGGCCGAGGGGGCTTCCACATCGATCACGCCCATCTGCAGCGCGCGCGCTGTGGTGGTGGGCGATTTGCTGTAGCCCACCACGCGCTTGACCAGGCCCGCTTTTTTTAGTGCCAAGGCGAACGAGCCGCCCATCAAGCCGCAGCCAATCAGTCCTAACTGTTCAAACATTCCTGCGTTCCCTTACGCTGTCACGGGGTAGGTGCCCAACACTTTGAAGAAGGCCGACAGTGACTGCAGCTCTTGCAGCGCCAGCGCAACGTTGGGTTGCGCAGGGTGGCCTTCCAGGTCGATGTAGAAGTAGTACTCCCACTGACCGGTGCGGGCGGGGCGCGATTCAAAGCGCGTCATCGATACGCCGTGTGTCTTCAGCGGAACCAGCAGGTCGTGTACCGCGCCGGGCTGGTTGGGCACCGAAATGACCAAGCTGGTGCAATCTTTGGCAGTGGGTGCAGGTGTAGACAGCGTGTGCGGCAGGCAGATGACGGCAAAGCGCGTGCGGTTGTAGGCATCGTCCTGAATGGCGTGGCTGACGATGTGCAGGCCAAACTGCTGCGCAGCGCGTTCGCTGGAGATGCCGGCCCATGTGGGGTTCAGCGCCGCCAGACGTGCGCCTTCGGCATTGCTTTCAACAGGGCGGCGCTCTGCGTGTGGCAGGTGCTTGGACAGCCAGGCGTGGCACTGGGCCAGTGCCTGCGGGTGCGCTGCCACGACGGTGATGCCTTCCAGCGAGTTGTTGCTGCACAGCAGGTGGTGGCGAATGAGCATGCTCACCTCGCCCACGATGTGGCAAGGCGTATTGCGGAACATGTCCAGCGTGCGGTTGACCACGCCTTCGGTGGAGTTTTCAACGCCCACAACGCCATATTGCGCGCTGCCTGCAGCGGTGGCGTGGAACACTTCTTCAAACGTGTTGCAGTACAAAAAGTCTGCAGCGCCGCCGAAATATTGCACGGCTGCTTCTTCGCAGAAAGTGCCTGCAGGGCCGAGCACTGCCACGCGCTGGGGCGATTCCAGCGCCAGGCAGGCCGACATGATCTCGCGCCAGATGGCGGCCACGTGCGCGCCTTTGAGCGGGCCGGGGTTGTTGTTCTTGATTTTTTCGATGACCTGCGCCACGCGATCGGGGCGGAAGAACGTGGTGCCTTCTTTTTTCTTCAGCTCACCCACTTGCTCGGCCACGCGTGCGCGCTGGTTTACCAGCTCCAGCAGTTGGTTGTCCAGACTGTCAATCTGGTTGCGCAGCTGCAGCAGCTCCGGTGTGGCTTGGGGTTGAGTGCTCATGGTTTCCTCGAAAAGCAGAGCTGCTAGCGCTTGTGTATAAATGGTTTTAGATATAAAACTATCTGAAAACCTTATCTGGTAAGCGCTAGAAGCTCTTATTTTTAAATCAATGCAAATGCAGTTTAAGCGCTGGTGCGTTCGAAATCTTGCATGTAAGCCACCAGTGCCTGTACACCTTCGATGGGCATGGCGTTGTACAGGCTCGCACGCATGCCGCCCACAGACTTGTGGCCCTTGAGCTGCAGCAGGCCGCGTGCCTTGGCGCCTGTCAGGAAGGCATCGTTGCGGCTTTCATCGCGCAAGAAGAAGGGAATGTTCATGCGCGAGCGGTAGGCCACGTCGACCTTGTTCACGTACAGCTGTGAATTGTCCAGGTACTGGTAGAAAAACTCGGCCTTGGCTTTGTTGCGCACTTCCATGGCGGCCACGCCGCTTAAGGCACCTTCGGTCTGGCGCTTGAGCCATTGAAAGGTCAGGCCCGCCATGTAGATGCCCCAGGTGGGTGGCGTGTTGAACATTGACTGGTTGTCGGCCACGGTTTTGTAGTTGAAGGCCGAGGGGCAGATCTCCAGCGCATGGCCCAGCAGGTCATCGCGCACAATCACAATGGTCAGGCCCGCAGGGCCAATGTTCTTTTGTGCGCCGCCAAAGGCCAGGCCCACGCGGCTCCAGTCCAGCGCACGGGAGGCGACGTTGGACGAAAAATCGATCACCAGCGGGGCATCGCAGCCCAGCGCCTTCAGGTCGGGCAGTTGCTGAAACTCCACGCCATGAATGGTTTCGTTGCTGCACAGGTGCACGTACTGCGCATCCTTGCTCAGCGCCCAGCTGGCGGCATCTGGCACGCTGGTGAAGTTGGATGCAGCGCCGCTGGCAGCCAGGCGGTTGCTGGCGTACTTGCCCGCTTCTTTGTGCGATTTTTGGCTCCAGCTGCCTGTCACCACAAAATCGACCGCACCGCCCTTGGACAGGTTCAGCGGCACGATGGCGTTCTCGGCCAAGCCACCACCTTGCATGAACAAGATGTGAAAGTTACTGGGCACGGCCAGCAGTTCGCGCAAATCGGCTTCTGCGGTTTCGTAGATGCTGATGAACTCTTTGCCGCGATGGCTCATCTCCATCACGCCCATGCCAGAGCCGCCCCAGTTGAGCATTTCATTGGCAGCTTGGTGCAGGACTTCTTCGGGGATTGCGGCGGGGCCAGCAGAAAAATTGAAAGGGCGGCTCATGGTGTGCAGTCAAATCACGTGCCAGCGCAACCCTGTGCGGCTAACTCAATCCTTGATACGTCGCTTGCTTGGCCGTGCAGTGCTGCGGGCACTGTGCACAATCAAGCACCTCGTATTCAGTGCAATGTTTAACTTGCCGGCCTGAATTAGCTGCTGTGGTGCTGGCAGCTATCAAAAAAATGATCTTAGGTGAAAAAACACCCCACGGTTTGCGCAGTGGGGTGTCGTTCTTTTATTGCTCGGTGGATGTATCCGGTGCTTCGCCGCTCTCAGCGTCAGCGTCTTCCTCGACGTCTGCGCCTGCAGCATCGTTTTCGGCAATACGTTGCAGGCCAATCAGCTTGGCACCTTCGTCCAGCGCCATCAGCGTGACGCCTTGCGTAGCACGGCCCATTTCACGGATTTCCGCCACACGGGTGCGCACCAGCACGCCCTTGTCGGTAATCAGCATGATCTCGTCTTCTGCAGCCACCAAGGTGGCAGCCACCACCTTGCCGTTGCGTTCGGACTGCTGGATGGCAATCATGCCCTTGGTGCCACGGCCATGGCGGGTGTATTCGCTGATGGCAGTGCGCTTGCCGTAACCGTTTTCGGTGGCAGTCAGCACACTTTGTGAGCCTTCCACCACGTTGCCGGTGCCGTCATCGGCTTCGGCCACCAGCATGGCGATCACGCTTTGCGTGTCGTCAATGTTCATGCCGCGTACACCGCGAGCATTGCGGCCCATGGGGCGCACATCGTTTTCATCAAAGCGCACGGCCTTGCCGCCATCAGAGAACAGCATGACGTCGTGCTTGCCGTCAGTCAGTGCAGCACCAATCAGGAAGTCGCCTTCGTCCAGGCCCACGGCAATGATGCCGGCCTTGCGCGGGTTGCTGAACTCGGTCAGCGCCGTCTTTTTAACGGTGCCCATGCTGGTGGCCATGAAGACGTAATGATCTTCAGGGAAGGTGCGGTTGTCGCCCGTCAGTGGCAGCACTACGTTGATTTTCTCGCCTTCTTGCAGCGGGAACATGTTGACGATAGGGCGGCCACGCGAGTTGCGCGAACCCGATGGCACTTCCCAGACCTTGAGCCAGTACATGCGCCCACGGTTGGAGAAGCACAGCAGGTAGTCGTGCGTGTTGGCGATGAAGAGCTGGTCAATCCAGTCATCTTCCTTCGTCGCTGTGGCCTGCTTGCCGCGGCCACCGCGTTTTTGTGCGCGGTACTCGGACAGGGGCTGGCTCTTGATGTAACCGGTGTGGCTGAGCGTGACCACCATGTCGGTGGGGGTGATCAGGTCCTCGGTCGACAGGTCTTGCGCGCTGTATTCGATGGTGGAGCGGCGAGCGCCCAGCTTGGACTGGCCAAACTCGGTCTTCACGGCGATAAGCTCATCGCCAATGATGGTGGATACGCGCTCGGGCTTGGCCAGAATGTCCAGCAGGTCTTCGATGGTAGACATGATGTCGCGGTATTCGGCCACGATCTTGTCTTGCTCCAGCCCTGTCAGGCGTTGCAGGCGCATCTGCAGAATTTCTTGCGCTTGCGTGTCCGACAGGTGGTACAAGCCGTCCTGGCCCAGACCGTATTCGCGCTCCAGCGATTCGGGGCGGTAGTCATCAGCATTGATCACGCCGCCATCTTCGCGGGTGCGGGTGAGCATCTCGCGCACCAGCTTGCTGTCCCACGACTTTTCCATCAACGCAGCCTTGGCTACGGGGGGCGTAGGGGCGTTGCGGATGATGGCGATGAAGTCGTCGATATTGGCCAATGCAACGGCCAGACCTTCCAGCACATGGCCACGATCACGTGCCTTGCGCAACTCAAACACCGTGCGGCGTGTGACCACTTCGCGGCGGTGCTGCAAGAAGACCTTCACCAGATCCAGCAGGTTGCACAGCTTGGGCTGTCCATCCACCAGGGCCACCATGTTGACGCCAAAGGTGTCCTGCAACTGAGTCTGTTTGTACAGATTGTTGAGTACCACTTCAGGTACTTCGCCACGCTTGAGTTCAATCACCAAGCGCATGCCGGATTTGTCCGACTCGTCCTGGATATGGCTGATGCCCTCGATCTTCTTTTCGTGGACCAGTTCAGCCATGCGCTCTTGCAGCGTCTTTTTATTCACCTGGTACGGCAGCTCATCCACGATGATCGACTGACGCTGACCACGGTCAATATCTTCAAAGTGCACCTTGGCGCGCATCACAATGCGGCCGCGGCCGGTGCGATAGCCTTCCTTGACGCCATTGATGCCGTAAATAATGCCGGCGGTTGGGAAGTCGGGCGCAGGCACGATTTCCATCAAGTCGTCCACACTGGCTTGTGGGTTGTGCAGCAAGTGCAAACAGGCATCCACTACTTCGTTCAAGTTGTGTGGAGGAATGTTGGTTGCCATACCCACAGCAATACCCGCAGAGCCGTTCACCAGCAAATTAGGAATGCGCGCTGGCAGCGTCAGCGGCTCTTGCTCGGAGCCGTCGTAGTTGGGGCCGAAATCAACGGTTTCTTTGTCAATGTCGCCCAACATTTCGTGGGCAATCTTGGACAAACGGATTTCCGTGTAACGCATCGCAGCTGCGCTGTCACCGTCGACCGAGCCGAAGTTACCCTGGCCGTCAACCAGCATGTGGCGCAGCGAAAAATCTTGCGCCATACGCACAATGGTGTCGTACACCGCGCTGTCACCGTGAGGGTGGTATTTACCGATCACATCACCAACGATACGTGCCGACTTTTTGTAGGGGCGGTTCCAATCGTTGTTGAGTTCATGCATTGCAAACAGCACGCGACGATGCACTGGCTTTAAGCCATCGCGCGCATCAGGGAGGGCGCGGCCCACAATCACGCTCATTGCGTAATCAAGGTAACTGCGGCGCATTTCCTCTTCTAGGCTGATAGGCAAAGTTTCTTTGGCAAACTGGGTCATGTAGTTGTGCTGAGTTATGCAATGACGACGAAGTGAGTCATTTTAGAGGTAATGCAATGTTGTTGGCTGGCAACATCTCATAGCCATTAGGCTTTTGTCCTACCTCAAGCTGTAGTGCCAGCCATCCATTCGAATATTACGTATGGCACAATCATTTCCAGCGTTCTTGGTGATGGTCACTAATGACGTCCATGAATTTCGCAGCTTGACTGCGGCTAATCCCCAAGAGGAGAACCATGAAGAAACTGAACAAAGTAGCATTCCTGTTTGCAACCGCAGCTCTGGCAACTGCTGCCGGCGCACAAGTTAAGGCTGCCGATGGCGGTAAGGTTATCGATAACTGGCAGAACGGCACCAGCGAGCTGGTGTGGAAGAACGGTACCAACGAACTGTGCTGGCGCGATGCCAACTGGACACCTGCTACTGCCGCTGAAGGCTGTGACGGTGCTCTGGTGAAGGCTGCTGCTCCTGCAGCAGTTGCTCCTGCACCAGTGGCTCCTGTTCCTGCAGCTACTGCTTCCAAGGTGACTTTTGCTGCTGATGCTTTCTTCGACTTTGACAAGTCCGTATTGAAGCCAGAAGGCAAGGCTAAGTTGGATGATCTGGCCTCTAAGGTTCAGGGCATCAACCTAGAAGTTATCGTTGCTGTGGGTCACACTGACTCCGTTGGCTCCGCTGCTTACAACCAGAAGCTGTCTGAGCGTCGTGCCCAAGCTGTGAAGGCTTACTTGGAATCCAAGGGCATTGACAAGAGCCGCGTGTACACAGAAGGCAAGGGCGAAGCTCAGCCTGTTGCTGACAACAAGACCAAGGCTGGCCGCGCACAAAACCGTCGCGTGGAAATCGAAGTGGTCGGTACCCGCAAGTAATCTCTCGTAGATTGCTAAAAAAGCCCCGGAGACGGGGCTTTTTTTTTAAGCATTCAACTCGTTGCACAATCATCAACATGACCGACTCGATCAATGTGGATCCAGCAGAGCTGGAAAAATTCTCTAATCTTGCCCACCATTGGTGGGATATGGACAGTGAGTTCAAGCCGCTGCATATGATCAATCCTCTTCGTTTGGGTTGGATTGATGAGCACGTAGCAATAGAAGGCAAAACCGTACTGGATGTAGGCTGTGGTGGCGGTATTTTGGCGGATGCAATGGCTCGCAAGGGCGCTGAAGTCATGGGTATCGATTTAGCGACCAAGTCTTTGCGAGTGGCGCAGTTGCATGCTTTAGAAGCTGCTACCCCCAACATTCAATACCGCGAAGTTCCTGTCGAAGTACTGGCTGAAGAACGTCCGGCAAGTTTTGATGTGGTGACTTGCATGGAGATGCTGGAGCATGTGCCGGACCCCGCATCCATTGTGCGTGCTTGTGGTCAACTGGTGAAGCCGGGTGGATGGGTGTTTTTCTCCACAATCAACCGCAATGCAAAAGCGTATGGTCTAGCAATTGTGGCGGCAGAATACGTGCTCAAAATGCTGCCCAAAGGGACGCATGAATTTGAGAAATTTCTGAAACCCAGCGAAATTGCACTCTTTTGTCGCCAAGCCGGGCTTGCTGTAACGGATGCCAAAGGTTTGCAACACAACCCATTAACAGGCCGTTACTGGCTCAATGAAGACTGCAGTGTGAACTATATGCTGGCAGCCAAGCGCCCTTTGTGATGAGTCTGAGCAGAAAAAACATAGATGCCGTCCTTTTTGATTTGGATGGAACATTGCTTGATAGCGCTCCGGATCTTGCTTTTGCAGCCAATGAGTTGCGTATTGTTCGGGGTCTGGAGCCTTTGCCGTTAAGTCATTACCGCCCCTTTGTTGGCACCGGTGCGAGAGGCATGTTGCGAATTGCGCTGGAAGTGAATCAGGAATCTTTAGCTTTTGAAGCTCTGAGGGAAGAGTTCTTTGCAGCATATGCACGCTGCATGGGGCAGCATTCTCAATTGTTTGAGGGAGTGGCCAGGTTGCTGCAGCAGCTTCAATATAACGGCTTGAGTTGGGGGATTGTGACCAATAAGGCCGAGCGTTTTGCCCTGCCGATTGCGCGCACTATCGATGAGTTTTCAACTGCGGGTGCTGTTATTTGTGGTGATACAACGGAGCACTCTAAACCCCATCCTTTGCCGTTGTTGCACGCCGCTAAACAGATGGGTGTGGAGCCTGGGCGCTGTATTTATGTCGGCGATGATGAGCGAGATATGCAGGCGGCTCATGCTGCCGGGATGCAGTCCGTGGCTGCTGCGTATGGATATCTGGGTGGAACTGAGTCAGTTGAGGAGTGGAAGCCTGGCGCCGTGATCAAATCACCAATAGATCTCACGCACTTACTCAGATTGGATTAGAATTGAACACATGGGGCTGTCCTGGTTTCGACGTGGGTTCGGGATCAGTGTGGTGCATGTCGAGCTTGAGTTACGCTCGTAAATCTCGATTCAAAAAAACTAACTGCAAACGACGAACGTTTCGCACTCGCCGCTTAAATCCGGTGAGCCTTGCAACAGCACGCTGATGGGCTGGGCAAGGGGGTAGCAATACCTCCAGGCTGCAAGGGAATTTTCATCAGCTGGCTTTGTACCGTGCACCTTGGTATGAAGCAAGATCATAGGGTGCTGGCCTTGTCTACAGCGTGTGCCTGCGCGGTTGATGAGGTGAGATTTAAATCAGAGCACTAAACATGTAGATCTGCCTGACGAAGGCTTGCGGACGCGGGTTCAATTCCCGCCAGCTCCACCATACAAGACCCCCCTAGACCCTGAGAAATCAACGGTTTAGGGGGTTTTTCTTTTTCCGAGTGGGTCTGAAAAGGTCTTGATTTCAGCACCGAAATAGCACCGATTTAGCACGGGGATAGCACCGATCAATTCGCTGTTGCTAGAACGGCCTTTGGCTTTTGATAATCCTCACGAATGAACTTGCCATAAGTTCTGAAGACCATTTCCACATCTTCGTGACCCAACTGTTGGGCGACGTACCAAGGGTTGGCACCAGCAGTCAGCAGTGTCGACGCGTAGGTGTGCCGGATTTGGTAAGGATTGCGGTACTCAATGCCCGAGCGCTTCATAAGCGGAAGCCAAGAGTTTTTGCGCACTTGGGCATCGGTAGACCATGGCTGCAGCGTTGCGTGATTAAGAAAGACTCGTTGGCCACGCAGGCAGCTCATGGTTTTTTGGGCCTCTAAAGCCTTAATTGCTTCGGGGTTGAGCTCTACAGAGCGGATGCCTGCAGCTGTTTTTGGCGCTTTAACATCACCTACGACTTGATTTTGCTCGATGCGTGCTGTGGCATTGTCAAAATTTATGTGCCTCCATTCCAAAGCCTGTAGTTCACCAGGGCGCAGTCCGGTGTTTAACCAAAACTGATACATGGGCCACTCGTCGGAACGGCAAGCCCTCAATATAAGGTCGCACTCCGCCTGTGTGAAAGGCTGAATCACATAATCACTTGCCTTGCTGGTTTGTCTAATCAGCTTTGCCAGTGCAATACGGTCAAAAGGGTTGAACTCTATCAAGCCGTCATTTAACGCATCCTCCATCACAGAGCGCAGCGGAATCAGCATGTTGCGTATGGCTTTGCTGGTGCAATCCATGTCGCTTATCCAGTCGCGCAACGCGGAAGGTGTGACGCCACCCAGCTTCCAGCCATGCCAGTGGCGCATGCGTTCTCCGGTGATGCTCTTGGCGTAGCCGCGGAAGGTAGCAGGGCTCATCTTTCCATTTACCACCTGCTTTTCGTACAAGCTAAATTGCTTTGCTAGAAGCACCTCCATCAAGTCCGTATCGCGTTCTGGTTTTTTTGCGCGTGGACTTTCCGGAAAGTAAGCCGCATATTCAAATGAGCCATCAGTAACCTTGCGCTTAATTTCTCTACGCAGGCTCTCTGCATATTGAATGGATGACTTATTTATGGCGCAGAGGGGGAGTAGTTCTCTGCACTGCTGACCAGCCCACATAAATGATATTTGCAGGCGGTCGCCAGTAACCATTTCTCTAATAACTACGCCCGATGGCGTTGTGAGACTTGTTCGCTTATCCATTTGTCGGCAGCTTTAATGTTGACGTAAATGCGGCGAAGAACAACTTTTGTGTGCTTTCCATCCAGCCAAACCCCACGCTTCCTACGCATGCGGATGGCTTCGCAAGTGACGCCGGTTAGTTCTTCGTACTTCTCAGCCAAGACCCATTCCGGGCTGAGGGATGCATGCACGGTAGTAGGCGCTTGAAGCGGTCTTGTATCTATTTGTGTCATGACTTGCTCGTAAAAAAGCCCCGACTTAGCGGGGCTGGGGTTCTTCAAATTCAGTGATGGGAGCGCGGCGGTCGCGCTGGGTGCGTTTTCGTCTACTGGTCACTTGGCTCTCCCTTGGCTGTTTTGGCAGCGCGCTCAAAGTAAAAGACGATTGGCTCAGCGCTCAGCTTTACCAGTCTGTAGCGCACTGCACGGCGGAATGTCGGGTAGTCGCGCATAAGCACTTCGTTGGTTCGCTGCATCATCTTTCGCCAGTTTTCCAGTGAATCACTGTGCTTATCGATGTTGCATGGTGGACATGCCGGGTTCATGTTCTCAACGGTGTCGCGCTCTGGCTTCAGCATCTTCCCGGTCTGTACTGGGCCTACACCTGAAATCCACTTGATTTCGCGGTCAACTGGTTCGATATGGTCTGCGTGCCATTTGTCGCCAAGGTCGCAGCCACAGTACGCGTACTTGCCACCCCACTTTTCACGCAGGGCGGCGCGCTGTTTTTTGGACAAGGCCATGTCACGCGCCCCCTTGCTTGGCTTGGGCTGCAAGGGCGGCGCGCTGAGCGTCCCAGCTACGCGGCATGTACTGGCAATCGACTGTTGGGCGGCGCAGCTTATCTACCTCAGAGCAAAGCCAAGGCAGATCGGTTTCACGGCACTTGTGTTGCTTCATCGCAGCTTCCAAGGTGAAGCGTTCGGCTTCGTCCAAGTTTGTCGTATAGCCACCGCCTTCACGCCAGAAGCTCGGGCAGTTACCGACCATCGCATGATGGCGTGCGTCTTGGAGGTAGTACATGCCATCAGCTTCCAGCCCCTGCGCTGCTGGCTGGGTGGCGGCAAATGGGTCTGGCTGAGCGGCGTCAATCGCCTCCAGGCGATCACGGGCTGCGCCATACATGCGCCTCGACGTGGAGAGCGATGTGTGCATGGCTTCGTAGTGGCTGCGCACCTCAAACTCCACCCCATCAGCAACTGCTGGCGGGCACTCAAGACGCAGAGCGTTCAGCGCACGCTGCAAACGCTCTGGCAGCTTCCCATCCCACTCGCTGGCCAGCGCTGGCACTACCTCTGCGGGGTGCGCGGAGGTTGGGAAGTTGTCGCGCAGCAGCTTCGCCATTTCTGCGGTAACGGCAGAGTTCGTGCTGTAGTTGCCCAGTGGCTTGAGTGCGATACATGCCTGTGGCACAGTGATTCCAATGTCTCGGGCAATGTCGCGCAGCAACAGTGGCAACGGCGTTGCTTGGGCGGTGATCCCTTCACCACGTGCTGAAAGCATCGCGCAGAAGTTGGCCACGTCAACCGGGTCGCCCTTGTCCACATGGGTGCGCAGGAAGGTGGACAGGCGCTGCTGGGTGCTCTGAATCTTGTCGTTCCAGCCGCCGTAGCCCTTGGCGCGCTGCTTGGCCAGCTTGGCTTTCATCAGCACAGCCAGTGCATCCACGGCTGCATCGTCTGGGTGTTGCGGTTCGACTAGATGCTTGAAGTCCAGTGCGATGCGCGCCAGATCCAAGGCCATGTCGTCCATCGCCTGGCCGCCCAGCTTGATGCCGTCGTGCACGCCCAGGTAATCACGGAAGGCGCGGACAGCGGTACCAGCGGTTGCAGGCTCTGCAATCTGGTGCAGGCACTTGCCTTGCTCCAGCTCAAGGATGCGGGCGTGCATGCGGTTCAGCTCATCCGCGACAGGAAACATGCCTTTGGTTTCGCAAATGGCTGCAAGTCTCAATGCTTCAGGTTGTTGTGCTTGTGTCATGGTGGTGTTCTCCTTGATCAATGCCCGCAGGGCAGGCCTTCGCCCTCGGCGGGCTGGTGGTGGATGGGCGCGCCGCAGCTTGCGCAGCGTTTGTAGGGTTCGGGCTGCTGCGCCGGTACCGGTGGTGTGGTGGTGCTCATTGGGTTGGCTCCAAAAACAAAAAAACCTGCTCAAGGCAGGCTGGATAGAGACAAACGGATACGACTAGCGGCAATTTGTCTTACGTGAAAGGAAAAGTCTCAGGCGTAAGCTCCTGTTATGACTAAAGCACTCCCCAACTTCAAAAGTCGAGTGACAGCCTTCGAGTACGTAGGCACACAAACCATTCGTCGCGCTTTGCAGCTTGCTTTTGCTTTTGTCGCGGTCATTCTGGTTACGGCTTTCGCACCCATTTAATCAGGCAAAAACTTCGTATTTGGGCTCTGTGCGGACAAGCACGGGGACGTGGATGCAGCGCTTAGCGAGTTCGGCCTTTTGCTCTGACACGGGTGGTGTGATGGTGTTTATGGGTTTGGCGCCATAAAAAGCCGGTGCGGTGTGGGCTGAGTGAGTGGGTGATAAACAAAAGCGGACAATTCACCTAGAGAACATTGTCTAAACTGCATTTATTCGAACTTTTTTAGTGAAAAAAATGAAGCAACTCTTTGGTTTAATCTTGGTGGCCACTTTCTTAACAGGCTGTGCGGTGTATACACCGAGCGGCTCAGTGGTCGTGGACCCTGGACATAGTGGTGGGCACGGCCATGGAGGCTTTTGCCCCCCCGGCCAAGCCAAGAAAGGCAACTGCTAATACCAAGTGCTCATAAAAAAAGCCCGCTCGATGCATCATCAGCGGGCTTTGTTTGTATAAAAAGTGGCACTAATTCTTATCTAGTAAGCGGCATTTGCTATGTTTTATTTTAGGAAGAGAATTTCTTTCTCCTCTCCATCATTGATACGTTGCATAACGATCAGACCATCGTCATGCAGATAAATACGCACCCCAGGTGACGTGTTGGAATCCCAGTGGCAGGGGTTCTGGTCAAGGTTGTGCCACCCATGCGCAGTACTCAAGTTGTGCGACTTCATGCGCTCGACCTGTGTTTTGGGCAGCCCGTTCTTTTCGCAAATCAGAACCCAATGTTTCAAGAGCAGATCATGTGCTTCTTGGCGGCTAGTACAACGAGGCTGTGGATCAACAGCTTTTAAAAGCGCGTAAAAACGGCGCTCGAAAGTCGCTTGGTAATTCATGATCAATGTGTAACCGAGAGGGTTAACAATTGCAAATGACCATTTCTTAAATGCCGATAAGGGTTGCTTTATCTAGGTGTGTAAGTAACGCAGCGTCAAAACCTCCGGGCATGCAAGTGGTGTGATGGTGCTCATTCGGCTGGAACCATAGGTTTTATGAAGACGAGCCAGTGGGTCATGCCGGTGCGGCCACTGACCTGGCCATAAAGAGGCTTCTCTGGTGTTAGAGCCAAAAGCTCTTTGACCTTGATCTGGGTTTCGTTCCACTTGAAGACCAGCGTTCCGTGAGGCCTCAGAACGCGAAAGCACTCGACAAAGCCTTGGCGCATGTCCTCGCGCCAGTCGGAGCCAAGCTTTCCGTACTTCGCTGCCAGCCAGCTTTTTGGGCCAGCCCGGACCAAGTGGGGCGGATCAAAGGCCACGTGCCAAAACGACGCATCGGGGAACGGCAGGGCTCGGAAGTCCATCAGAAAATCAGGCTCAATCACCAAGGTCCGTGTGCCGTCTTCGTAGTGGCTACGGTCAGTCACAGTGAGAGTTTCAGAGCGGCGGTCACCAAAGATCGCACGCGGGTCCTTCTTGTCGAACCACATCATTCGACTGCCGCAGCAGGGATCAAGGACGCTAGGGGTGCTCATGCAGGCTCCATAGAAAAAGCCCACGCTAGGTGGGCTTGGTGTTGAGTTAAGCGGCGCGGCGCAGTGCCTGCCGTTCGCTGTAGTTGGCTGCAACCAGTGCAAAAGACAGTGGCGGGCAAACGCTGTTGCCACACATGCGCACCTGGGCGGTCTTGGTGATGGACTCGCCAGCCGCGCCGGTTTCAATCTGGTAGCTGTCTGGAAAGCCTTGGGCCCGGAACAGCTCACGTGGTGTGAGCATGCGCAGGCCAATATCAACAATCGCGTAGGGCTCTCCATGGACCATCACTAGGCCGAATCGGTCACGGGTAGGGATGGTGTGCAACGGGTCTGGCAGCTCCTGGCCGTCTTTGTCGCTGCCGTAGTACTTCACCAAGAAAGCGCGCACTTCACCGGCGTGGCCACCGCCTGCAGTCAGCGTTGGTACCGGATCTTCATGCGACTGCCCAAACTGGTTATTGCGCAGCTTGATCATGTGACTGGTCACAATCCCTGCCGCAGCACCTTGTGCAGTGATAGTGTTCAGCGGGTCAATCACATCACGGATACCGTGGCTCCAGCGCTTTTTACCGTCCTTGCCTTCACCGTTGCCCATGTGGATCAAGTTGGCAGTAACAAGCCCCATGGTGTTGCCGGTGCTGGGTCGCTTAGGTGTACCGCCTGCAGTGACCGTGTGCACGGGCTCATCAGCGGCGGTACCCACGCTACCAACCCGAAACTTGGTCAGGTGCGCCGTTACCAGACTGTGGTGGTCCACGGTAGTGACCGTCCCCGTTGGCTGCTCCAGCTCAGTTCCTACCACCCCGGTATAGTGCTTGGCCAAGAAGGCTTGCACCACCGCATGCTTTTGTCCGGCCACTACCGTGCCCAACGGCTTATCCAGCCCCGGTACCCGTGGTGATTGCCCAGGGCGTTCTCCGTAGCCTGTCTGTATCAGCGTGGCCGCAACACCAGGCACGATGAAAGGATTCTCAGCTTCCATCACAAAGCGCACGATGCCTTTTGCAATGCGCCGGCACGTGGCATCAGCCAAAGGCTTGGAGCGCTCAAAGATGCTCGGTGCTGGAATGCTCCAGTCGATGCAATCTGCTGCTGTGCGCCATGGCTTCATGCCTGCTGGCACCTTGCCCTTGGCATCGGGTTTGGCATGGGTCGGCGTGGGCCACACGATAGGCAGGCCATCACGGCGCGCCACCAGGAACAGGCGCTTGCGGATCGTGGGAGCACCAAAGTCACAGGCGCGCAGCTCCTTCCACTCCACCTTGTAGCCAAGGTTGCGCAACTCCTGCACCCACAGCTGGAAAGTTTGTCCTTTGCGCTCGGGGCAAGGACGATCATCAGCACCCAGCGGGCCCCACGTCTGAAACTCTTCGACGTTCTCCAGCAAGATGAGCTTGGGGTGTGTTTCTGTTGGCAAGAGTGCTTTAACCCACTCCACCACCACCCATGCCAAGCCGCGAATCTTCTTGCTCACAGGCTTGCCGCCCTTGGCCTTGCTGAAGTGCTTGCAGTCAGGGCTGGCCCACAGCAGGCCCACTGGCTGGCCGTCAGTCACTGCCAGCGGGTCCACCTCAAACACATCACTGCAAAAGTGGCGCGTCTGCGGATGGTTGGCCGTATGCAGGCTGATCGCTTCGCGGTCGTGGTTGACGGCAATGTCAACGTGGCGGCCAATGGCCAGCTCGATGCCAGTGGATGCGCCACCGCCACCGGCGAACAGATCCACCACCAGCTCGTTGTGCACTGGCAGGACAAATTGAGGTGTCAGCATGATGGGAACTTTCAGACGTAAAAAAGCCCGCTAGGTGCGGGCTGGGTTCGTGTAACCTCATTGCTATAACAAGCATGTGGGTGGGAAATGAAGGCGAAGAAAAGAGAGTTCAAACCAACAAAGTCTGAGTGCGCCTTTATTGGTGCTGTTCTATTTGTTGTTTTTTTTGTTTTATGGTTTTTATGGTCAGCTATTGGGAATAAATTCATCGAACTGGTTGGTGGGTCTGAGCATTTGGCATCTTGGGTTCAGGCGCTGGGGTCGATCGCTGCAATTTTTGGCGCAGCTGCAGGCACTAGATGGCAGATATCGAAACAAATGCATATAGCCAAGGAGGGTGAATTAAGAAGTTATATTCATATGAGTGAAATTTCATTGGAAATGTGCAATGCTATTTTTTCCATAATGAATGATAAAGAATCATCATCAAAAAATACCGTGAATATCAAATTCAAATCTTTAGTATTCGGGATTGATTATCCAATTGATTCTCTTGTAAGGTTGGATGACCTCCAAGAGAATTTAAGATTAATAATCGCCAAAGATCTTCCGTTGGAACTGATGAAATCACTATTTCAACTGCAAAAAATAATTGCAAAATATAAAGAATTCATTCAAATGATTAGTAAAGAACATAAAATTCATTTTTCTGATGAAAACAAATATTATGTTTTTTGCGGACAACACAGAAATATGAGAAATGATATTAACAAAGAGATATATAAAATTTTAGAGTTTAAAAATGAAATAAGTAATGAGTTATTGATTGATATTAGTTAGTGGTTTCTCAAGAGTTTCAAGAAGAAATCATTTTTTGCGAAACGCTTTACTCAAATGCATTCCCTCAAAGGGGTGCCTCCGCTTAAGCAAGCAAATGCTCGCGGTCATGGCCGGTGCAGAAGTTCAGGCTCTGTGGCTCCATGAGAAGAGTCAGGTGGGTGTCATCGTCTGGTGTCATTTGGATGGTTGCTTGTGTCATGGTGGTGTTCTCCTTAATCAATGTCCGCAGGGCAGGCCTTCGCCCTCGGCGGGCTGGTGGTGGATGGGCGCGCCGCAGCTTGCGCAGCGCTTGTAGGGCTCAGGCTGCTGCTCCGGTACCGGTGGCGTGGTGGTGCTCATGGGGTTGACTCCAGACGTAAAAAAGCCCGCTAGGTGCGGGCGTGCTAGGAGGTAGGATTGCTACTTACTTGGAGGTGCAATGAAAAAGGAAATTGGAGCTATGGGGATTGCAATCGGGATGGCGATTCTTTTGTGTCTATTAATCGGCTCACCTCTTCCAATATATTCCACGATTGCTGAAGTCGGTAATGACTTAAAAGGGCCGGATGCTCCAGCCTGGATTCAGGCAATTGGTTCAATCGTGGCAATTGCTGTCGCTATATGTATCCCGATCAGACTGCAAAATAAGAGGGATAAGGCTGAATTGGAAATTGCTATGAATAAAGCAAAAGTCGTTTCCTTTCCTTTATGGCATCGAGTTCAACAAGCGCATCTTTTTTTTCGAATGGTCCGGAAGAAAATTGATGCAGGGTCATACACAGATTTTGATAGCTTAAACTATCTTCTTGAATGCAAACCAAAGTCGAAAATTGCTACTGAGGAACAACTATTGATAATATCAATACACACACCTTCCGCAGCTTTGGCGCTTTCTGAATGTAATGACAGGCTTGAAGATACTTTAATCTTATTTGATGAAATCTACAATGCTTTATATAAAGAACGTGGACATTTATTTGTTAAAAATTCTAATTCTAGTGCTTGGCATAATGTGTGGAGCAAATCTTTAGATCGGATAATTGATCTTGAAAAAGTCTTAGATATAAAAAATAAAGAGTTTTAAAAATTGAGTAATTAGTTGTTTTATTAGTTTTTTGATCAAGTGTGTATGTTCTGGTTAGAAAATATTTCAACTTATTTGGTCGTTTAAAATGCTGGAATGTCAAATATTTACGACTCCATGATCAGTGCTCTACGTGACCACTGGAAAGACAACAACAATGCATACCCCCAGCGGTTTGAGCTGACACAGAGCACCTTTGATGGGCTGCTGGCTGACCGCCGCTTGGTGAACGAAACCATGAACTACCCGTTGAACCTGAAAAATGGTTACGAAAAGGAGTTCTTGGGCGTCCCTGTGGCGGTGTCTCCAGAGGGCAATGCGATGGTTGCCCTTGATGGCACGCGGGTGCAGCTGAGCGTCTAAAGGCGTGAGTTAGGCGCGCTTTTAGCTGGATACGGGAATGGCAGCACGCGGCCATCTGGGTAATGGAGACGGTCACCCACCCGGCTTGGTAGATCAAACGCCAAGAAGCGGGAGCCAGGCACACCCGTATCGCGGTGAAGTTCGGTGCCTTGATATTGCCAATAGGGCGGCTTGTAGGTTTGCGCGTTTTGATTCACGGTGGTGTCTCTCTGTGAGTGAGGGTGTGCATCAGAACGGGGCGTCCTGCGTTGCTGTGTCGTCTGGTGCGCTGGCTGGCCCAGTCACTGCGCCTGCGCGAGACACGCGAACTGCCAAAGTGTTGGCGCTGGTTGCTGGCATGCCAATTTCCGTGCGGCCTTCGCCACCCAGGGCTTTAATCAAGTCAGGGATCAACTTTGCAAGCTCGCCCGTCGCAATGGCCACATCGGTGTCAAAGCCACCTTCATCACCCGCCTGATCCAGCACGGTGTCGGTGAAGTTGATCTTCTTGAGCTGCAGGTTGTCCGTGAGCAAGAAGCTCACACGGTCATCCCAGGTCAGAGCAAGTTTGGTGGGCAGCTTTCCGTGCTCTACGTGCTGCTTTACCTCGTCAATATCCAGTGGGTGGCGCCCATAGCGCACTAATGACTTGGATTCATCGGCTGCTTTCAGTTCGCACTCTCGGTCAATGCTGAAACCCACGGGTGCTTCCTGCGTCAATAGCCAATGGGCCATGGCCGCCTGGGCACTGGTTTGGGTATCCAGCAGGGCCACACCAAAACCTTTGAGGCCTTCTGCCAGCAGCGTGACCACTTCGTCAGCCTTGCCCTGGGCACCGGTATCCAGCACCAAAAATTTGGCTTGCGGATCGATCCACGCCCAAATGCTGCTTTGCTTGGTGAAGGCCATGGGCAGTAAGTCCAGCTTGGCCTCGTCTTTGAGGTCGCGCTTTTCTTTCTTGCCCGGTTTGCGGCCAAACTCTTTTTCAATCGCGTCAGCCTTCTCTTGCACCTTGCGATTGAGCACGCTGGCGGGCAGCATTTTGGACTCGCTCATAAAGCGCAAGATCCACTGACCAGCGACGCTTTCTGCCAACAGGCCGTGCTCGTGGCCGCGCGGAGGAATCCAGCCCTCTGCATGCTCTTGGGTCGCTCCGCAGACCATGAAAGGTGTCTTTTGCAGAGCCTCTTCGACTTGCTCCAGCGAACCTTGCCACTGCTGGGCAATGCGATAGATGATCAGATTTGAGAACATAAATTCATTACTCTTTAGATATTTGTGACCACTGCAGCTGCGGCGGCGGCCATCGAGGAAACGAAGAGCCACAAGAAGGCGTGGAACATCAGGCGCACAGAACACTCCAGGCGATTGAAGAAAGCAGGGCGGTCAGAAGCAACAAAGCCCACTTGGTGGTGGGCTTGAGGCGGGATTTAGAGCGCGGCATGCGCTGCAGCTGGGGGTGCGGGGTCATGCTGAATTTCCTGCAGCAGCAGTGATGACTCCGGCAATAACGCCACCAGCGCAAAGCAGGCCAGCGGCATAAGCAGCGTCTCTGCTGGCGAAAGTGCTCGCACTGGCGCGACCGTTTACTTTGAAGATGAATCGCATCGGGCTCTCCTTACATTGCATCAGCGCTGACGTGGTGCGCTTGGGGTGGTGGGGATTCGGCTTGGCGCGCGGCTTGCTCCAGCAGCCAGGCCTTGGATGGCAGGTAAAGGCTTCCCTCGTCTTCAGCTTTGAGGCGCCGCTTTGTCTCGCGCTGCTCCAGCGTTTCGGCATGACCACTGAAAGCAGGGTGGGAGCGCCTGCGCGCTTTATTGAGTAGTGCGGTGTAGCGCGACATAGCGGGCTCCATAAATGAAAAAACCCGCCGAGCGTGTGCAGGGCGGGTGGGTAAAAAAGCCGGTGCCTTTTGGCTTGCCATGGGAAGAAGAGGAGGGAGAGAGGAGACCCCCACGACCCGGCTGAAAATAAAAAAACCGCCTAGATGGCGGTTTGTCTTTCTCAGGTGTTATTGAGAAATTATTACTTTAGGTGGGTCGTCTGACGCAATATTCACTTGCGTAGAGAGTACCCCGCCTTGATGGGCATTACCAGCCTGCCAGGTTACACCTACAGTGATGTAGTAAGAGCCATGCTTTACGTTTTTGAACTCAAAATTCCCTTGAGCGTCACACGCTGTTTTGTGCATGTACTGCTGATATGGGACAAGACGGTGGGCACGATGCGGCACGTCTCAGAGCGCTACCCAGCGTTTAAGCCGGTGTTTGAATCGGCACAGCAGTTCATTGATGATGTATCCAGCGTGGCCAACCAGGCGGCACAGGTGGCGCCGCGCCTTATCCCTCGGGTGGAGACGCTGGGCGACATGCTGGGTAAAAACCGCAAGCGCGCTATTTCTGTGGGCGACAACAAAGCGATTGGCAAAGCCTTGTTCGGCGGCACGCTGGACTGGGGGCGCGATCAGCACGGCAAGGCCATGCCCATGGATGCCTTGCGCGCCAAGTACCAAGGCCTAACCGTGGACCAGAAGGCCGAGGTGCTGCTGGCGGCCAAGAAGATTGACCCGCGCATGATGGCCGCACACCGCGCCAAGAAGCTCGATCAGTTTGAAACCATCATCAATCAAAAGTTTGAGAGCACGATTCTTAAAGCTGGTGCTGCCTTCAATCACAAAGAGCTGAAAGAATTCTTCAACCTGACCGACCAACAGATCAGTCTGTATGACGAAGCGCGCGCGACCGTGGACAAGTCGCTGGACATTTCTGCTCGAGCAGAAATGCTGCGCACCCTGGGCCGTGACTGGGACGGCATGCGCGACATCGTGATGGATGCCCCCACGCTGACCGAGGCATGGAAGCTGCTGGACGACGAGCTGGAGCACCGCGCCAAGCAGTATCCCGACACGCGCGACCGGCTGGCAACGCAGATGCAGCAGCTGTCCACCACCTTGAGCAAGGCCCAGGAGCTGATGGACCATGGCTACATGCCGCTGCAGCGCTTTGGTAAGTACACCTTGGACGTTGTGGATCAGGCAGGCGAGCGGCTGTACTACGGCATGTTTGAAAGCAAGACCGACAGCCACAAGATGCTGGAGGCGATGCGCCGTGAGTTCCCCGGTGCGAAGTTCACGCAGGGCACCATGAACGAGCACAAACACAAGCTGATGGCAGGCATTACTGCCGCAGCAACCCGTTGGTGTTCTCGTTCGTCCCTCGCTGCCATGGATTGTGGGGATCGCAGAAGTAGACCTGGATATCGGTAGCAACGGTGAATCGCTTATGCCCTGCCATTTCCGATCCGCGATCCCAAGTTAACGAGCGATACAGCTCTTTCGGCAATGTCTGTGCATGTCTGGCCAGCGCTGCGACAACAGTGTGTGAGTCCTTGTCTACCACTTTAACCAGCATCACATAGCGCGTGTGCCGCTCTACCAGCGTTGCGATCTGGCTGTAAGCATCGCCAAACAACAGATCCCCTTCCCAATGACCTGGCACTGCCCGATCTTCGATGCATGCTGGGCGCTCGCTGATCGTTACTGCATCAACGATTCGGCCGTGAGTGGGCGTCTTCTGGGTGTAGTGGCGTGAGCGGCGCATCCCTCGGGTGCGGCGCAGATGTGCCAGAAGCTCCTTCTTCAAGGCTCCACGTGTTTGGACGAATAGCGTGAGGTAAATGGCTTCGTGCGACACCTGTAAATCCTTGTCGTCCGGATAGGTCCGTTTGAGCCATCCCGCTATTTGCTCGGGTGACCACAGGCTCTGCAATTTAACTGACACGATCTCAGCCAGTGCAAGATTGTTGGCTAGCTTGCACATCTTTGGGCGACAGGCTCTTTGCCAAGCGGCTTCGTCCGCCTTCGCTGCGCGGTAGCAAGCCCTGCCACCATTGCGCTGGAGTTCACGGCTGACGGTGGATACCGATCGTTTCAAGCGTTTGGCTATGCAGCGTATCGATTCACCTGCAGCCAATGCTCTGGAGATTTCTTCTCGCTCGGCCATCGATAAAGCCAAGCGAGAACGATGCCTCTGCGGCGACCTAATGCCGCCTGTTGCACTCAGTATGGTGTGAATGGAGGTGTGTGGGCGATCAAACAACTTTCCGATCTCATGCAAGGTATCACCAGCTTTCCAGCGATCCCACATCAATGCCTTCTGGGCTGTTGAGTAGTAAATCCGCGGTCTTCGCTTCATGCAAACACTCCTTCCGCCAGAGGCGATCATTGTGTTGCATTGACCAGTTGAATCCACAACCCAAAGCAGACAGTCAAGCGACTAACGTTGGAGCTAGCGGCGGCCCCCCAAGCATCGCTTGGGTGGACGTCCGACTTGAGCGAGTTGTTAGGAATTAAGGGCCAACATATATTTTTCCAAAAGTATAGCCAGTGATTGCATCAATATTCTTTTGAAGCTCTTCTGGAAATTTATAAAGACTATTTATTTTTGATGCAAAAACCTTGGTTATATTCCAGAACTCTCTTGCGGTGTTGTTGTGGCCGAGACCCTCGTATATGCTATTGGTTCCGTGCTTTATATTTAAATAATTGGTAAGTTTCTCCAACTTGCTTTGAAGAGAAAAAAGATATTCATCATCATCTTCTGTTAGCGCTTGCGTTGGTATTTGTATTGATGAGCCATGGGCGGCTCGATTCCTAATAGTAAAAAGATGCTCAATTTCAGATAGGACGTTTTGGGTAACGACATCTGAAACGGATTTGCCAAAGACGAATTTGAAGTTTGACTTAAGTTTTGACCACGTATCAGATGTATCCACGTCGAGTCTTAGCCTTATGAGAGCTCTTTCTGCTAGATCTGGCTTGGACTGTTTAAGAGCCAAGCCTTTTTTTGTCGCATCTTCTTGCTTGTCAAGAAGATGCCAATGGAGAACAGACCGTAGGGTGCCCTCAACAATTGCGGCATTAATGCTAAGCAATGCAAAATTATGCGCAAAGCCGTTGTATTGCCCACTGGTGAACTTAGCCAAGTGCCGCGACTGAGCAATAGAAAGATCAGCATATGACTGAACCAAGTAATAGGGCATTTCTAACCGCTGATATGTTGCCAATTTTCTCTCCTGTAACTTATTTTGCCTAAATAAATTTAGACGTTTATGAAACGTACTCATCGCGCTCATAACAATGAATTTAGCCATAATTAAAAGGGTGAGTTGTCGCAATCATGCTTTTTAAGCAAACCTAAAATTCTGATATGAAATGAATATTATTATTAACCAAACACCTGTAATGGAGTGACTGCTCATGGCCGGACTACGACAGTCGCAAATCGACCCGAAGCAGATGACCACTAGAATGAAGATTTGAGCCTCTCAAAGTATGAAGGGCCGGCCTGAGTAATGGGTTACACCAACCCAAGAAAAAATATGAGCGTGCAGGATATGGACTATGAATAATATATATACTTGCCAAAGTGTGAAATGGTTAAATAGAAACAACCATTCAAATTTCGGATTATTTTTTATAAAAAAGATTATTTATATTGAAGATTGACCTCAATTTCGTTTGAAATAATAAATTCCGTTTTTTTTGAACTTATCTGCGTAAAAAGCTACCCCTAAAACTAACTCCTTTGCCTCATAAGATTCTCCTTCTGGAAGGTCATTTTTATCTCTAAAATATTCTTCAAATTCAGTGCTTTTATTGTCAATTATTGAAGAAATCAATTTAAATTCACTGTAATTGTTACGAGATATATTTCTTTTAGAGAATCTATTGGGGTAAAGTAGATTAAATGATGACTTTAAATCCCAGTGATTTCTTATTTTTACGTCTGAGAAGTATCTGTGGTGCCTGTTATAAATATTGGTTAACAAAACATAGTCCACTCGATCGAATTCTTCATGTGGAACATGGCTACTTTCCGTAAAAAAACCGCCATATCCAAAAAGGTAACCACGCCAAGTATGAACACTTAGTTCATCATCGCAAGCGATTAAAAGAATATTGCTTTCTTCAATTGAAGATCGAATTACTTTTTCTTGCGTTGAAATAAGAAAATCTTTTAAAGTGTTGTCGAGATTTTTGGTTTCTATTGTGTTTTTGCTGTGGTTATTTAAACTTGCTGAAATATATTCTAAAATTTTTTCTTTACCCTCTACAGATGGCGCTCTATTCATGAAATTTACTTGAATATCGTCCGCACCTTTAGATTCATTCTTGAAGGATGGACATTTAACTTCAATATTAAATCTTTTAGTTTCAATTAAAATTGAGAAATCAACATCTTTAGGCGTATGTATTTTCCTTTCGTAGCAGAAATCTATATTTTCCCTACCCAAAAAAGTACTCATCGCTGTCAATTCACATACAGACTGTAAAAATTGATTTTCATTAAATTTGGCAAGCCCTATTTGTAATTTTTTATTTAAAATATCTTCTAATTTTTTTTGACCAACTATTTTTTCTAGTCGTTCTAGTAATTTGTTTAAATCTTGAAGATATGTGTCATAGGTAACAGAAGGAATTGTGAAATAGTGATTTTCACTATTTATATTTTTAATGATTTCTAATATTTTCATTTTAAATAAAACCAAATCTTGTAAAAGTTAATTTTTGAGATCAAAACAGAAACCGTTGTGAGTCGTAAATAAATGATGTTAGACGTGGGATTTATAGTAAAAAAGCGAAATATAGCTTTATATGGAAATTAAAAAATCGCAGCCAGCTCGATGCACAAAAGACCAATGATTGAGAGACTGCTTCTGGCCGATAGCGGTAATTAATTCTTGTACTTTTTTGGAACCGGATGGGTTCTGCAGTCAAACGGCCCATCCGATCCACTGCCCCGAATATTGGCTTGGAAAAATTGATTTTTAGATCTGGCAGCTTGCAGGGCGGCCACGGTTGCAGCGCCTATCTCGCAGTACTGGTAGTAGGTGCGGTCGAGCTTGATGACCATGTACCGCTCTTTTTGGTCGTAGCAAATGCGATTTACGTTGCTGTCACCATGCACGTCTGTGCACGTGAACGCATCCAGTGAGACGGGGCCCTGGTATTTGACTTGAACGGTTTCAGCGTTGGCCATCTGGCTCATCAAGGCCAGTGCGGTAAGGACGATGAATCGCAATGGTGGCTCCTGTATTTATTTGTTCAAGCGTAGTTGGGCCAACTTACTGCCGCCCGACAAGACGATTGCACGCAAGGCTCACTTACGCTCAGCCTATGGTTGGCTTGTTTAGTTGCATTGCACCATGTTGCCCACCGTGCGGCAGCTCTGGCCGTTGGGCCCGATCATATTGCCGCGGCCAGTATTGAAGTAAGTGTCTCCTTGGTCGCCATAACAGTAAGCGCCTTTGCAGTGAGACAGGTGAGATGGTGGTGATGGTGGTGG
>CAUQST010000029.1:0-58919 GCA_963520865.1 uncultured Comamonas sp.
TTCCGCCCGAGTTAAGAATTTTATTGTGCAGTTCAGTCTTTCGGTGGAATCCACAACCTCCGAGAAGCTGGCCAGCGAAGTCATCTGGATCATCTTGTGCGCCGGCCGGTCTGCTCAGGCAGCGCGCACCATAGAGCGCAAGGTGTGGGACGCGATCAACGACGGGCGCCCGGTAGTGGAGGCGTTCGGCTACCGGGCCAAGGCAGCAGCCATCGAACGCGCATGGCGTGAACGGGAGCAGGATTTCGAGAAGATGAATAGGGCCGTCGCAGTGGGAAGCGCAGAGGCCTTGGTGGACTGGTGCGGGTCTATCCCCTTCATCGGCGATGACACGCAGTTCCAACTCGCGAAGAATCTTGGCGCTGATTTGCTGAAGCCAGATCGTTGGGTATGTCGTCTGGCAGGCATCCCGGACAACCCCAGGCGCGCGGTGAGGTATCGCTTCCCCGTTTGTATGGCGCTGTGCCGTCCGTTGGCCGAAGCCACTGGAGATCGCATCGCGATGATTGATTCTGCGCTCTGGCTCGCGGCCGCCAAGGGCGTTCTCATCGTTGATGCCAACGCAGGGCCTGTCTTGTTCGACCCTGAGAAGCGGAGCAAAGAACGATCAATTTTTGACGCTGCGCCTAGCGTGCGAGTCGCCTGACCTCGCCTTCACTCTGCGATCAGCTTCGCTTGACAACTCTCTGGATCGAATGGCGTCACGGTGGGGCTGCGACGCACTGTCTGGGGAGCAATGGCAGTGGCAAACGCGGGCTCCGATGGGGTTTCGTAGCGAGCGCGCAACGCGTCTTTCCCAGGGTGAAACTCAGTTTCTGAGGGTGCAACAGCCTCTTGCGTTTGCCATTGCCAACCCACAGACTGGCGCCCAGGATAGCTTCTACACGGTGGAAAGACGATGGCGAACTTGGAGGACGCACTGGTGGACAGATGCTTGAAGCGCGCTCGCGACTACGGCGGCGTGCCATTCACGAAACAGCGACTGGCTTCAAGGTGCTTTTCGGATATCTCCATGCATGGCCCAGAAGCCAGCACTTCTGTGCGGCTGAAGGGGACCCGTGGCTTGGGTCTAAAAAGGCAACGGCGGCTCTTCCCATCCGGTCCGCTTGGGGTGATCCGCTACGCGGAGCCCGGAGTGCTAGAAGTCGAGTTTCCCTCAGTCGAGCTTTTGACCGCCTTGGATGGCCGCCACACTACGCGAAGAGCCCTTGCTGCTTTCTTCACCGGACCATCGAAGGCCTTTCCAGACAAGATGCCCGTCGCCGTGGCGCTGCAGTTTGCTCAGCAGCATCTCCGCGTCGATCTTGATCCTGAGGTAGTCGAGCTCGCTCACCAGAACACAACCGACGAGCCTTTTGGCAATGGCAGTCACCTGATCCAGCAGCTGCTGGAAATCGAGGATGTCGCGGTAGCGCGCCGTTGGAAAACACTGGACATAGACAAGTGGCGTGCGGCGGGGTTGACCTGGCCCCTCATACGTCCACTGCGCGTTCTATCCGTAGCCCCTAAGACCTCGGGAAGGATGTACCTGGTGTCCGAGCGGCATGCCAAGTTGCTGCGTCATTTCGACCAAGCAGACGACGCGGGCAAGCTGTTCATCGAGCAGTCCGCGGTCCTCGCAGCGGCGCCGCGCCCGCAGCCAGCGCCCCACCAGTAGCGCATCAGCCCCGCTTCGGTTCGGGGTCGCACGCGCTCGCTGCTACTTTCTGTGAGAAGCTCTTGAAAGCTGTGCTTTTCCCCGGAGATTTTTCAGGGCGTCACCTTACTCTTGGACTGGTCCATTTAACCAGTGAGAAGCCCATGAACGACGCTCAATGCCTTGCACTCCGTGATCTGATCATCGCCAGCACGTTCCCTGCGAATGAGCATGGATACGCGGCTCCCCGCTTTCGCTACGTTGCTGTCGTGCGCGACGGCGATTACCCCCCGAGTGTGTCCGGGGACGCCACCGTGCTGTACCACTACTTGCCTGCAGCCTGGGAGCTCGCTGGCGCTGGGAGTGATGCAGACGCCTTCATCAGAGGGCTGTTGAGCCAGTCGCCGTTTCACGGCAAGTCCATCCGCCTTGAGCACCGCCCCAACTCGTGGGATGGGCTGTGGTCGATAGCGGCGGTGAGCCCCCGGGACAACATGCCCACGTTGGTCTTGATCGAAAGGCCTGACCGCTCTGTCGAAGGTGTGGTGATGCGCGAAGTCGGCACGTTCGGCTCTCACGCCACTTTGGCCGACACCTACCCTGAACCAGGTCAAGCGCAAGCGGCGCTGCAGCAGCTGGTGGAGCTGGAGCCTTACGCGCCGTTCCTGCGCTGGTACAAGGAATCGAACATCGCTGCCGCGTCACTGGATGAGGCCTGCACACGGGCGCCGCAGTCCCCTCAAGGTCAGAAGTTCGTGATCGTCTACCGCCGCGACGAGTGGCTGTGGGGTATCTGGAACAACCCCGGCCTGCAGCACTACGCCGGCAATGGGTCACTGGTGCTTTCGAGCGTGGCCGATTTCCACGGCTCGCGGGTTTCAATGGCCAAGCGTGCCACACGTCCCGGACTGGACGATGCCAAGGGACGGCAGACCATCGTGGGCGACGCCGCCGCCTTGGAGCGGGCTCTAGCCCTTGCGAAGATGGCGCGCTCGGATGAGCCGAAGTTCGGTGAGTACGAATCGCACCCCGGCGTCAAGGCATTGTGCGCCTGGTGGAATGCTGCGGCACCGGACAACATGCGAACTGCGGGGTGCTTTCGCCTCTACGCTTGGGACGACGCAAAGCAGATCTTCCTGGCCGGTGATCCGGAAGAGCCCGCGATGCAGGCGGATGTGCTGGCCGACGGCGGCGCCTATGCGATTTTCGAGAGGGAAGGGTGCCCAACCATTGCAGCTCAGTTCTATCTGGGCCGCGAGTACAACCAAGAGCAAAGCGGCGGTTCCATCGTGTTCAGCGCCAGCGGCATCGAAGCCTATGACGTTGGCCTCAATGTGGCCGATATCGACGAAGCGTACTACTCCGCTCGGGGCCTGTGCGCGTCCCACGTCCAGGCGTTCGCGTCGGACGGGGTGCAGTGACCGGAAGCTGAGAACGCCACTCCAAGGGCCTCTCGGCATAACGCCCGGTTGAGGTTGCCGCAAATTGCGAATATATTCATCTCATGGCAGCCTCGCTGCTCCCGCTCCGCAGGGCATTCGTGGAAGGTCACCATAATGAAAATTCTCATCGGCACCCAAGCCAGCCCTCGCGGCGAAATCGTCTACCTTGGCCACGGCCCTAGCGAGGCCGCCGCCCGACGCTGCTTCCGCGAGTGGCTCAACAAAGGCCTAAACCCCAACGATGAAGAAGCCGCAGGCGGGCGCCTGCTCGATAGCAGCAAGTGCACAGAGCGCTTGTTTGCGGCGCTCACTGCCCCCCAAGCCGAAGGTGCAACGGCGGATGCGATACATGCCTTCAACTGGGCCAGCGGGAGCCTGTATTTCAACGAGTCAGGTCTGCTCGATGCCCGCTACGTCTGCCGCGAAGAGTTTGAAGTAGCGAATCCCCATCTGGCCCGGAATCCACAACCCGCGCCCACGGTCGATGCACAGTGGGATGGAGAAGATGGCTACGTGTACGACTGAATCACCTCGCGAACAATTTCTCTGCCGCACAGGCAGCCGATTTGCACGCAAAGGGCATCATGATTCACGCACAAGACAAAGCGTCATCCGGCTGGGTGAGCCGCATCATTCATCGCTACGAAGGCCTCTACCCCGAGGGCCAAGCTGACCGCACAGCGGTGGCTGCAGGCTTGGAGAAATCAGGGGGCTGGTGGCTCGCTGGTGAACTTCTGGTGCTCGCTGACACCCTGGGCGACCCGAAAATTAGCAGCATCATCCACACGATGCTCAATCCTCCAAGTCGCCATTCGCGGGTGACACAAAAGCAGCGGCATGCCGTGGCCGATGCACTTCTGACGCGCTATGAGACGGCGTGGCATGTCTATGCAACAGCCATGGGAAAGACAGTGGATGAACTGAAAAGCGCGAGGGACGATTGATGGAAGGCCTTGATTTCTCCGGCCTCACAGATGACCAGCTCATAGAGTTGGCCCGTGGCTGCTGTGTAGAAGCCTTGGCGCGCAGCCCTTCAGTCACAAATGCCATGCTTGACATGATGCGCGATGAATCTGCGAAGGCCCGCGATCTGGCCGAGATTGCCAGAAACCGGGATCGCGCATTGATCTTGCAGGCTGCAGAGCTGGTGGGCCGTGCACCCGATGAAATCAGCATTTCGCATGTCTATTCGCGTGGCAGTCGGCGCGTTTACATCAACATGGGCCGCTATCGCTTTTCGCGGCACCACATCGTGGACTACAACACGGCGACAGCCGAAATATCGACCGTGGCGGCGTTGCGCGATGTACGGCCCCAACTCATTGAATTTTGCGCGGGCCTCACTGCTGTCGTCCCACTCGACACATTTATCACAACATGACACGTCAACTCGTAAACCCCCTGCAGAGCCTCATTGGAAAAGCCAAAGCCTCGTTGCCTCAGCACACAGGCACCGTGGCAAAGGCTCACGACCGCATGACGCGCCTGGGCAGCGGGCAAACCGTCGTGCTTGCGGACGTTTCCGGCTCGATGGACAGCCTTGCCTGGGGTGGCCGCAGCAAGCATTCCCTACTGGGCGAAGCAATTGCTGCCACAGCAGCAGGCCACGAAGTCCTGGCATTCGCCGAAGATGTCACACCCGTGCCGAATGCGTCCTCGCTACCACCAGCCAGCGGGAGCACTGCACTGCATCTGGCTCTAAACGCCGCGCGTGAGCGCAATCCTGGGCGCATCCTCGTCATCAGCGATGGGGAGCCCGACGACGAAGTGGCAGCGCTGGCAGCCGCCAAAGCGTTTCCAGGCGTCATTGATGTGCTGTACATCGGCCCGGACAGCAACGCAGCAGCGATGCGATTCTTGCGCTCGCTAGCCCAGGCAGGCCATGGCAGGTATGAAGGCAGCGACATAGCGCGAGCTGGACAGCCAGCACTGGCACACACGGTGCAGCGACTTATCGGGAGATCGGCATGAGCTACGTCGTCTACACAGTGCTCAATGACGGCATTCGGGAGCGCGTGACGCATGAAGACTGCGATGCCTGCGAGCAGGCCGGCATCATCGACCGCACGCTCTTGCCCGTGCTCAATACCGGCAAGGGCTGGGCCGACAGCCGCCGCAGCGGCTATAGCGTGACTGGGGAAATCAAGGCCAATGCCGCCACTTTCCAGTTGCTGGATGAAGGCGTGCCCGTGGCCGTGCTGGCGGTGTGTCTCAAGGCCAAGGCCAGCGCTGGGCTGTGGCGTTGGATCACGGCCAATGCGCAGGCGCAATTGCCTGATGTGGGCGAAGCACCTCCGCCCGCCTGGGCCGCGCTGCGCTATGGCGTTCCAGAAGCCGCGCTGCCGTCCTGGCTGGACTGGTGGGCCAAGCATGTGGCCTTTGCACTGCTGACCCGAGAGGGCTGGTGAGGTGACCGGGAACGAGCTGCAAGCCCTGCTGGATGCGCGGGCCATCAAGCCTGTGGCGTGGGCTGCGGCCCTTGGCGTGAATCAGTCCACCATATATCGCCTGATTGAACGAGGCGATACTCCGCTGCCATCGCCGTGGTCCCACGCGCTGGCGGCCTGGAAAAGCGGACTCAAGCCTCTCTGATGGTCCGGTTTTGGATCAGCTGGCCGCGCCGATCCTGCTTAACAAGGAAGGTGAAGCCAAGCGTCCACTTTCCTTGCGGAGGATAAGGTCGGATAGGTGGCTGTGCAGAACTTCCGAGGCGCCAACGGCCCGCGCCCTCGGGCTCCTCGCTCCAGCTGGCGCTGGCCCGTCTCTTCAGTGGGATCCGGTGTGGAATGGAGGCGGAAACGATCCCTGCGGCAATCGAGATCAACTCCGTCCGCCAGCCTTAGGAAGCAGTGGCAAGCGCCCAACGCTCCTTGTCGATTCCGATGCTCACAAAACGCTGGACGCGGGCACCCTGGTGCCGCGTCCATTCTTCGATTCCGAGATATTCCTATGGCATCATTGGCGCTCGGAATGGTCTCTTCCGTACCGCTGGCATTGGTAAAGGCATCGCCAGAGACCCGCACCCCTCATCGTTGAACGCATTTCCGTTTTTCATGGTGGCGCACTCCCCGGCAAGCCAGCCCCCGAATTGATTTCCGTCGCCACCGGAAGGAAGGAACCATGCGCATCCCAGTCACCCGGGCGGACCTCGATTCGCGCCGCTTCACGAAAATTTCCCGCACTCTGATCAAGAACTGGCCACATGGCAAGCTGAGCCTCATGCAGGCGCAGGGAATACTGGCCCAAATGCTGGGCTACCGCTCCCTGCACGATCTTCAGGAGGCCGTCAAAAGCGGCCATGCCGTCGCTTCGCCTGGAGTGGCGCTTTCCCGAGCTCAGATCATCGCAGGCGCCGCCTGGAAGCTTTCGCGGCACGCTTCTATTCCGCTGGCTGCTGCGAGCCTTTTAGCGGAGGGTCTCGGACTCTCGACCCTGGATGCGGATGCCGCGACGCAGGATGCGATCTTTGAGCGCACCTTCGAGCATATGAGGAGAGATTCCGAGGGTCACGGGAAGATGCTGATGCTCGATGAGAGCCCTGCATACCTGAACCCGCCCTGGGAGCCTATGACGCCCTTGCTTCTCGATTGGGGCGTGCCGCCCTACGAGTTTGCGGTTCTCCGCGATGGCAGTGCGTTTTCCTGGCATGTGCTCACCGGGTTGCTCAGCAGATTGCCGGAGGGCTATACCGAGGAATTGGCCCAAGAGGAAGCCTACCAGCAGGCCACCACCAACGATGCCATCACCCGCCAGTTCGTGTCGAACGAGTTGATCCCGCAGGCCTTCTCACCTCTGGCCAGTGCAATCAAGCGGGACAAGAGGATGCCGAATGGTTTTGCCATCCGCTGGCTCTTCAATGAGGAGCGCCGCTGCCTTGGCCGCGTGATCGAGAACTGGATGTTGGGTGGCGTCGTGCCGGTGGTGTTCGATCCGGATAGCGATGCCATCTTCGATGCGCTGGCCGAGATCATGTGCGGTCGGGCCGTCCCAGCTTCCTCTGGTCCTTTGATGCCTGTGCCCGGTGTTTCCGGAGATCCCGTACGGATCATGGCCTACCTATCTGCACAGCTCGGCGGTGGGTTCGACCTGCGCGAGGACCTGAGCAGCTACCCGTATTCCAGAAGCGGCGAGCCACTTGATTTCGAGCTGAGGCCGCTCGGCATCCCCCTCACATTCTTGGGTCAGCACGCGGTGCTGGATGCGGGCTCGGGTGGTACTTTCGTTGAGCAGGGGCAAACTTATGTCCGTCACCAGCAATCAAAGTTCCTGGTCGCCAGGGACATCCCCGACTGGATGCGGGCTGACGCTCAGCTCAACACTCTGCAGCAGCGCTCGAATGTTCTTCAGCCGATGGGTAGAGGTGCCATACCCGATCCGCTGGCGGCCTTGCGCAACGTAGCCAAGGAGACCTTGCGGACGAAGCTTCAAGAAGCGCGTTCACGCGCAGCAGCGCGCACGCCGGACGAGCTTGCGCTCGTCGCCCATGCGCATGCTGTGCCCGAGGCGCTTGACGGCTATCTTGATGCCTATATAGGGGAACATGTCGGAGAAGATCCGGTGTGGCTGCAGCGGCTTGGTGGAGAGATCAAGGCGCTTTGCCCCTCGCTGCAACCCTACTCGAACCTGACCCTGGGGGGGCTATCGAAATTCATCGAAGACTCCGACAACCCGAAATCTCCGGACGATGTGCAGGACCTGTTCCCCGCGCTGGTGGTGATGTCCGCCTTCTGCGCAGCTGAGGTAGATATCGAGGATGCCTGCAGGGTAGCGTCCGCCGAGAGCTTTCTGTTGGTTTGCGAGATGCTGATCGAGCGGCGGACTTCTACCAAGACAGCCTTTGCCGATGCCTTGGCACTGGCGAAATTCAACTCGGCACTGGCGCGACATGATGAGGCCGTGCGCAGCATTCAGCGCTGGCGCGAGGAGGCTTCGCGGCAAGACAAGATCCGCGCCGAGGGGACCTATCTCTATGCGATGGGGCCACTATCTCGCGAAAAGCCCAAGACCATGTTGGAGATGGTGAGCCGCGTACGCAGCTACGGCCATAGGCCTATTTTGGCGAAGCAATCCTGGCATGACTTTCAGAGGGAAGCAGCGGGCAAGGAGCACCTCATCCCGCTTTCTCATGCTATCTCACGGACCGCCACAGATGCAGATGCAGATGGTCCACCTGCCCGATAGGCTGGCGCTGGCGCTGCAAGACGTTGTCTTGGCCCTCCAACAGGGCCTTGCCGACGCGCAGCTGCGAGCTTACCTGCCGATGGTGTCCAGGCGCTATATGGCGCACGGCGTGCACATCTACTACCGGTGCCTCAGTGGGCGGTCGGCAGGCGCGCGTTATGCCGCCTCGGCCGTTCCCGCAGAGCATCTGGACCGCGCGCGCCGCGTCGTTGTGATTGCCGACATCTCTCTGGACGTGCACTGGCAGGGCTTGGGCTTCTTCAAGGCCTTGATCGCGGAGCTTTGTGAGCCCCGGCAGGACATCGACCTTATCGAGGTCGAAAACGTCTCAAACGCGCGCCTAGCGGGGCACTTGGCACGTTCTGGCTGGCACTCGCGCAACGGGCTGGCTACAGGCGGTTGCTGGGTCACGACCACCGCGCTGGCGGGCCATTCCTCGGCGATCTCGGCGCCGCTATGAGAAGAGGGGCGCCATGCGGTGCGCCAGGGAGACATCCTGGCCTCCGACGTGCATGGTCGCGGCTGAGTCGTTGGCAGGTGGACACGCGGCACTTGGAGTGCGCTCGCGGAGAACGTTGATCTCACGCCTCAGCTGCTCTATCTGCGCCTTGAGCTGTGTCCCTTCGGCCGCTGCCTCCTGTAAGCCTGCAGCCAGCCCATCTCTGTAGGCAGCAAATTGCCCAGCCGTCTTCATGCCTTCGGAGGCCTGGATGAAAGCGTCCATTTCGTCCACGAGATTGCTACCGAGGCAACGAACGACTGCCCGTGATTCACGATCCAAGACCGGGACGCCTTGCCTGCTGTCCGCAGCCTCGTCATCAGCATGGGGCTGGCGCTGCAGGAGTACCTCGGTGGCATAGGAGATGTCATCGAGCTCGCTCAGAATTGTCCGAGCCGCCATGCCCCGAATGAAGATTGGCATCAGCTCGCGGCGCCAGACGGCGTTGTTGATTGCATTCCAGCCTTTCTCGGTGACCACGTAGACCTCTTCAGGCACGCTGGGGTCGGTTGAGCCAGCAATCGCAATATGGACGGCACTGGAAAGGAGCGGTAGTCCAAAAAAGTATGCCCCCTCGCGAGGCGCAGGGTCCATCTCCTGAGCGGTGCTCGAAAAGACCTCAGCCAGATCCCAACCCGATGCGACGGCCGTCTCGATGGGAAAGAAGCAGGCGTCATACCACTGGTCTTCCTGATCGATCATGTACAAACGCCCCAGCAAGGCCATGTCCCGCTCCATCAACTCAACGTGGCCACGTGTCATCGACACCATGCGCGAAGTGGTTTCCCGGAGCAGATCCCAGGCGCGAGACTTGAAGCGCGTTTCCTTCAGGCTCGCCGTGATCGACTTGGCTTGACAAAGCTTGAGCAAAGACGCCTCAACCTCCTCCGGAGCAACCTCGCCCATCGCAGCCAGCCTTACCGTCACCATCAGGTCATCCATGCTGTTCAGGCGGCGATTTCTCTCATGCTGGCGCTGGCGGTTGCGCTTCTCTTCCTCGCGCTTGCGCAGAGCACGCTTCTGGTCGCTTGTGAGCTTCTTTCCGGCCAAGGGTGCCTCCTCAGGAGCTGGATGTATCGAGATGGGCCGGCATGGAGCCGACTACGACCTTCTGCTCATCTTCGTCGAACGTGAAATAGATCCGTAGGCAGAAGCGGGGGTCTCGCGCGCTCCCCTTTGTGATGTGCTGGTCGAGGAATCGTCGGCGACCCCTCCATCGAATGAAGTATTGGTCTCCGCGCTCCCCTGCTCTTGTCGGATCGACCGAGCCTCCATATTCCAGCCCCATCGCATCGGCCTTCTCCTTGAACGCGAAGCGGTCGGCCGCGCCAGTCTTGACCTGGGTGTACTCGGTCGCCAGCAACTCCAGGCAATCGTAGAGAAACGCGGCGTTTTCGTAGGGGCTGCGCTTCGTGGCGCTGATGGCGCGCGGCAGTATGGTGATCCGGTCCATGTTTGCCGCAGCCCAAGCGTCGATGTCAGCAAGCGTCAATTCGGGTCCAATTGGCGGTGCTTCAGGCACGGAGACTGCGGTGCTGGGCTGGCTTTGGTGATGGATCCGGCGCTGGCGCTGGGGGAGCTTGGACAGCGTCTTGGAAAGATGTGTCCAGTACTCCACTTCGCTTTGCAGGTGGGCAATGGCACTGCGGTTGTCCAGGACTGCAGTGACTCCGCTCTGGGAGCATCCAGCTGCGAGCAGGTCCGTGAACGTGGGGATTCGCGCACTATCCAGAGGCGCTCCGAGCACAGGGTTGAAGACCTTCTCCCAAAGGGAAGGAAGCAGCGACCGACCCGCAGCCGCCTCCCAGTTCAAACGGCAGCCTGCGACGCACTTGTCCTCAGCCACAGGCACATGGAACACCTCCCAATGACTTGCGTCCATTGTGTCGAGTGCTTGGACGGCGAAGTACCGGCCCGATGGATCAATCCACCACTGGATGTGCAGCCGATCGCCCCGTATCGAGCCCGTTGAATCCGGCACTGGTGCGATAACGCAGCTGTCGATCCCTGCAAGATAGTCCCACATACTCGCGGCGAGCTCGTGCTTGCCCGGGGAGGGGGCTACCTCTCTCACTGTATCGATGGCGGTCCTGTCCACGTAGCTCCCTGTGTCGTTTAGGACGTGATGCTACCCGGTCAGAGTATGGACGGTCTTATTGGTCACCGCATCGGTCGGAAGCGCGAGAGCGTCACCATCGCGCGGCGCACATTCGCGCGGGTCGGAATCTCTGCAAATGCCTGGGCAAGCGCAGATTCGGGCGACTGCTGCATCGTCACAAGCACTGAACCGCCAGCAGCCAAGTGCCGCTCCAGGATGAGCCGCAGTTCCTTTTGACTGAACGGAATGGTCTCGGTTTCGTCAATGATCCAGACCTCGCCTGCGTCAGCGTTTGTCACGAATGGGAAGCTCCCAGCGTCAAGGGCGCCAGCGCCAGCTGCTTTAGCACCTTCGAAATCGGCGACGGTCAGCGGTACATCACCGAAGGCCTGGGAGTTGAAACCGTTGGAGTTGACACGGAGCATTGTGCCGCCAACCACTTCGGCCAACTTCGCGTAGGAGCCGCCAACATCGGCGACCCTCACCGTGCGACCTTCTCGCACTGCGTTCAGGGCGTAGTCGTAGGCCATGAGCGTCTTGCCGGAACCTGATGGGCCGCAGACGATAGTGAAGTCTTGCAGCTGCATGGGATGCCGATCCGAAGTGCTCGTGCGTGCGGTGGCCACGGCGACCGACGAGCTCCCGCTGTTCGTGGCGCAGGCCGTCACATGCTTCCAGTGCCTGTAGCCCGCTTCCTTGGCGACCTGATCCAGGGCGTGGGCATGCAGAAGATTGGGGGCGGCTCGTACGCGAAGCTTTGCCGCCTTCTTGAGCTTGGAGACGGCATCGGCAGGGGTGTGAACGTGTTGCATGGATATCCTGACTGGCGGATCTGCCCGGTGCCTACCTGCCGGAACTCCGCGAGTGGGAGATCGGATGCTTTTTGATGGGTGAAATGTCGTCCCTTCGGGTTTGCAAAGGTAGGCAGCAGGCTTCGACACAGCCTAAAGCAGCTATATTTTAGTGCAATTCTGCATTGCACATGTTTGCAATTAATTGATTCAATTCAGAGCTTGGTCAGGCTGGCGCTGCGCGGAATGTCCCATCGAACGAGCATCTATGCGCTCCGAACCCAGCCTTGACCTCCGACAGGAGCTGGGCCATCGGCCTAGCAGCATTGTCAGCGGAGCATCAGAGTAATCGCGCAGAACGCCACGAACGCGGCGAGGTACTGCGCAAGCAGATAGCACAGCATCGCGAGCGCAGGCCGCATCGCAAACCAGGCGCAGTGAAGTAAAGCCCGCACAACAAACATTGCGGCGCGTACCAGGTGGGCCAGAAAAGCTTTCATACGTATCTCCATATGCACAGGAACAGTCCCGTAAATATGTGTAGCGTTCTGGCACGTGCCGTTTCGGCTCGCCCCCCGCTTCCGTAGTGGAAAAGTGGCCGCGTGCATTGGCAGTTTTCGGGGTCAAAAATTTTTCGAGTGATGGATCCACCACCGAGCATCAAAGCCTTCACAGCCTAAATCGAGCGCAGGGCTACCATGCCGGGGGACGCGTCATAGCGGCCCTGGGTGATGTCACCTCACGCGAAAGCTGAAGGGTCTGCAGTTGACCAGACGGCAGTTGGTCGGCCGCACACCCTACCTGCTCGCTTTTGATGTGAGATAGGCCCTGCCCAGTTGCTTTGTCCAGCAACTCCGCCCTGTGTGGTCGCTCAGGGCCGGGAAGTGCCCTGCGCTGCAGAGCTGGCCCATCCGCCCTGCATTCCCAGATCCGCTCGCCACCCTTTGCCGCCATGGGCGAGTACGAAAGGCATCCGGCTGGGGCTGGCGCTGCGCTGCGCGGCCAACGGGAGGCGGGCAGTCCATACCTTGCCTTGCCATCGCTGGGAGCTGAGAGCGGCTGTCTCGACCACGCCAGGGACTTCCGAGAAGACCTCTAAATCCTTTCCGCGAAGCTCCGTTGGAAGTCCAGCGACCTCGACCTCCAGGTGGGCGCCGTTCACCCGCGCCATACTGCCTGCGCTGTTGGGAAGTGGCTGAGGCATGGCCTTCGCCGCTGCCGCGAAGGCCTCTGCATGAGCGACCGTTGGAGCGCGCACGGGGAGCTTCAGGACGAAATCGCCCTCCTCGGGGATGCACTCCTTGCGACACATCAGCCAGGTGGCATGCAGCTTGACGTCCACCTCAGCGGCCTGGCCAGGGCTGAATGACGAGGAGATGGACACGGGAACGGGAAGGAGTACGAAGCCGTCATATCCGTAGTTGACCAGCTTTCCAAGCGGGAACCTGCGGGGCAGAGGCCATGCGATGGCGCCCGCTTCCATGCCCTGGGGCAATCTCCACGCCAGCTCGGTCGGGAGGCCCGCGTCGCCTGGGTTGGTCCAGTAGGTGTGCCACTCTGGCTGGTGCGCAAAGGTGAGCCCGAGCCATAGAGGCTTGCCCACGGCGATCCCTTCAGGTGCATGCGCCACCAGTTCCGCGCGTACGTGCGGAGTGACGACCTGGTTGCTTGGCTTGGATGCATCCTGCTTTTGCAGATTGAACTGGGCTGCGGCTTGCATGGGGAGTAGGGCGATGGCAGGCAAGAGCGCGGCTGCACTGACGAAACTTCGAAGCATGGTCTGTATGGGTGCTCTGTGGAATGGGAAACAGGTCATGGCGAAGGGGTTTGAAACTCGCCAAGGACCGCATCGGCAAGTCGAGTACCACCGTTGTTACGATCCCCCGCAATAAGGCGCAGCCTCAATGCGTGCCCGGGGCGTGTTTGCCAGCCATGGGCAGCCCATCTCAGGAATCGCAGGGGGCGGTCTCCCCGCTGCATCAGTGCTGTCAGCGCGCGCCATGAGGGTTTCGGATCCCACTTCAAGCCCAGCTTGAGAACAAGCTTCTCCGTGATTTCGCGAAACGGCAGGACCTGAATAGGGTGCGTATCGCTTTGGATGGCGACTGCCCATGGAAAAAACGGCACCGGAGAGGCGATGAAGCCTGGCATTTCCGGGAAACGGTGTTCGACCACCAGCGCCAGCCGATCCACTCCTGCCAGGCGCTGAAGCTGTGTACGGTTCTTGCCTTCCCCCGCTAGGTACAGCGGCAGCCCGGTCCAGACGTCAACGCACGACTCGGTACCGTCCCATTGGTTGGCGGCGTGGGCCCTGGTCTCCAAGTCTTCGCGGGGAAGGGATGGCGTTTCCTTGTAGAGGTCTTCGCGCACCCAGCCCAAAACGGCCCATGGCGGGATCTCCATCAACTGGATGGTCGGCTGACGGTCGAGGCGATAGAACGCGCGACCCAGAAGCATTGCCACGAAGCGGTCGGGAAAGGTGGGCCCGTCTTCCTTCGAGCCCTCGGCAAAGTCCTGCAGGTCTAAACCGTACGGACGAAGTGCGTCATCAATCCATGCTTCATTCCCGCCTTCGCCATGCCATCGAAAAATATGGTCCAGCGCATCCTTGAGCAGGCATATCTCTTCCAGTATCGGCCTCCAGCTTGGGTCGATGTGCACCTTCACCGGCGCGGCCGGAGCCAAGATCTGGGTAGAGGTCTCAGTCATGGGCTGCCGCCTTGGCTTTGGCCGCGCGTTTATCGAGGGAGGCGATCATGGGAGTATTTCGGAAGTGCTGGAGAAGCCTCGCCTTCTGCTCTGGGAGAAGGGCAGAGGCCTCGATCATGGCTGGCCAGGCCTCATGCGCACGGCGCACCGTGTCCTTGACGATCGAATGTAGCTTGGGCTCGGAGAGCACAGGCACAGCGTTGCAGAGCTGGCGGATAACTGCGGGCGACACGCGAGCATGCTTTAGGCCCCCCGGGGAGAAGGCAAGCGCATGGCCGCGCCCCGTGAGGTACGCCGCGTAGGCCACGACGTCGTATGCCGGTGACAGTGTTGGCGTGCGGCCATCCAAGTACAGGAGACCGAAGTTCTTCAGGTGGCCGTCAAAGTTGCCCAACAAATCGTTGACGACGATCCGGCGCAGCAGCTCGTGCGCGGCTTCCAGCCCCAGCGCCTCGGTGTTCGCCAGCAGTGAGAGCATGGTCGCGTAGGAAGCATAGGGGTGGGTGTATTTCTGGTCGGGTGGCACACCGAGGATCTGCGCGAAATCCTCGCAATGGACGTGCTTGCGGCCCGCGCGATCGAAGCGGCGGACGGCGAGAAATTGCTTACCCTCGCCCAGAGTAAAAGGCTGGTCAGCGTCGATGTGCTCAAGGGGCTGCAGCGAGACCTCGCACACCTGCACGCCCGCCGCTGCAGCGAGGCGCATCGACAGCTCTTCCACTTGGGGCAGTAGCGGGTACTCAACGGTGGGTAGCTTCGCAATGATGTGCACGCCCCTGGCGTCTTTTGTCCTGGCCACGTAGCGTCCACCGGACTGGATCAGGGATAGCTTGGGCTGAACGCCGGATAGCGACGTGGCTTCGGGTACCGGCACGGGCACTACGGACATCTCAAGAGCGTCGTTGTCCTGGGTGACAACACTCGCCACGCTGGCGCGGTCCAGAGGCGCGGGCTCCACATATACCGCGCCAGGCAGATCCGTGCCGCACAGGCTGAGCAGGCCGAAGTGGTCACCCTTGCCGAGATTGCCGATCTCCTCCAGGTGCCGGCGCAGGGGGCCTTCTGGCAGGAGGTTCTGGAACCAGTTGGGGAGCATTTCCCCGTCCCCGTTGAAGAAGGGCTGGACGGCGTGCTCAGCGAGGAAGGCCGCGCGCACGGTGCTGTCTGCCACCCAAGCATTGGCCGCGAGGATGGGGGCTGTGTCGTCCATCCAATACTTGAGGTCCGGCACAAGGCGCGTGATCGCCGAAGGGCCAGTGCCGTACTGGTAGAGGAGGCCGACCCGGCGCTTGGAGGTGCCGATAAATACGTCAAGGGCTCGGTACTGCATGGTCTCCCCGTCAGGTCACGCTCTCGGTAGCACTCAGGGCCGCGCGGTGCGCTTGCTCCTGCTCGCTCTCGAAAATCCTCTTACCAGTCGCGTGGTGCTCCACCCATGCGCGCCAGCCATTGCGGGCCACTACTTCTGCACCGGCAAGAGCCTCCGCGCGCTTCATGGGGTTGTCGGCGCTCGCTGTCACTCGCGTGAACATCGCAGGGTTGCCCACGACGTACATCAGGTTCCAGACCTTGGTGTTCATTCGACCATTCCTTTTAGTTTTCCGTGCACGTTCCCTCCGGGATTCGTGCCATCCACTGCCATCAAGGCCCGCGCCTCTCCCCAGTGGCGGCAAAGTCCCAACGTGGCCATCTGATGACCAAGCGGCCTTACCGGCACGCGGGCTGCGTGCGCATAGTCGGCGGCCAAGACCTAGTGGTCCGTGTAGATGACCTGGCCGACCACCTTGCCGTTCGCCACGATGTCCGAAGCCGCGTACACGAAAGGCGACACGTCTTCAGTGTTGCAGCGGCTTTGCTGGCCGACCGTCACGGGGTAGAGCTGGCCGTCTTCGTCGCAGTAAAAGAACTCGGGCACGTCCTCATCGCAGTCTTGCAGATCGTATGCACGGCTCACGTGGCCTGCGGTCGTGGGCCACAGCTTCTTGCTGCCGTTCTCCAGCACCCGCCGCTCGAAAAACCGCGACTCCCACCAGTCGTTCACCTCGGCCTCTCGCTTGCGAACTGCGCTGCAGGCTTCCTTGAATGCTGCTTCAAGGCCGCGATTGTCGCGGACCCATTCGATGTGTGCGGTGCTGCTCATGGTCAATTTCCTCTTCCTTTGGGATTGGGGCCTGGGGCGTTCCCGGCTATGAGTCGTTCCACATCCGACACCACGGTGCGCCCTGCGTGCTGGCGCTGGACGAGCGACTGTGCAGCTTCGCTGGGCACCAGCATGAGCTCGAAACCCAGCTCCTGCGCCAGCGCCATGGCGTTTGTAAGCCTCGGTGCTGTAGCGCCTTCAAGCACGTGTCGCACGGACTGGGCGGACAGCCCCGTCCGGGTCGCCAGTTCGTTGACGGTCAGTCGGCGAGCCTTCTTCGCCTCCCTCATCGTCGCAGCGAATTCCTGTAGTGATCGCATGATATGAAACTAGCATCTTTGTTGAAAACAATACTTTTATATCACACTGGCTGCAGAAAGTAGATGGTTATAAAACTGTCGTTTTAAGAAAAAACAATAGTTAACTATCATATTTTCCTTGACACCAAGGTACGGCTGTAGACAATTCGTTGCATGGTTGCAGCGCGGTCGGTCGGACGAGCTGCATGGTCATCTACTAGGTTTGCCCATATGGAGAAGGAAAGCATGTCCCAGCTCTCGAACAGTGACTACGCCGCCCTCGTAGAAGAGCTTGTGTGGGAGCGCGATCAACTCGCCTCCCGCTTGGAGGAGCAGCGCGATGCCCTGGAGGCCACGACGGCTTACGTCGAGCTCTTCACGAAGGACGGCGTCCGCAAGCAACCCCCTGCCTGGGCCATCGGCCATGATGGCGATTTCGATGCCCAGGTGATGGCAGACCGTGCACGGAGTGTGCTGGCCAAGCCGAGCTCTATGTCCTCGATCGCGTGATACGCCTGCTTGTTTGTCTGGCTGGCGCTGGCATCCATGCTTTCGACGGTGTACTCGGGGGCGTGGGCGAGGTGGTGAAAGCGAAACGAAGGGGGAGATGATGGCTGAGTCCTGCGATAGTCGGAACGAGGAGAGGGGTAACGAGGGGTTGCGATTGCTTAGCCGCCCGTGCCCGGGTTGCCCATGGCGATGTGACAAAGGCGCTGCCGACATTCCCGGCTTTTCACTGGAAAAAGCGCGCGGACTTGTTGCCACCAGTCCCGATGCACGCGGATTCGGCCCGAGCTTTGGAGCCCCCCTGTTCGCATGCCACCAGTCCAAGGAAGGGGAGGAACTGGCTTGTGCCGGGTGGCTGGCCACAGTCGGTTCGCGCCACCCCAACGTGCGCCTCGCGGTCATGAGTGGGCGATTGGACGGCGAGGCGCTTCGGCCAGCGCTCGACTGGCCGGAACTGCATGACAACTATGGGGATGTTCTGCGCAAGCTTGAACAGACCGAGAGCTAATCGCCTGATGGCGGCTGGCGTTGCCTTGACACGTCTCGGCTGAGCATCCGCGAGCTGTGCGTGCCACAGGCGCTTCTTTTAACCCACACCTGATGAGTTGCGCGGCCAGGATCAGCAAGCAATGCCGATCAATCTGCGCGACGACGAAGCGAAGGAGAGAGACCTAATGGGACGTTTTACGAAATCTGCAGTCATAGACGACATCAGGGCCAGGGCTACCCGCGTGGAGGAAGAACAGGGCTTCGACCGGCGCACCGGTACTGCCCAGCTCCTCCCGCCTGGCGCAGACGAAAGCACCGAGGCACTGATTGATCGCGCAGTCGCTTATGGGGAGTGGCTGGCGCTTGAGCGTGTGGCCGAGGGTATTGAAGACGGCCAGCTGGGCAGGTCAGCCAGCCAGTAGGAGGCAACGTGCGCGCATATCTGCTCATCTTCATTTCAAGTCTTGGATGCGTCCTGGTCGGCTTCCTCGCAGCGACCAAAGTCTCGCCGAGCTCGCTTTTCACGGGGGAAGCGGCTTGGCCAGCACTTGCTGCATTGTTCATTGGCTGTTTGGCGCTTGCCTGTATAGCATTTGAGGGGCGTAGGCTGGACGAACGCACCCGTCCAGCAGTCAAGGAAACCTGCCGCTAGTAGATTCCGCGCCCCTGGCGGGCGTCTAGCCGCTCATCGCGGGACAGAGTGCGGGCGACCTGGTGCGGCCGTGCACACGCCGCGTCAAGCAGGCGGCGGAGAGAATGCATCTTCTTGCTTTGCCAACGTGACAGGACTACGAATGCATGAGTACACGATAGAAATCCCTGGCCTGGCTGAAGCTGTAGCCGCCGTCGCGCAGCCATTGACTTCTTCCCGGGACAAGGACAGGCACGAGACGCTCCTGGCGGCTGTTCGCGGTGTCTCGGGCTGCGCTTCCGTGGCGTGGGCGACGAGCCGCGAAGGCGGATGGCTGACTCGACGCGGTGTTGCCAGCGCGGATGGGTGCCTGATATCGACGGACCATGCTGCCTGGCTGACCAGCGAGTATCTGGCCGATGGCGCGCGCGCTCTGCAGACCTACGAGCGCCTCAGCCAGCTACAGCTGCGGCTGACCAAGACGGAGTTGACGGAGATCTATCTGGTGGTCGATCGAGGCGGAGCCCAGGATAACTTCGTGCAGATCGAGATCGAGCTGCAGCAGGAGACTCTGGACTGCGAGTTGCTCCGGCGCTGGTCTGCCCCGCGCACGTTGCAAGACCTGGTCGAGGAAGCCTGCGGCGATGAGCTACCCGCTGGCGCACGTTTAGCGCTCGGGGCACCGCGCTATGTCGTCAAGCGTGTGATCGATGTCGCCAAGTTTCTCAGGCTTGCAGATGAGCTTGAGGAGCGCAAGCGCGAGCGCGCCCGAACGATCCTCTTTGATGTCAGGGACAGTTACACCAAACAGCCGCTGGGAGTGAAGTCGCTGGCAGACCTGGATCCTGGCCACGACAAATTTCCCTGCAAGGCAAGGCGTCTTTTCTCGGACTGGGAGGCCAGCAGCGCGGGCCGCGCCGGCGCCCGCCTTTGCCAGCACTGGGTGCTCAAGACCAGCGATTGGCAGGACCCGAGTCCCCGTGGTCTGCGTGAGTTGTCGATCGTGCCGGTGTGGACGTATGGAAAGCATCTCGCCGAAGTCAGTTCACGAAAAGGTACGTCCCAGCAGCTGCTCGACAAGCTCCAAGTGATCGACCGCCGAACGGGCGTGCCTTTCGCCTGGTTCTTCTATCTCCTGCACGGCAACCGGGTGCACGATGGCTCTGGTCATCGCATCATCAATGCCGCCGAAGCCGGGGAGATCGACTTGCCTGAGTGCGACTACCAGACGCTGCGCCGCTGGCGCGAGCGCGAGTACGGCTTCTAGGCCAGCGATGAAGACCTGGGACTCTGCCGATCGAGCTGCCCATCTCGCCCGCGTGCGCCAGCGGGAGACTGATGTCCTCGGCCCTTCGGGGCGCGAGACGCTGGACGCTCGCGCCAAGGCGGTCCTGCAGCCAGCAAACGGTGATCGCCTGCGTCTTGTCAACGAGGCCCTCGCCGCCCCCTCGCGCGCGAAGGCCATCGTGTGGCTGCACCGCGCCGCTGATCGGCTCGGCATGGCCGTGGCTCCCGAAGTCGCTTGCCGCCGAGGCTGCTCTGCTTGCTGCCACCAAGACGTGCTGGTGTCTGATGCCGAGGCAGCGCTTATTGGGCGCGCGATCGGCCGCAAGCCGGTGGCCGAGCCAGCTGGCGCTGTGGTCGTCGCACGCGACCTGCAGGACGCACCTGTAGTGCCTATCCGGCATTCTGGTGAGCCGTGCACGTTCCTGCAGGATGACCAATGCAGCATTTTCCGAAACCGACCGCTGGTGTGCCGGCTGCACGCAAACTTCGACCGCGACGCGCTGCTCTGCCAGATAGTGCCGGGTGAATCGATCTCTGCACCGTACGTGGATGCGTCGATCGAGAAGGCCGTGTACCACGGCAAGGTGACGGCCGGTGGCTTGGTGGCCGATCTACGGGACTGGTTTCCCCGCGCCGCAGAGCGCTGACACATGCGTGTTCCAGAATCCCTGGGGAGCGAGAGGCAAGGGAAGAGGGCAGGGTGGCATGAGCGCACATCGATCTGGTGCCGTCCAGGCGCCTCCTGATGCTGGCGCTGGAAGCTGCCCCGCCGACGCCAAGCCTTCGCCGTAGCGCAGACGAGAGGCACTGCGGGCGTACGCAGTAGCGATTGCGAAGGTCAAGCAGGCTCGATGCAATCGTTGACGATGAAAACGCTGTGCGCGCTGCTGAACCGGTGCGGGTGGGCGCCGCCGCGTGGCTCGGTATCTGCGTGGGCCGCTTGCGTGCTCTAGGCGGTTGACCGGCGATCAGCGCTGGCCGCGCTCGTGCTCGGCGCGCGATGCACGAATTGCCCGATCCCCAGGGCAACAGTCCGCGCAGGTTGGGAGCCAAGCAGGCCAGGCCGGAAATCATCGCCCTCCCGGTAGTCCGCCACCCCTCCAATTGCGCAGTAAAGGCGAGGCCAGCGGAGGCTGGCGCTGGGGAACTTCGCCAGGGAGGCCTGTGTACCGCCACAGGTCCTGCGGAGATACCCAATGCCGCCGCTCCCTCCGCCCGGAGGCGCGCGCACGGAGATGGCTGTGTCGATGCTCCAAGCCTGTGGCGGTGCGTTGAACCCGCCTCATGGCGACTCGTCCACGGGTGGGAGGATCTTGAGCACTTCCGGCCAACGGCTGACTTCGGGGGTGGAGAAGCCCCGGGCCCGAAGCCATTGGAGAGCCATGACCACGTCTTTCACAGCGTAAGCAGTCAGGGAGAGGTCTGGCACGCCCACGGAGGGAGGAAGAACCTCATCCCACCCATCGAATGCAGGCCACGGCGCAATCTTCTGCGTGCCGTCGCGATGCTGCACCCGAACCCAGCACTGACCATCGGTGCCGCGAACCACCCCTACCGACGTGTTCTGCTGGTGCTGCCAGGGCCAGGGGTGCTGTGGCAGAGACTGCAAGGGTCTTGTGGGCGTTGGAGCGAACTGCGCTCGACGAGCAGCTTGATGCTGGCTCGCGCGTTCACGCAGTGCGCGTAGCTTGGCATCGGCGAGCGCCATAGCGCTATCGTGGCGTTCCTTGAAGCGCGCCATCAAGGCGGCTGTGTTCTCCATGAGCATTTGGCGCTCCGCCTCGTCGAGTGTTCCACCGCCGCCACCACCAGCAGAGTACGACGGCAATCCCAGAGCGTTGGTGCTTCCATATCGCTTCGCGAAGCAGGTGGAACCCAGGACCATGAGAGTGCCTTGGTCCTCGACCACGTGGATGGCGGCATAGACGCCGTGGCCGCAGCCCGGGTTTTGACACATCACCCGGCGAGAAGGCTCGACAGCCACGATGGCGAGCAGGCGCGCGCGGGGGTGAGTGGGGCTTGGTTCCGTATTAAGGCTCATACGCTGGGGTTGAGGTGTTTATGGCCATCCGAGTGTTACTGCGATTCAGGGCTACACACCGCATCGAAGACACGCGTAGTCTCGGATTGCGCGTCAATCCCGGGTGGCTTGCTAAATCAATTTTTCACTTTTCTCTCGCGGGGATCTTTAAAGCAGTGGCGGGGTGCACCCCGCCTAGCGACGACTGTCCGTGGCGAGCTGGAGCTTACCGCAGCCGGAGGCTGATCGTACCAACCAAGATTTCGCTAGGTGATGACACCATGCGTCCGTGCAGCCGGAGTCGAGATGTGTATTCGCACGGGTAGGCGTTCGTTCGCACGAACCAGCGCTCTCGTTGATTCAGCGGCCAACAACGCCGCCATAGACGGCTGCTCTGAAAGCCATCGGGTGCTGGTGCAGTGCGTTCTGGGCCGTGTGCAGAACACGTCGCTTGGTTCAAATGAAAAGCGCGGGGGGGCAGGGAGCAGCAGGTTGAGAATTTACATCCGGCTGGCGCTGGCGCACCTCATTGTGCATGCGAATAGGGGCAAAAATGGTTTGCAGGTGCAAATTGACGGCCAGTTCCTGCGAGACACTGGTCGGGGTAACTCGCGAGTCTTTTCCCAATTACACGAAGCGCCAATCATCGAAGTCGCGCCCACTAGGGATGCGCGGCGATCAGCAGAGGTCTTGCACGCTGGAAAGTATCGCTGTTGAGCAGATGGCTTGAGGACGAACGTCCCTCGATGTGCGAAAACTGGGGAAGCTACAGAAGGTCAAATGCATGGTATTTAATATTACATGACCTCGCCCTACGGCTCTAAAGACCGCCATTGCACGAACTTTATATCTTGAGTGCTTCGCACTACAGAAACGAAGCGTATTTGGACTGATGGGGCAGGGGGGCTCGAAATTGGTGGAATGCCCTCCAAGCGTGCGGAAATTCTCAGGGCCAGTACTAGCCGCCAGGGGACGTCGGTCGAGCTATAAGCCTGGAAATCAACGCAAGATATCCGAGACCATCAAGCGGCTCGGCGTAGCCGTCTTGAATGCGCTGTAACTGGGGAGCAGCGATAAGGTCGCCGAGATTGAACCCATGCAGAATTGCGGAGAAATATACGCGCCGAGGCACACAGCTAGTTGTTGGATTATGTTGAAGGTTGAGCATGGCAGCTCGTAATACGGAGAACGCCTCGAAATGTCCGAGCATCGAGGTGCCACGATGAGGATAGGTAATCTAAGCCGAAGAAGAGAGGAACAAAATATGGCGAGCTACGCTAGATGCTCGTGAAAGTGAATGAAACCAGGTGAGGAATGCGGAAATCCAACCAGATACCGTGAACAATCTACAGCTAATACACGTACAGCAAGAGACTCACTGCCTTCGGCCATGGTTATGCAACACGAGTGCCCGTTTTGAAGCGAAGAGGCTTGCAGAACCATGAGGAAGTCCCGCTAAGACGTTGGTAGCCCGAACTGCCGCCGTAATCCGACGTTCAAGCATCCGCTGCTGCGAAACCCGACCCAATAGCTCCGGGTGAACCGATACTCAAGTACGCCTGTACGCGAAAAAAGATCACCGCGCTAGAACTCCATATACTGAGCCATGACGCTTCGCTAGTACCTGATGTCCATGGGGCGGATCGGTGGCAACGTCGACGAAAGTTGGACACAGCGGTTCATCTGCTTTGGGAGTCTCTACGTCGCTTCTTTATAGATTCGGGCACCAGCACTTCTTGAAAAAGCAGCTTCTACATGCCTAGAAAAGCACCTTGTGAGGCGTTGTCCGGTATTAGTCGAGGGAAAGTGATTCTCTTCATACGCGAACCTAGGTTCGTAAAAACGAATTACCAGGAACTCTATCGAAATGGATCCGTGACTTCGGTGTATCCAGGAGCATGAGTAGCACCCCAGGGGTACGATGCAGAGTTCCCGCGTTCGAGAATAAAAATCGATGTTAGTCGGTCATGGCGGAGGCAAGACCTCAACGCCCATCGCGTAGCTTTTGCAACTTCTCATCGGCAACGCGTTTTACAGCCTTTGCAGCACGTATGGACATGATTGCCCTGACTAGATGATAGGCTTGTCGTCGGATTGACTGCATTTGCAATTCAGTCTCACGCACGACTTCCCACTCCCAATCTTTGGCGTGCTTTTTCAGTTCTGCATCGGTGTACGTCATGTTCTTGCTGTCGCGTGCAATTGCAATCCGTGTCCTGGTGCGGTTGGCCTTCGAGCCGTACCACTTGATGCCCTTCCACACGATCTGGAGGTTGTTGCCGCGTTTGACGCATGAGAGTTCTAGGGCGCTACGTGACTCATACCCGGTGGCCCTGCGTTCATGAGCAGTCACCGTGTCCCAGTAGTGATCAGCGATCCGCATTGCTTCGTCGTACAGGTCGGTGACGATCGCCTCAAGCGATTCGATACCCTTGTCATGGCCTTCCATTCATACCCTCACATGAGCCTAGTTACCGTGGGCTGATCTACCCCCCAGATGCACCCAGGGCGTGCTTTTGCCCGCCATCAGGCGCTGTCGAGTGCTACAAACCTTTAGTCCGCCCTAGAAGCACCTATCCACCCGTTACCGGGTGCATCTGGTAGGGTAGATGCACCCGGTAACGGGCACATGGATGATAACATCGTCAATCTCGCTGCGATCTTTCCCGCGTTCAGCCACCACATGCAGCCTATCAGGGTGCATGTGGGGTGGCTTCTGGCGCTCCAGCGTCGCCAACTCACTAGCCAGAAGCCGAAATGCTGCTGCGGAGAATCGCCTCGCTAGCCGGAAAACGCAGAGGCACTACAGAGGGGCGACTGGAGCCATACAGAGCGAGGCGACTAGACAACCACAGGGCGTAAACTGATCCACCACAAAGCTCCAACCTTCCAAAAAATTGCATTAGAATTGCAATTCCTAATTGTGCAAAGGATTGCAATGAACGTCATCGGTCTGGACATCGGCTACTCGAATCTGAAATTGGCTTTTGGCGACAGCGAGGAGGGCATGACAACAGCAATTCGACCTGCAGGAGCAGCGCCCGCCGATCGTTTTGGAAGCCGCTACGATGGGAAAGCTCAGGACGACTTCCTTCATGTTCTGGTTGATGAAGAACCATTTGTCGCAGGCGTATCTTCTGATCAGGCTGCATTGTGGGAGCGTTCGCTGCATGCTGAATACTCGAATACGCAATCCTACAAGGCGTTGTTTCATGCAGGCCTCCTGATGTCAGGCATGTCTGATGTGGATATGCTGGTCACAGGTCTGCCAGTCCATCAGTACAAAGATGAGAAGCTTCGCGCAGCCCTAGAGAAGAAATTCGTTGGCAAGCACCGCATTACACCCAAGAGAACTGTGGAGATTGCCAAGGTGAAGGTGGTTGCTCAGCCTGTTGGTGGGCTGTTCGACATGATCAACCAGGATGACGAAGCGAAACCGAAAATCGATGAAGAAGCGAGAATTTTGGTGATCGACCCGGGGTTCTTCAGCAACGACTGGGTATTGATTGCTGATGGCCAGCTTCAAATGCGTTCAAGCGGAACAAGTCTCCAGGCATCATCGGTTGTTCTGGAACAGGCGGGCATCCTCCTGGCCGAAGAACATGGGGTGAAGCCCACGGTTGAGAGCTTTGAAAAAGCCATGCGTGAAGGTAAATCTTCAATTTTGGTAGCTGGGCAGCGCGTCGCTATTGCTCCGTACATCGAGCAAGCCAGTAACGCCCTGGCGTCGATAACCACTAATTCCATATTGACCTCCCTTCGCGCAGAGAAGATGTCCCCGGACGTGATTGTGCTGGTCGGTGGGGGGACGGAGTTCTTCCGAAAAGGGATTCAGGAGGCCTTTCCCAAGCTGGAGGTTGTTTCCCCGAAGCAGCCGGTTTTGTCTATCGCGCGGGGCTACTGGCTTCTTGGACAGGTATGAGCGTCAAGATTCTTGTCGCTCTGAATGAGGCATTCCAGGCCCTACAAACGCATCTGGAAGGAATGCCTTCTTCAGTCCGATCGGAGCGGTTGCGAGCCCTCGCCTCTATCGGTCTTCAAATCCAGACTGGCAAATTACAGGCTGCGATTAGTGCTCCAGATCTATTTTTTGGAGGGAGTGCTTTAAGGACTGCCTTCTTGCAGTTTCCAGTTGTCCTCAACGAAGCGTATCCTGACCTGCATCAGGTGTTGCGTGATACACCTGCACGGCTTCGGGCAGAACGGTTGAGGTCGCTTGCACTGCTTGGCTTACATGCAGTTGCTGTATCTGCAGAGCCTGCACCAGCTCAGCCTGCGCGGTCACGTTCGGAGTCACGACCGACGATGGATGCAAACCCGAAGACTCGGTTGGTGCATGAGGTGGTGCTGCCCACTCCTGAAAAGGTGCAGCAGGAGACAGTCGAGAAGAAGCCTCCGCCCGAGACCTCTGAGGAACCGCCTTCGATATCAGCTATCGCCGATACTGAGCACGCTCCTAGAAAATTAAAGCCACGAGTAGCGCGCTTCGCCTTGACTCTAGGAACATAAAAAAGGCCACCTTGGGAAAGGTGGCTTTTTCTACGCCAAACAATCAGTATGTGGACTCCTCGAATTTTGCCAGCAGCGCCTGGGAATGGATAAGTTCGGGAACATGCTGTGCATGCCAGCTCACGCGTGAAACCTGGAAGGTATCGACCATGGGCTCTCCACCTAGTATTAAAACCTCGATTTCGCCATTTTCCTCCATTTCATTGAGACGATGGATAGGAATGTTGAGTTGATACGCTGCCTGCGATTTAGTGATGAGGTGCTCCATGGAATTTCCTTTCTCCGGCTTTGCTTAGATTAATGCAAACCGAGATAGATGTAAACAACTCGTTGGTTTGAAATTGATTTTTTTCGACCCGGGGGTAAATCTACTAGGAATTTACTTGGTAATTTCTATTGAGTCGTAGGGCCGGACGTTTAGCCACGACAGGGACATACTAGACAATCGCCGATACATTTTCAGTCGTGCGGAACAGATGTATTTCTGCCGCCTGGTGGGTCTTGGAATTAATTTCGCCAGACTTGCATGCGACGGATGGTTGGAAGACGTCTGGCAATAGTCCTATCGCACCCTTACATAAGTTTCAGCGAAACACGTTCTCAGCCAGTGCTCTGGGCAGGCAAATGCATTGGGCTCCCGAGGCTTTGGTGCGGAGAAGGCGACAGGGACGGAACGCTCCAGTTACCTCGGGAGGCCGCAACCTAAACGAACTAGGGAGAGGTCCTTGTTCTACAGCAGTTACTTTCCATCCGTTGGCTACGGCCCACTGCCTCAGCTGCTTGGCCAACAGAGCATGCCCTGGCGCCGCTGACGAAGCTAGCCCTGGGGGCCACTTCGTCTTTGGCGGCAGACGCCGGCAGACCTGGATCAGCGGGCTCCAGGGCTAACGGGGCACATCTATCGGGCGGACACTTCGTCGTCAGGGCGAATGAGTACGCGCGCGCATGCTTTCGATGCGTCCGGGGCGCACGCTTGGACGATCCCTGTTCTCAACTGGCCATCGCGAGCAAGTACGCTCCATTCGCCGATTGTGTTGCCGCTCACGGCAATCCGTAGCCCTCGAACGAAACCATCGGCCGCAACCAAGTCTGTCGCTGAAAGGAGGGCTGTCACGTTGAGTCGCGCGGGTGGGGCCGGATCCGTGTCTTCAAGCCTGGATCGCAGCCAGGAACCTCGCTGCGCGGCAACCATTGCGACAGTACCCTTATCATCAGGCGTCATCAGGTCCGCCATCAGCTTCTCTGCCTGAGAAACGACACCGCTCAGTACCTTCGCCTGAGAATCAAGGAGCTCGGCCTCTTCTGCGGCGTTAGCATCGCGGAGCGTCTTTGCAAGCTTGGTTGCCGATATGGAGGTGTTCTTGGCTCCCTTTCGGGCTCGATCCAGTGCAGCCCACTGCTTCTGCACCTGAAGGTCTGAGCCGACTGGAATGTATGCATCAGGGTCGTATACCTTGTACCCGGATGCAGACAAAGCTGATGCAACCTTTGCCCTCAAGACTGAAGATGCCAAGTCGGTGTGTGACTTGCTGTTGAGCGTGTATTGGGTTCTTGCCGTCGATGCCACGGAAAAGAAGGCGGACACCACAGCGGGTAACGCGGCGGCGGCTGCACCAAGGGTCTTGGTACCCGGTGTGCCAGCTCTGTTGATAGCGTCCATGAGATCCTGGAGATCCCTATTGCTGGACTCCACGGCGGACAGTGCGAGATCGAGACGAGCCCCAACGGAGTCGGCGGCGGAGATCAGCTCCATGATCCTTTCACTGTTTAGCAAAACCGCTTTCGTCATCAAATCCCCCAGCGCCTTGTCGACCTCTTCGGCAATCTTCGCGGCGAGCACAGCTGATTGCTGAAACGCAATTGTTGCCGCTGTGGCCTCAACCACGGGGGCATCAGGCTTGGCCAGTTTGTAGTCCTTAAGGTTGGGAACCATGCTGCTCGACAATTCGGCGCGAGACTTTGCGAGAGCGAGTCTCGCTTGCTCGACCTCCAACCGATCCTTTTCGGCCTGCAGCTCAGCGCTCATCTCAGCCTGAGCACCTGTTGCCGCGCCAATGGCAAATGCCAGAGCTAGAAGCCGCCAGTGATGTGCTAGTGCCATCTTTCGCCCCTCAGTATTTAGGTAGATCGGTACTATCAGGTGCCGATCGCTAATTTCTCACAGTCGTGGAGCGACAGCAACTGGAAATTATCGAGGGGAGAACGGGGACATGCGTTTTCCCCAAGGTGTCCCGTCCGGTAAATGAGTTCAAAACGCAGCTCCACACGTGGCTATGGACTTCCGTACCGGCACTCCCCGGCGCGAGGCGAGGGTGCGATCAGTAGCGAAAAGTGGTAGGGAGATGATCACCAAGGCTGCTTGCGAGCCTTGCATGGGCATGGCGACGATGCGTGCCCTCCTGAGGGAGAGGAACCGCAGGTGGCTTGATGTATGTATTGCACAATACACCAGCATAAGGCTGAGCTTAGGCGCTGCTTGAGCCGTGAGACTTAATTTGACGCCAACAAACCGGCTGTAACTCCATCTAGCAGCGAAGCTCGCGCTTCGTCACGCCAGGGCGGTAGAGCGCGAGTAAGCTGTAGACAACTGTGCTCTTCACAGGGGCGAAACTCCTTCGACCCTATGCCGGGGATTGCGGGCACCGCAGCCACGACTCTCAGTAACGCGACTACAAGTTCAATTGCACTGCGTCTGCCCGAGTAGTCCCACTGTTGGCGTTGGTTCCTGAAGAGTACGTTGGACCTGCAACTGCTTTGTGAGTTCGCTCGGACGAGCGTCCTGCATCTGGTTGTTTTAGCACTTGCGGCCGGCGCTCGCCGCACGTTGCTTCTTAGGAGCGCAAAGCCACATAATCCAGGGCGGAGCCTCGACGAGGTTCAAGAAACACCAGGATCCTATGAATTTGAAAGAACTACTCGCAGCAAAGGCTGCCCTCGACGCTGAGATCGCTTCGGCACGAAAGATTGAATCAGCGGACGCCCTCCGTCGTGTTCATGCGCTCGTCAGTGAGTTTGGTTTCACCTCTCAGCAGGTTTTCCCTCTCGTAGGCACTAGGTCCAAAGAAAAGAAGAAGGGCGAAGCGAAGTTCCGGAACCCTCAGACGGGTGAGACGTGGAGTGGCCGTGGTAAGCAGCCCCGGTGGTTGGAAGGGAAGAATCGAGAAGACTTCGTGATTGAAACGCCAGACACGGCAGCGCGGCAGAGCGGACCGTTCCTCGCGGAAATGGCTGCTGCAGCAGGCCGAAATTGGCCTAATCGCTGAGTCGCAACGAAGCTTTTTTCAGCGACACAGATCTGCACGATTCCACCTCCCCGTTTTTCGCGCGTCTGGATGTGCTTGGTAAATCCATGACGGCTGGTCTATGCGGAGATTGAGAAATGAGCCATAGATGTTTCTACTTGTTGAAGACGGCTGTCTTCCGATACCTGAGATGTCGAGTCTTATGATATTAAGAAGTGGGTCCATCAATATTAGGCGTGTTTAGGGCAAAACAGAAGCTTCAGGCTTGGTCAGCCGAGCCAAGCGGAGAGGCCGAGATCATCCAGATGTAATCCGTATTCGTTAGCAGCACGCAGTTCTTCAATGAGGCTTTCGTCTAGGGGCATGAGTAAGTTCAATTTCTCATCTAGCTTCATACGCGAAGCCAGTAGAACCGCTAGATCGTGGCGCGCGGCTTCTTGGATTTTGCTGAGTACATAGTGATGAAAGCGAAAAGCGGCTTCCAAAGCTACGGCGGAGGATTGTGAGTCCCATGCAAACGTAGCTAGTGGAATCTTTAGCAAAGGCCAAAGTGGCAAGTCGATTGAAATGGGTATGGCCCACTTATTACCGGCATCCTGCAGGCTATCTAGAACTGCAGAATTTGGAGTGTTTTTAGGGTGAACGTAGGCATCACGAATCTTCAGCAGTTCGCGACATCGCTGCGAGGTTCTAACGCCTTTGCTGAAACCCACTAAGCTTTCATTATTGAAGAAGCGGGCAATCTTATCCAGAGGTTTTTGCCTATCTGCCTCCATGAATTGATCTGCCGGCAAATTGAGATTGAATATGAGGCAGTTCGCCAAGCACTCAACGCTTAGTGCCGACGCAATAATTGCGGCTCGGGAGAATCTGTTCCGAGAGAAGTGACCCTCCGCAACAACTGCCTGCCGGTGCTGAAAGAGCGCGTCTGCAAGGAAGTCGAAGAACGGGCTATATTGGTGTTGTGCAGGGAGCGGCGGCCATGATGACTGTTCGCCACTTATGTCCAGTGTATACATCGAAGACCCTTTCGTCACTGAAGAGTTGTAATAAGAATGCTTGTCAAGATACTCGTAATCCGATAGTACTATTGAGTCGATTGGAGTCTATTACGGAGTGTTGTCTGCAGGGTAGTTGCTCGCGCGGCAGGAAGGTGCCTGCGAAACTTCCAACGCCCTTGCTACCTAGGCCAATGCTAGAGCCATCCAAGCTCGGGTCTCTCTTTTTTTAGGATCGGGCTGAAAGTCACCTGACATACGGAGCCAGCATAGATCGAGGCCCTGGGCTTCGGCCCTTCTCCGTGTCCTGCTCGGCTAGTGCTACGAGAGCGACTGGGCCTTCACCGATCGAGGACGTGGAGGCGTTTGACGCTCCTCACCCCTGAGACTTTCGGCCGCGGCCTCGCTCCTTGCTCAGGCTCTCGCCAGCGTGGTCACCCAGCACCGTCGGTCCCGCCTGGTTGGTCTCAACTACATTGACTCTGGCGCCGTCGATGCGATGAGGCTGGGCAGCCCCCTGCTGATCTTGACCTCTCGCTGAAAGCTCTTTGTGCGCTTGCAGGCCGCGTTGCGGTAAGCCATGGGACTGCACCTCCAAAATTGAATGACTTATAGAGACTTAGAACGTTGATCGCTAACGCGATGCGCGTCTGTACTTACGCCGGTTAGGGACCAGTGCCACGGTCGTGCGCCGGCGAAGGGGGAGTTGCGTGGTATGGCAGAGGCGCTAGCACTGATGGCCGATGCCAGCTGGCGTCGTGCCTTCCCTGGGGCTTGAGTTTTGTTGAGATCGAGAGGTTGAGGTCTTTTTGTCCCTTGCTCTCCAGACCGCTACACTTAGAAACACCGCTTCTCGACAGATTCGGGAAGTTTGGTGCAGGGCGCTGATACTGCGCGTACACGCGGCTGGCTTAATGAATTCTGGGGAAAAGAGGCTATGAATCAAGGCGCAACCTGGGGCAAGTGGGACCTGCACATCCACACGCCGGCCTCGTACCAGTGGAGCGGAAAACGCTTACGCGATGCCACGACAGCGGCCGAGCGAGATGCTTTGCTGAAGCAAGTTATTGACGGAATCAACGACAGTGGCTGTGTCGCCGTCGCTGTAATGGATTACTGGACCTTTGATGGTGTTCTCGCTCTGCGTGAGTATCTGGGGCGACCCGGCGCGATGAAGTGCAGAGCAACCATTTTTCCTGGCATTGAGCTGAGGATGGTCTCCCCTGGCAGCTTCCGTCTAAACATGCATGTGTTGCTCAATCCGGAGCTTTCCGCCGATAAGCTGAACGCCTTCAAATCGCAACTGAAACTGAGCATGGGCGGAAAGCCGTTGACGGACAGCTACCTCGTTGAATGGGCACGTCAGAACCTGAGCGCAGAGCGCTTGGCGACGCTAGGGATTTCTCGCGAGACCCTCGACAGGGACGAAGTAGCGGCGCTGCAGGCCGGATCAAAGTGCGCAGAGGTGACTGCGGAATCGGTTGGTGCGGCTTTGCGCACTTTTGGCGAGCGTGACGCTATCTTGTTCGTACCCTTTGACACCAACGATGGAGTAAACAAAATCCGTTTCAGGGAACACTACTCTTTCCCACGTGAGGTGCTTGCAATGGAGGCTGTCTTCGAGGTCGCCAACCAAGCAAGCCGAGACGCTTTCAACGGGGTTAAGACTGCGGACAACGCCGCCTTTTTCGCTGATTTCCAAGCGGCTATCAGGCACCCAAAGCTGGCCGTTCGCGGTAGCGATGCCCATCGCGTGGCCGACTATGGGAAATTCCACGGCGGGAATCCCACGTGGATCAAAGCGCTTCCAACGTTCGCCGGGCTGCTGCAGGCTTGCCGGGAGCCCGCGAACCGCTCCCATGTCGGAGCCCTGCCGCCCAAAGTCGACTTTGTCGAGAAGAACCCACAGCTTTTCATCAAGAACGTGCACGTGCGCAAGCGTGCTGGCGCGCCCGAGCCTGGGGCGTGGTTCGACAAGACTACGATCCCTCTGAATACGGACCTTGTAGCGCTCATCGGCAGGAAGGGCAGCGGCAAAAGTGCCCTTGCCGACGTCATCGGGGTACTTGGAGACACGCCGAACGAAAAGTATTTTTCTTTCCTTTCCGATCAACGCTTCCGGTTGGCGAAGGACAACAAGGCCAGCTCGTTCGAGGCACAGCTTGAATGGATCCGAGACTCGAAGGAGCCAGAGTGGCGAACGCTGTCCGACAGTAGGTCCCGCAGCGCCTTACCACGTGTCAAGTACCTGCCACAGAGTTACTTCGAAGAGCTTTGTAACGATCACGTCAAAGGCGACGACAGCTTATTGCAGGGAGAACTCCGCGCTGTCATTTTTTCTCACATCCCGGTCACTGACCGTGATGGCGCCAGCTCGCTGGATGAGCTTATAGCGTTTCGCACCGACGTCATAGCGCGAGAGGCAGCAGCCATTCGAGGTGTACTTGAGGCTACCAATGCTCGCATCATCCAGCTTGTTGAGCAAGTGAACCAGCCGGCACAGGATCGTGCGCGGGAATCAGTTCGGCTTTCACTTGTCGGGCTTCGCGCCTTGCGCGACAAGAAGCCTGCGGTTCCACCAGCGCCGCAGGTCAATGACGAGCCCGCCAAGGTCGCGACGGCCGCCATCTCGGAATTGAGTGATCGCATAGCGCAGGTCGAGATGCAGATCACAGCAGCACAGAATGAAGCCGATTTGCTGCGAACCCGGATACGCAATGTAGACGACGTGCTCCAGCGTGTTGCGGCTCTTCAGAAGGTAATCGAGGATGGCAAAGCGGAGTTGTCGAAACGCACAACAGCACTTGGCCTAGAGCTTGAAGAAATAATTCAGGTCACTGTTAACAGGGCACCCTTGAATGAACTGCGGGCTGCGGCTAAATCCAGGTTATTGGAACAGGAGGCAATGCTTCAACTGGGTGTCGAAGAGTCCCATCCAGCACTGCTGGCCGAACTCAAGGCTGAGTTGTCCAAAGAGCGTTCCAAGCTCGATGGCCCGATGAAGGCACACCAGGAGGCTTTAACGGCTCTTCGAGTCTGGGAGGAAGAGTGGGCACTTGCGACAGGCACAGTGGATAAAGAGGAATCATTCTGTGGCAAGTGGCACCGTCTCAAGAGCATGCCAGCGCTGCGCATCGAGCTGCAACAGCTGCGTGAAAGGCGAGTTCAGCTGTCTCTAGCCATACTGGGCACTTTGCGAAAGCGCGGCGACGTGCTCAAGAGCCTTTTCGCTCCTGTGCAGGCGCTGGTGGATGACGAGCCGCAGATTCGTGAAGCGCTTGGCGTGCAGTTCTCGGTCCGATTCTCGTTTGATGTTTTCGTCACACGACTTTTCGATTTCATAAAGCAGAACGCTGGCTCGTTTGTAGGATTTGAGGAGTCCAAAGCCCTTGCCAGCAAGCTGCTGGCGGCACATGACCTCACCACAGATGCGGGCCTTACGGCGTTTCTTTCCGACGTGGACGAGGCATTAACCTTCTCTGTTCGTGGTGGTCAACGCCGAGCCGTCGTCACTTCAACAATTCTTAAGTCCGAAAGGACAGCCGCACAACTTTACGACTTCCTTTTTGGGCTTGAATACGCAAGTCTGAGTTACGGCTTGACGCTCGGCGGCGTCGACCTGGAACGCCTCTCCCCTGGTCAGCGGGGCGCATTGTTGCTCATCTTCTATCTGCTTGTTGACCAGGACCGCATGCCCATCATCCTCGATCAGCCGGAAGAAAACCTAGACAACGAGACTGTCTACAACCTACTGGTCGGAGTCATTACTCGGGCAAAGCAGCACCGCCAAGTTTTGATGGTGACCCACAACGCCAACCTCGCCGTTGCCTGCGATGCCGAGCAGGTCATTGTCTGCAGTATGGAGCGTGACGGTTCAAACAAGATCTCCTACGAGGCAGGTGCTATTGAGGAGCTGAACCTAAACGAATCGGTAGTAAATATCTTGGAAGGGACGAAGCCGGCGTTTGAGAATCGCCGTCGCAAGTACGTTTGAAAAGGGGTCTAGCGTGAAGATTCGCAAAGACAGATGAAAATGTGCAGTCCGACAATTCGCAATCAAAGCAGGGGCTTCAGTTTTGATTTTCGTGGAGTGGGATGGAACTGCGGCACCTCTCTATGGGTCTTATTCCGGATCGCTTCACAAGCAAATAATGAGTTTTCTCTTTCCTAAAGTCTAATGTGTAAGAAGTAGGGTGCATGAGAGTCCTTTATAAACAGGTTATTCCACCAGCACCAAATACGCGTGCTATGCGTGCATACATGCAGGCGATTCTCGAAGCGACCGGATTATTGGCAGGGGAGCGCTTCGATATTTCTCGCTTCATGAGCAACTATGGAACACACTTGAAATCAGGCCGTCTTCTGAAGCACAGCGACGGCAGGTATTCATTGAGCGAACAGGGTCGACAGTATTTCATTAGCCGTCTAACTCTGGAGCCCAGGGGCAGAGGTCAGTTCGTGAGTCGAATTGAAGTAATAGAGATGCTGAGCAAGATTACAGGAAATGAGCCTTCTGCTGGGTGGTGCCCGATTGACTAGTAGGGAAGTAGTGGTGCGCTATATAATATTTCTTCGATCGCGCATCGGCAGCTATTTTATTATAAGAAGTTTTTTGACAGACAAGAGCTGTCCTAGCGAGGGGTAGCCAGCTTGGCGGCTCTCATTGCAGCGTAAGGGATTACCCAATCACATATCCGCCGAGCCGCAAAGTTAGATTCAATTTTTGAAATGGCAATAGCTACGCTCGGACGCCTTTTGGGGCTTCTTGGTATTCCAGAGTGGTAGAATGCAAGTGTGTTAAAAGTTGATTTACTTATTTAAAATAGGAGAATATTTTGATTCCTAGTAACGAAGACGTTCTCAGCGCGTTCGATTCTTTTGGTCATTCACACGTACCTAAGATGGCGCTACAAATGAAGTTGAGGGATCTGGGATTCGACCCTACACACGTGGTCAACGCACTTAATTCTGCTCTTAATGAAAATTTGTTGCATGAAAGTAACGGTGGATCGGTTTTTAGGGGGAAAGCAAAGGAGGCAATTCTCTCTGAGCAATGGGAGGTCGCTATACGTGTTTACGGTTTTCATCAAGTCCGCGAGCAAACACTTGGTCATGCGATGAGTGACAGCGCAAACCAAGCACTGGCTATGGAATTAGAGAGATTTATAGGTATTGGTGGTGTGGCAAAGACAGGGAGAGGGCCACTGGGTGACATAGGTCCAGTTTTAGAACTAAGTGATGGCACTTCGGTCCCCTACACTGCTGGCTCTAAGCTTGTTGCAGGACTGGCGGAGGCATTGCGAGCGGAACTGAGCCGTTGACCCGAAGATTGCGAGTGCGGCCCTCAGTTGGGCCGCGTGGCGCCGCGTCTGTGGGGACTCTTGGAGGAGCTGGCCACCAACTTCGCGAGTCAAAATAGCTGCTTTTGGCTGATACTAGGCGCTCGACGGCCGAGAGTGGATGACGGCAATCGACCCTCTGCGGTCGGTTGAAGTTCGTCCTTCAACGCCTGCTGTGCAGCGATTACAGTCCTACACCCCGCTGAATTAGCCCCCCAAAAGCGGCCATCCAACATTTCACGACTGATCTGGCAGTCAGCCTGCAAAAGGCTAGGCGCGCGGTTTGCACTCCTCAACCCGCCGCGCAAGAAGGCTCAAGGTCACGAGATATTGGGTCGCTTTGGCCTCAGTTAAATCGTGGGCTAGAGAATGCGCCTTTACATTTCGCACGCCTGTGTAGACACCCTCAAAAATCATCAAAAAGCCCTTTTGGTCACTCTTACCAGACGACGAGTCGACCTCGCTGAATATCAGACTTCCGTTGTCCAGTCCGAAGGCTTGTCCTACGAGCTCCTTGCCATCTAGGGTCAAACCAGTTCGTGCTCGAATCATGTCAAACACGGCGATCACACCATTAAGCACGGCATCGCGCAAATGCCCGTTTCGAAAGAGAGGAACTGCGTGTGCAACTATCTCAGGATGGAGTAGGTCTTCCACCCGAGGAAAGGCTGATACCAAGCCAATGGGACCGGACGCTGCATTCTCCACGGCCACTTCTGCCGTTGCGGCTTGGGCCTTAGCCAACCACTGCAGCGCGTTCTTAATGAGTGCGACCGCACCGCCGTACTGCTTTTCTGCCGTACCCCGAGAGTAAGAGGCGGCTCCCTTCGCAATCCCGATTGCGCGCTTCAACGGCAGTATCGCGGTTGCCGGTATGACCTTTCTCAGTTCAGGTACAAGCTCGTCGTTCGCAATCATCGGCTCAATTATGGTCGACAAGATCGTCCCAATTTGAAGCTCCTCATAGGGGACACCCCTGTCATATCTCCGAAGGTCTTCGGATGCTCGGTCGCATAAAGAAATTAGCTCGGCGGCATCTTCAGGAGTCATGCTCATAGGAGGGAGGAAATCATTCCTTTGTTTCACGGGTACGTTACCAGAACGCTGCACATTCTGTCTGGAGTGCGGTCATCGCCCTAGCAAGAACCGACAAGAAAAAACTTGAGTTCGCTTCAGGTACGCAGCAGTATGCGCCCTCCGGTCCTTGAAGTAAGAGCTGAAGACCCATGTTTTTAACATGTCTTGGCATTTCAGCGTGACGCTCATCGTGTTGAGGCTGACGTGCGAGAGACACCCCTGGATGGCCTCAAAGCGGTCACTACCGGCTGACCGCTACCAGGCTAGACCTGCCGTTTACGGCTACGCCCCGGACGGTAGCTTCTGGACGACAGCTGTCCTTGTGCGAGGGCAAGCCTTTCTACGGAGCGCTAAGCGCCTCTGGTGTCTCGCATAAGCCTCCCTGTAGCGAGCGGCATGGTGGCCGCGAAGTCCCCGGGAGCGCGTCACTCAGGCTCGATTGGAGCCATCCAAACGATGCTCACCCCTCATCGCGCCAGTGAGGCAGGGCGGCCGAGCACTCGAAACCACCCCCGCATAGGTCATCGCCAGCGGCTCCGCTCCTCATCCGTCCCCGACCTGGTCAAGCCCCCGTTTAGGACTGGCCCGTCATCGCGCCACGAAGGCGGAGCTTCTCTCCCACTGACTCCACAAAGGAAAGGGCACCAGCCGAGGCCTCGATCCTCGCTCGCGCCTGATCTGGGGCAGTCACTCTTCACGGCTGGCTGATCTTGTGCGCGCTCAGCCCCACGGCCAGGAGCCGCCCTCGATGCGACGTCGGGGCACAGCCCGCAAGGCTGCATGGTGGTCCAGCGCCAGCCTTTCGCCGGCAGTTCTGTGTGCTCCTGCAGGCCGCGCTTCGCCGCTGGCCAGCGCGTGCGCGCCCCGAAAAAACTAAAGATCAGTGGCGGAAAAACTAATGTGTAGTGGCGTTGCGGAACGGCGCTAAACACGCGGCGCCTCACACTGGCAAGTCGCTGATTTCGCACGCCCTCGCAAGCCATGCGCCATCGATCTCTAGAGAGATGCGCCACTGTAATTTCGTCTGTACGGAAAACGCGCCACTGTACTTTAGATTTTTTGGACAGCAAGGCTGAGGAGCGAGCTATCGGCCGAGGCGCAAGCGCTCAGGGCTGAACTGCGGCGGGCTCTTGTGTGGCAGCAACCGGTTGAATTCACAACCACGAGCTGCAATCCAGCTAGAAGCTCGAAAGCCTGCACTCATTGGCCTGCATGGTCTGAAAAGATCTAGAGCGTGTTATGAACTTCCCAACCCAGCCAGTACCCGCGCGGCGGCGGGCAACATGAGCACCGGAAAGACCAGAAAATGCAGCCCGCCGAGCACTTCGGGCAGGCGCTCGTAATCCCGCGAGAGTCTGCGGAATCTCGCCAGCCAACCAAAACTGCGCTCCACCACCCAGCGGCGGGGCAGCAGCACAAAGCCCTGTTTGGCTTCGGGCAACTTCACGATCTGTAGGTCAATCCCGTTGTCCTGCGCTGCCTTGGATGCAGTCTCAACTGTGTATCCCTGGTCAGCCCATGCCAGTTGCACGGTATGGCCTGTGGCCTGCTGAACGTCTTCGCACAGGCGTTGCACCTGAGCGCGCTCCTGTTCGTCGGCTGGCATGACATGCACCGCCAATAGGTGCCCCAGGGTGTCCACGGCCATGTGGACCTTGCTGCCACGCTTGCCCTTGTAGCCGTCATAGCCGGCACGCGGGCCGCTCTCGCAACTCGGCCCATCCATTACCACAGCGCTGGGCTGGCCCTGGTGCCCTCGGGCAACGCGAATGATGGAGCGCAGGTCAGACACCATCGCCTCGAAGCAGCCCGCGCCCAGCCAGCGCCGGCTCTGCTGGTAGACCGCCTCCCACGGCGGCAGATCGTTGGGCAGCACACGCCAGGGCGCTCCTGCACGCACCAGCCAGCGCAGGGCGTTGAAGACTTCGCGCAGATCGTGCTCGCGCTGAGGTGCGTGCTGGTCCATCAGGGTGAGGAATGGCGCAGCGAAGCTCCATTCTTCATCGCTGACGTCCGTCGGATAGGGCTTGCGGGGCATTAGCGAACTCTAACCCTCGGCTTCGGGCCCACGGAGCAAAGTTCATAACACGTTCTAGCTTTGTCTCGGGCTTTCGTATCCCTTCAGGTCAGAGCCAAACCGAGTCTTGATGCCAGTTTGGAGGGATACCCATGGCGAAGAGCTGTGGAGGCAAATTGGCCTCCGGGTGTGTGGCGAGAAGGGCGAGCAACCCATCCTTGATCCCGTCATCAATGCCGAGCTTTTTGCTCATCAAACGAAGAACGATGAGCGATGCATATACCGTGTTCGTTTTTGGTGTAGTTGAACCAGTGTGAACCATGGGAAATGGAATCGAAACCTTATTGGTAATTCCTTGTGGCGCAAGAACGTTTTTATTCCAAAGTCGTCCATGGTGCGCGCATATATTTCGGATGGCTCGCAGCATTTTTACCCATGTGCGTAAGTCTTTGTATTGGTCCGCGCCCATCCGGTTCTTTGCCATTTTGTCGAGTACCGTGTTGCACGGCAGACTCGTTGCGGGGAATGACGGGGCATTCTCATCTATGTTGACATAGAATTCGTGGAGCTGCCCTATGGTCGATAGCTCAAAAAGCACCCAGAACGGAGGAAGGTGCTTGTAAATTCCAGATATATTGTTGAAGTAAGTTTGCTGGAAATGTTGAGCGTAGTTTTCACTCGAATTGCAAAATGAGCTGCTAAGAGAGTCTATTATCTTGCTTGGGTGTTTGCCTTTAAACCACTTTTTCTCTAAATACCAAAAACCATGTCCGGCTGCTTTACACATGGTTGCGTCGAGGACTGTTCTTAGCGCAACCTCTATGTCCGGCATCAGGTTGAAGATCAGCTTCTTCAATCCTTCATCAAAGCGGTACATCTGTAGCGCTTGCTCGAACGTTGCACCGGCTTTGAAGTTCTTCGGCGCGGGAGCTGCTGGAACGTTTGCTAAGTCGAGATATGGGTAGAGGTACCCACGGATTCGGAAGTAGTTGACGCGGCTCAGCACATCGCTGGCTTTCTGTGCGTCCCCGATGATGAGCCCCTGCGCCCGAAGCTTGGTTAAAACGTCGGGAACTGCAAGAGGGAGTTTGGCGTAGGACTTGAAGCTTGGTAGGGTGGCCATCACCCAAAATAGAAAAGCCACTGGGTACGTCAAGTGTGCTTTCGCACCCTCTCTGCTTGAACCCAGCGGCGTTGTTGCAGCAATGATACCTCAGACCCACCCTAACTGCAAGAGCCCAAGGTTCGCGAGGGATATCAGGGCCATGCCGAGCGCCGAAGGGCCTTGTCTCGTGCCATCGAGGGCGTCCTTGCCAGCGTTCCTGATGCTCCGATGGTGTGGCAGGATGGTTGGGTCCAGGAGTGTCTGGCAGACGCACCCCGCATCAACTACCGTGAGCCTTCATCACACATGGCAAAGACCTGCATCATCTGTTCGGGACCTGCGGGTTCCGGCGAACATACCTTCCCGGCTGCATTCGGCGGCCGTCGAGAAAACAAAGGGATCTACTGCACCAGGCACAACAACGAGTTTGGTAGGCACGTCGCTGCGCTTCTGGAAAGCATGGACTTCCTCAATGCCCAATTGGGAGTGATTCCTGACCGCAAGGAAGAGGTACGGCCGGCACGCGCAGTTGGGCCTGGGGGTGAAGAATTCTTGATTGCAAAGGGCAAGATCGAACTCTCTCCACCACCAGACCTTAAGCATACGCCAGACCTGGTTGGGAAGAAGGTGGGATACCAGTTCGCACACATGGAGCAGGCAGAGAATTGGAAAAAGCGGCAGGAGCGGGCGGGATTCGAGGTCGACATGACGACTGAATCTGGACCTGCCAGCTCTCAATTCATCGGCAACCTGCTTAATGTGACGCGAACGTTCGGCACAGAGCCCTTCATGCGTGGAGTCGTGTACCTGGCCTTGACGTTCCTTGCGCATGCGTTTCCTGACCTCGCACGCTCGGCCTCGTTGGCAGCCGCGCGCGAGTTGATCACCAAGGATGGCGCAGTGGATGACCGTGTCTGGTGGGTCCCGCCGGCAGTCGCCGAACAACGCTTGCAAAACCCCTTCAAGGTAGGTCATTCCATCGTGATTGCGCCCGACGAAGAAGGGCGGCGTGTCGTCGCATTGGTATCGTTCTACAACGCTCTGCACCTCGTGGTGAACCTTGGCGAGTTCATCGGTACGGACTCACTTGACCAGCGCTTCACTGCCCACATCGATCCGATGGCTCGCCGGCCTCCTGACGATAGAAAGGAATACGTAGAGCAGGGAAAGAACTTGGCTATTGGGACGCCTGAGGATGGGCGTGCATACCTTCACGCTTTTGTCGCCGGTGAAGTGCCCAATCCTTTGTATGAGCTTTTGGCGTTTGCCAAGGTGGAGGAGCGCAAAGAGGCGGCGGCGGCGTTGCTGCCGAAGCTTCAGGAAGCCGCGAAATTGTCGGGCTCGGCGCGCGATGACAGGCTGCGTGAGGTACTTAAGCCTATTCAACAGAAAGTCCTCAATTTGATGATCGAGCGCGTTTCATATGTTCAGCAACTGGAAGGGATTCTGCCTCCCATTCACGAAGTCTATGGTCACTTTGTGGCCATGGACGAAGTGAGGCCGTGCGGTATCAGCGCCATTGCGGAAAGCGTGCTGACGATATGCTGCGATGCGTTCAAAGCCGTCATTGACGAGCAGTTGAAGAAAAGTACATTGACCGTCGACGTACTGGCTGACCTGATTGGCGGAGACCCTGGCTATAAGCTGGTCAGCGATGTGCTGGATGTACTGGAGAGGCGCTGCAGGCCTAGGGATCTGCAGGAACTGGACGGTGACGCGCCTTGGAATCAGGCAGGATCGGTACCCGCAGAAGGGTGAGCCCTGGCAGGATGACGGGCCACTGCTGGTCCGAACGAGTCCGATTTTTCTCGGGCATGTGATCTCTCTCGTGCGCCGCAGATGGAAGCGGCCGCAGCCCCCGGGCAGCGGCCGCGCCAGGTCACTTCCAGATATCGCTCCAGGGCGGTTTCGTTCCTTGGACGACCGGCCCTTGTACGGGCGCTGGTGCAGGGGCCGGGGCCGGGGCCTGCACCGGGGCATTGCGCGTTTGCGTGATGGTCGGGCCGGTTATTTGTGGCGGGGTGACGACCTGGCCCACGCCGGTGTTGTTGCCGCCGATGACATCGTCGATTTCCTTGTTGACGCTGCCCACGGCCTCATTGATCTTGTCGCTGGCGATCTGGCACGCCTTTTTCTAGATTTGCTCGAAAATCTGAGACAGGGAAGGGAACTGGGGCGCGGTCATCACGGCCGAGATGCCGCCGACACATTTGCCGAGAATGTCGGACGAGTCCCGTTCCTTCTTGCCCGCCTCTTCGGCGGCTTTCTTATCCCGTTCATAGCCATTCTGGCTGCCCTGGGTCGCGGCGCTACCGCTGCGGCAGGCAGCGGCCTGCGCGTTGACGGCCGCCGTGCAGACTGCGAGGGCCAAGAGGACGCGTGAGAGGTAGGTCATGTCGGCTCCTTCTGGCTCAAGGTTGTGCCTTGGCGCGCGAACGCTGGCGTTTTGGCGGTCCTTCGGCTGCTGCGTCCGCGCCGGGAGCAGGCTTGGCGGCAGACCTCCTTAACCGCTAGGCCAGACTCGGCCTGCCTCAAGAACCCAATGATCTGCTGGTCGGTAAATCGACTCGTCCTCATGTCCGTCATTCTCCAGGTTGGCGGACCTCACTTCCATTCAACTGGAACGGCTATGAGGGTGCAGGTCACCCCGGCCATCGCGCCACGAAGGCGGAGCTTCCCTCCCTCTGACTCGACAGAGGTCACCAGCCGAGGCTTCGGTCCTCGTTCGCGCCTGATCTAGGGCAGTCCCTCTGCGCGGCTGGCTGATCTTGGGTGCGCTCAGCCCCACGGCCAGGGGCGCCCTCGATGCGACGGCAGGACACAGCCCGCAAGGCTGCATGGTGATTCATGCGCCAGCCTTTCGCCGGAAGTTCTATGTGCTCCTGCAGGCCGCGCTTCGCCTCTGGCCAGCGCGGCTGCGCCCCGAAAAAACTAAAGATCAGTGGTGCGGAACGCCACTGAACACGCAGCGCGTCACGCAGATAACTCGTTGATTTCTCACGTCCTCGCAAGCAATGCGCCAGCGATCTTTAGAGTGATGCGCCACTGTACTTTCGTATGTACGGAAAACGCGCCACTGTACTTTAGTTTTTTTGGCCAGCAAGGCTGAAGAGCGAGCCATCGGCCGAGGCGCAAGCGCTCAGGGCCGAAATAAGTCTCGATTGGTACCGAGTTGAACGCTAAAAACTCAGCATTGCGAAGTCCAACATCTTGATTTTTCCGTTTGCTGTCTTACCAAAGTTGCTTGGCTTTTTGTCGTTGAGAAACCACGGAAAATTCGCTAATTCACTAGCCAATTCGTTCGCAGTCACACCTGGCGTAAGGCGCTCCATTACTAAGAACTTGCCCGACCAACTGATGCTGATCACCTCCGCTAAACACTGCTGAAAATCACCCGCCGAATTGTAGATCACCGACTCTGCCCAGTTACTATAATTGCTCGGTACGCTGCAAACCTTCAGCACTTTGTCTGGATGGCCTGGAATTTCATAAACATCGCGTGTGGTGCCGCGACCAATACGAGGGCCTCCATTCGACAAACAACTTCTCCAGAACTCTTCAAATTGAGCTTCGGTAGCATTAATTGGGGGGATGTTCAGTATCATTGCCTAGCACCATATTGCACAAACTATTGATAATACAAGAAAATTTGGCATGTCTTGTTACTGTTTCCTTTAAACGTTCCAGCCATCTGAACGATTCTCGAAACTTGGTTTGGGCAAGTCGCAACCGCCATCTTAAAACCGCTGTTGAATGAATGCTTATGGCCGAGAGCTGTCCCTTGCGCTAGGGCAGGCCTTTCTACTGAGCGCTCAGCGCCGTTGGTTCCTCGCATAAGACTCCCTGTAGCGGGCGCCATGGGGGCGCGGAGTCCCCGGAAGCGCGTCATTCAGGCTCGATTTGAGCTATCGAAGCGATGCGCCCCCTCATCGCGCCAGTGACGGTTGGTGGCCGAGAGCTAAAAGCCATCCCGCATAGGTCATCGCCACAGGCTTCGCTCCCCATCCGCGCCCGACCTGGTCAGGCTCCCTCGTCATCGCGCCACGAAGGCTGAGCTTCCCTCCCTCTGACTCCATAGAGGTCACCAGCCGAGGCTTCGGTCTCGTTCGCGCCTGATCTAGGACAGTCACTCTGCACGGCTGGCTGATCTTGGGTGCGCTCAGCCCCACGGCCAGGCTTGCCCTCGCTGCGAGGTTAGGGCACCGCCCGCAAGGCTGCATGGTGAGTCAGCGCCAGCCTTTCGCCGGAAGTTCTGTGTGCTCCTGCAGGCCGCGCCTCGCCGCTGGCCAGCGCGGGCGCGCCTCGAAAAAACTAAAGATCAGTGGCGGAAAAACTAATGTGCAGTGGCGGAAAAACTAATGTGCAGTGGCGTTCCGCAAGTGGCGGAAAAACTAATGTGTTGTGGCGTTCCGCACTATGACTGTGATTTCGTACAGTTCTACCTACTCGTTCAGAGAAAATACATTTAATTTTTTCATCATGTTAATGGTACTTAACACAATGAAATTGAAGTGGCTAAAATTGGGTGTCGATGCCCTGCTTCAGTTTGTGGGGTTCCGGCCGCTCCGGCTGCAGGCCTTGGCCAACGTGTTCAAGGCGTCTCTGCTGTCAACGATCCATTTCACCCCGCTGCCATGACGAGTGACCCAAAACAGAACGACATCCACGCCGAAGTGGGCTTTGGCACTGCCGCCGTCGATGAGAACGACCAGGTGCTCGAATCACCGGTCGCCGCTCGCACAGCTCGCCGGCGCGGCCGACCGCCCGGGGCCAAAACCCGCGCGGCCAACACGCACATCACGGCAGACGAATTTGCGGTGCTTCGAGCGGTGGCCCAGGGCATCGATGTCGGCATCGCTTCGCGGCAGTACCTCCTGTGGACCAGCCGCGTTCCAGAACGCGCCAAGTTGATCGAAAACTTCGGCCTGATCTTGGCCAGAATTGAAGCCGGCGCAAAGAGGCTCACGGACGCTGCTGCGGCTCGGGGAATGGTTCGAGAGCTGCTAGCCCTACAGGCCGACGTTGTCGGCGCTGCAGCATCGATGCTCTCTGAGTCGGCGCCGCTCGTGGTCCAAAGCACCGCAGCGCCCGACGCTCCCGAAAGACCATCGCTCGAAGAGTTTGCATCGCGGTTCCCTGAGGATATGTACTCCGAGGCGGATCTCATAGAAATGTACGAGGCGGAGTATCCCGACGAGCCGAGCGCTGCGGCAGCGCCAGCAGGGCAACCGCTGGAGGCGTCTGGCCAAGGCCCTTCCCCGCGAGGTTCAGAGGGTACAAAGGCCGCTTCCGTCCTGTCAGCGACTGAGCGCACGGAGCGCCTACTAACGGCCATCGACTGGTTGGATAGCCAGCTGGGCAGGCGACCGAGCCGGGACGATCGCGTCGAGCAGTGGTTGAGGATCAACCCCCAGCAGCGCCAGGCGCTCAATGAGGCGGGCGTGCTCACCCTCGGCAATCTGGTCGATTGGATGGCCCTTCGCGGCGATCAGTGGTACGGCTACGTCCCAGGCTTCGGCGTCCGGCGCGCCGAGGATATCGGGCTGTGGATGGCTAGGTGGAACATCTGTGCGGCCCAGGGCCTCAAGCAGCGTGCCTTGGTGCCCCAGCAAGATCCAGCTGATGAGCGACGGCCCAAGCTGGCTCCACTGTCCCAGCTGAATTGGCCCGAGCATCTGCGCGGCCAGGACGGCATGCTGAGAACGCATGCACCGAACAGCTTGGATGCCAGCAACGACATGGAGGCCGTTACCGCCTGGTTCCAGCTCATCCACCAGAAGTCGGCGGCGACGCAGGTGGCCTATCGCAGGGCTATTGAGCGCCTGGTGCTGTGGGCCGTGCACGTTCGGTTTGTCAGCTTGTCCTCCATGACGCTACACGATCTGCTGGCATTCAAGGACTTCCTGTCGGACCCACCCCCGCAATGGATCCAGGACCGCAATGCGCCCCGCACAGGCAAAGCCGAGGACTGGCGCCCTCTGCGAGGCCCGTTGTCCGATACGAGCCTTGAAGTCACCTTTGTGGCAATTGGCTCCATGTTCAGGCGGTGGCACACGAGCGGCTACCTCACCTCGGATCCCGCAGACGGCATCGTTGGCTCCAAACGCAAGGACGCCAAGATGGACGTGATGCGCTCGTTCAGCGAGCAGGAGCTCGAAATCATCGGGCAGACTTTTTCTGAGATGAAGGATGGGTATGCCAAGCGACGGCTTGCGGCCATCATTCGGATACTGGAGTCAGCTGGTCTGCGGCGCGAGGAGTTGGCAAATGCCACTTGGGGTCATCTGAGCCGATTGCGCATCGACGGTCGTGATACCGAGCAATGGGGCCTTAAAGTTGAAGGCAAAGGCCTGCGTGTACGAAACGTGCCCATTAATCGGGACACCTACGTAGCACTCGTTGCCCATAAGGAAGATAGGCTCGCATTGCAGGCCCGTGGCGTCATCCCCAAACCTGACAAAGAAAATGATATGCCTCTAATTGGCTTGCTGGATGAACGATGGATAGAGTCACGTAAAAAGATGAAGGCGATCGAAAAAAAGGAAACCGACCCTGACAAAGATGGCCGTCAACTGGTTGAGGCTAAGGACTATAGGTCTCAATTGGTTCTCGCTAGGGATAACGGTTCACATCCGCAAATGAAGTCCGAAGAGGAGGCTGACCAGAAAAACTCGGAGAGTGATGTCGGAGGCCTTTCAGCTGCTGCAATATATTCACTCCTCAAACAGTTCTTCCTTAGATGCTCCGTAGCGGCGGGGGAGCTGCCAAGCGAGAAAGGCACCACTTTCAAGCGGGCATCAACGCATTGGCTTAGGCACACATTTGCACACCACGTGCTCAAGGCCACGGGAAAGGACCTTACGGTGGCTCAGTCACTGCTGGGGCATAGCTCCATCAATACGACTGCGATCTACGTGAAGGCAGACATGCAGGCTCGCGCCGCCGCCGTCAACGCTGTCCGGCCTTCTGTGTGAGGTCATACCGGTTCCTGATGCGCGTTTGCTTGCCGATCCAGGATCCGGGCCTTGTCCCCTACGCAGACTCAAGATTGAGGCGAACTGCCCCGGCTTGGGTCGCGAAGTCCTCAGGGCGCTGCTGGAACAGCCTGGCTCGCTCCCAATTCCGGAGCGCAGTTGCGACACCCGACCCGAACCTATGCAGCGGAGAAGCAAGGTCTCTATACTGTATGCAAATACAGCTATTGCCATGCTCCACGACTCCCCCAACCCTACCCGATGCTCGGCGGCCTTTGACCGGTGGCAGTTGCCCACTCATGTTGCCGAGGCGGTGTGGCGTGGCTCGGAGTTAGGCGCGGCTGCAGGGCGCACCGTACCGTCCGGCCATCCGGCACTGGACGCGGCTCTGCCAGGCCAGGGGTGGCCTACCGCCTGCCTTTCTGACGTGCTTATGCCGCAGGCCGCTGTCTGCGAGTGGCGTCTACTGAGCCCATCCCTTGCATCGCTCTTGGCAGAGAAAGGCAGCTGTCTCTATCTTGTCGCCCCGCCAAAGCAGCCCCACGCCATGGGCTTGGCACAGCTGGGCGTAAGGCCAGAGCAGTTGGTCTGGATCGACGCGAAGGGACCGGCAGACCGGCTTTGGGTCACGGAGCAGCTGGTCAAGTCCGACCCGGTGGGCGCGGTGCTGGCCTGGCTTCCCCAGGCGCGGCCCGAACAGATCCGGCGTCTGCAATTGAATGCACATAGCTGCGATGCCCCCGTGTTTTTGTTTCGTCCGGAAACGGCTGTGCGCGACACGTCGGCCGCGCCGCTGCGGCTCTCCGTCAAGCCCGGCATGGGCTGGCAGATCGATGTGCAAATAATCAAGCGCCGGGGCGCTCCGCTCGAAGAGATTCTGCATCTTGACGCGATGCCCAGCAACTTGGGGATCGTGATCCCGCCGAGGTTGCGTAACCTTGTGCAGCCCGCACTCATCCCTGGCTCGGAGGTGACCCATGTACTGGGCCGCTTTAGTCCCGCTCAGCTCGACGGCGTCCGAGTCGCAAATTGATCAACAGTCGCTAGGCATCTGGGCCCTTCAATTCTCGCCGCGCGTGGCGTTGGTTGAAGCCTCGGTGCTGGTGGAAGTTGAGTCAAGTGCGCGCTTGTTCCATGGCATAGATATGCTGCGCGAGCGCATTGAACAAGGGGCATGCGAACTGGGGGCTCGCGTTGCGTGGGCACCGACTGGTCTGGCGGCGCTGGCGTTGGCCAAGCATGGCGTCGGCGACGGGTTCAGCATGCCGCTGCAACAGGTGCTCGACAGGTTGCCACTGGACACTATCACCGCCGTAGCTCGCCATCAGCCTACGCTGGCTAGAGTCGGGTGCCGCACCCTCGGGCAAGTACGTGCGCTACCGCGTGGCGGGATCGGCAGGCGCTTTGACAAGACTTTGTTGTCTGCACTGGACGAGGCGTATGGTCTGCGCCCTGAAAGCTATGACTGGCTCACCCTCCCCGAGAGTTTTCATGCACGCCTCGAATTGATGTCGCGGGTGGAAACGGGTCCTGCACTGCTATTCGGTGCCCGCAGACTGCTGTTGCAGATGGTTGGATGGCTGCGAGCTCGACGGTTGGGGACCACGGCGTTCACGGTGCGCTGGTGCTATGACGTGATGCGTGGCAAAAGCACCAATTCGAGCGGTGAATTGACGGTACGAACTGCCACGGCCACGCAAGACGTTGAGCACTTGGTGCGGCTGCTGGCCGAGCATCTGGCGAAGGTCGAACTGGAGGCACCTGCAGGCGAGTTGGAGTTGCGCGTTGCCGAGGCGGAGCCGCTCGTTGAGGAGAGCCGCTCGCTCATCCCGGACACGATACGCAAGGGTCCGTCCATGGCCCTCACCCTGGAACGCATCCAGGCTCGCCTGGGAGAAGACTGTGTGCGGCGGCCCATTCTTCGCGAAGACCACCGACTGGAATGGATCCAGACCTGGGTGCAGTCGGCGGGGCGCTCGCGCGCCCCTAGCGCTGAAGGGGCCCACCTGCCCTTGCCGAGTTGGATTCTGGACAAGCCGCTGCAGCTGCTGGAGCGGGAGAACCGACCGGTTTATCAAGGCACGCTGCAGCTGCTGCTGGGGCCAGATCGAATTGAGGGCGGCTGGTGGCACCGGATCAATGCGCAGGGGGAGGAGACCGCTCTGAACGTGCAGCGCGATTACTGGTTGGCGATCAGCCCATATGCGGGAGTGCTGTGTGTGTTCCAGGCCCGCTTGGCGGGCGACAAAACGGCCTGGTTCCTCCATGGCCACTACGGCTGATCTTTCTCCATGTCCTTCGTGCCATCCTCGCTTCCTTCGTATGCAGAGCTTCGTTGCATGACGAACTTCACCTTCTTGAAAGGCGCCAGCGAGGCCGATGAACTCGTGGAGCGCGCGCAGGAACTTGGCTACGCAGCGCTGGCCATTGCCGATGAATGCAGCATGGCAGGGATCGTGCGCGCACACGTTGCCGCCAAGAACGCCGGTCTGCCGCTGCTCGTCGGGGCGCATTTCGCGGTGCAGCCGCGCACAGAGCGAGACGGGACGTTCACGCTGGTCGTCCTGGCGCAGAACCTCGAAGGGTACGGAAACCTGTGCCAATTCATCACCCGGCTGCGGCGCGCCTCGGCCAAAGGCGAATACCACCTAGACACAGCGGGGCTCAAGCATGGCGAGCTCCAGCACTGCCTGGCGCTGCTCTGCCCTGATCGCTCTTGCACCGACACCCAGATGGAAGCCATGGGCCGCTGGACCTTGAGGCACTTTCTGGGGCGTGCCTGGATCGGCGTGGATCTGGTACGCCGCATGGATGACGAAAGGTGGCTGCATCGAATGCGTGAACTCTCCTCCCTGACCGCGCTGCCGCTGGTCGCCGTGGGCGACGTGCATATGCATGTGCGCTCGCGCAAGCCGCTGCAGGATGTGTTGACGGCGACCCGCATCGGGAAGCCGCTCACTGAATGCGGCTACGCGCTTGAGCGCAGCGCCGAACGGCATCTGCGCAGCCGCCTGCGCCTGGCCCAGACCTTTCCTGCCGATCTGCTGGCCGAAACGCTGAACGTCATGGCACGCTGTAGCTTCAGCCTAGACGAGCTCAAGTATCAGTATCCCGAGGAGGTAGTGCCGCCCGGACACACGGCCGCCAGCTTTCTACGCCAGGCCACTTATGAAGGCGCCGGCCGTCGCTGGCCACAGGGCATCCCCGTCAAGGTGCAAAAGCAGATTGAGCATGAGCTAGACCTCATCTGCGAACTGAAATATGAACAATATTTCCTCACTGTATATGACGTTGTCTTGTTCGCGCGCTCGCGGCATATCCTGTGCCAAGGCCGGGGCTCGGCCGCGAACTCGGTCGTCTGCTATTGCCTGGGTATCACCGAAGTGGATCCGGCGCGCATGAGCGTGCTATTCGAACGTTTCATCTCGCGCGAACGCAACGAGCCACCGGACATTGACATTGACTTCGAGCACCAACGGCGCGAGGAAGTCATCCAGTACCTCTACGAGAAGTACGGGCGTGACCGCGCGGCCCTGGCCGCTGCCGTCGCCACATACCGTCCGCGCTCCGCGATCCGTGACGTGGGCAAGGCGCTGGGCTTCGACCTGGAGACGGTCGATGCGATTGCCAAGGGACAGATGTGGTTCGATGGCAAGCGGGTCCGGCTTGAGCGGTTCGACGAGCTGGGCATGGATGCGGACTGCCTGCAGGTGCGCCAGCTGCTGGAATTGACCGACCAGCTCATCGGCTTTCCGAGGCATCTATCGCAGCACACAGGCGGCTTCGTGTTGACGAGGGGCCTGCTGTCCCGCATGGTCCCCGTGGAAAACGCATCGATGGTCGATCGCACGGTCATCCAGTGGGACCGGGACGACCTCGATGCAGCAGGCCTGCTGAAGGTCGATGTGCTGGCGCTTGGCATGCTCTCAGCGCTCAGGCGAGGCCTGGAGTTTGTCGGGCAGCGTCGCGGCTTTCAGTTCAACATGCAAGACATCCCCGCCGAAGACCCTGCCACATACGACATGATCTGCAAGGCCGACACGGTGGGGGTCTTCCAGATTGAAAGCCGCGCGCAGATGTCGATGCTGCCGCGTCTGAAGCCCCGGACCTTCTATGACTTGGTGGTTCAGGTTGCCCTCGTGCGGCCAGGCCCAATCCAGGGAGGTATGGTGCACCCGTATCTCAAGCGCCGGCAGGGGTACGAGCCCGTGACCTATCCCAGTGATGCGCTCAAGGAGGCCTTGGGACGCACGCTCGGTATCCCGATTTTCCAGGAACAAGTTATGCAGGTATCTATCCAGGCGGCGGGCTTCACGCCCGGCGAGGCCGATGGCTTGCGCCGGGCGATGGCCGCGTCGAAGAACAAGGGCGGGTTGGAAAAATACTACGACAAGCTCGTCCAGGGTATGATGGAGCGCGGCTACGAAAAGTCGTTCGCCGACGCCATCTTCGAGCAAATAAGGGGCATGTCGGCCTATGGCTTCCCTGAGTCGCACGCGGCCAGTTTTGCACTGCTGGTCTACGCCTCTTGCTGGCTCAAGCATCATGAGCCCGCAGCGTTCCTGGCGGCGATGCTCAATAGCTTCCCCCTCGGTTTCTATTCGCCCAGCCAGCTTGTACAGGACGCGATCCGCCATGGCGTCGAAGTGCGCCCGGTGGACGTGATGCATAGCCAGGTTGATTGCACCCTCGAAGACATCGAGCACCGGCCCGCCGTGCGCCTGGGCCTGCGCCTGATCGGCGGTCTGAGGGCCGACAGCGCGCGACGCATCGAGGCCGAGCGGGCGCGGGCGCCGTTCGACAGCTCTGAGCAATTGGCCATGCGCGCATGCCTCGAACAGCACGAAATGAAGCAGCTCGCCGCCGCTGATGCACTGGCCTCGCTGTCGGGGCACCGGCGTCGGCAGGTTTGGGAAGCCGCAGCGCTGTACGCTCCGCCGCAACTGCTGCGCGACGCGCCAATCGATGAAGACGAGTTGGAGCTAGAGGCCGCGCGCGAAGGCGAAGAAGTGCTTTGGGACTACACCTCCATCGGCCTGACCCTGCGCAGCCATCCCCTCAAGCTGCTGCGGCCCAGGCTCGAACGCTACAAGCTCAAAACCTCCGCGCAATTGCGCCGCGTCCCTAACGGCCACATCGTCCGCACGGCCGGAATCGTCACGCTGCGGCAGCAGCCCGATACGGCCAGCGGCACGATCTTCGTGTCGCTGGAGGACGAGGACGGCGCGACTCAGGTCATCGTCTGGCCAGATGTGCGGGATGCGCAACGGGAGATCCTGCTCAGCGCTCGACTGTTGGCCGTCAAAGGCCGGTGGCAACGCAACGGCGCGGTATGCAACCTGATCGCGGACAGGCTCGCCGACCTGAGCCACCTGATGGGCCGCTTGGCGACCGAAAGCCGGAATTTCAAGTAGCCGAGGCCGTTCAATGAAAAGGGCCGGATTGTCCGGCCCTTCTTTCTGTGTCGGTGCGCCTGGTCAGTCATCATCGTCGCGTACGTTCTTCACCGTAATCCGGATTTCAGGATTGAGGTGTTCACGGAGGTGGTACAGACCCTTGACGTTCTTCAGCCCTGCCCACACCGCAACTTGGCTGGCCGGCACGCCTTCATTGAGCCACATCACCAAACGTGTGTTGCGAAGAATCTGCGGACCCAGGCGAGTTGGGAGCGGCTCACCTGCCGTCTTAGCCGCAGCGACGAGAAGGTCTCGCACCAGCAGGAGCAGGGTCACGGATGTCATCTGCCCAGCCGGCTTTGCGCCAGACCGGCTTGTCCGACGATTCGTGCAAAAGAGACTCTCAACTTCCGGCTTGCTTGCGACGCGGGGCCGAATAGCGAGCCAATCCTCAAGGGCGGCAACGGCCTCCGAGGGCAGTACAACCCGGCGCCGCTGGTTCTTGCCAGGCCCATCGAGCTGGAGCTGGTGAGGTCGCTCCGTCCCCTCGTCCATGGAATACAAGACCGAATTCAGCGTGAGCGTGCGGACTTCCATGGGTGTCAACGCCATCGCGGTCAGGCAGATAAGCAGCGCGCGATTTCGGGCACTGATCGGATCTCCATCGACTGGGGCGAGCAGGATGGAGCTCAGGGCCGCCCACACCTTTGGCGTGACGATCGCTCCAAGCGGATCTTCACTCGGCGGCGTATCCATTCTTTCGAGAGCCTTTGCCGGATTGGACGATACCCATCCTTGTTGCAGTGCGAAATCGTAAATGCGCTCTAGCAAACGCCAGTATCTGCGGCGGGTAATATCACTGACTTGGGTGTCTTCTTTACGGCTTTCAGGTCCAGATGTCAGAAAGCCGACGACATCCTCGCTAGTGACGGCGTGCCACTCTATAGGGGCTGGCAGTTCCGCATTTCTGCCAGTTTTCAGATACTTCGTCCAGGTACTCCAGAAGTACCGATACGATGGCTCGCCTTTTAGGCCAATAGGATCTCTGTCAGCCGAAGAACCATAATCGAGCCACAGATCAAGCAGAACTTCGGCGCTCGGTGGCTCGTTGAAAATCGATTCTTGCAATAGCTCAGACATAGGCCTACCTTTCGAGCATCCTCAATTTCCACATTATCACCCAGGATTTCCAGAACTGCTAGCAATAGGTTTGACAAGCAGGCCAATTTGCTCAATATGGTAGGTCATGTAATATCAATACAACACTTCTATTGATTTTTCCGTGGAAGCCGCAAAGGCTCTTATTAATGCCGTGCCTTACGCGGTTTGTCTATTCTTCCTCAATAGGGTACTTGGCCCTGGAAGATGAATCGGATAAGCGTTCGCAACCACCCTCTTCCGGCGACCCTGTCTTGAACTCGATAGCGCAAGCGGGATTACCTTTCCACGCCTGCTTCGACCTATGGGACTACCTTCTCCCGTTGCTGATTGACACCATATTTAGCCCCATTCAGCGAGGTCATGTAATATAAATCGAACCACCCTTGGCCTGCAGAGCAAGCCACCACCGCACCTTAGGCGCCTGTTCGAACCTTGCTTCCCTTGCCCTTGACCAGCTGCAGGCCCAGAGGTCCTAGTAATGTGCCCATGACCTTAAAACGTTGCCGGACTAGCGAAACAGGCTCCTGCACGCAAAAAAAAGGGGCCGAGGAAATAAATCCTCGGCCCCTTCACGGTTTCATCACTTCACTTCTTCGGCAAAGCCGATACCCGAGCCACCTTCCATGCGAAGCCCAAAACGACCGATAGACGTTGCATCCTGCCCCGCCTTCGCCGGTGAGCCATCGTAGGTGATCGTGAGATCGTTGACCGCAATTGAAGCGCGATTCAGCTGAAATGGCATGTCATAGGTCCGGTTCGCATTCAACACAACTCCCTCACTTGCCAAGCCAAGATGGAGGACGTGAGGACCATCCTTCAAATTCAGCGGTACCGGAACGCTAAACGCCTTGTATGACTTCGCACCTTGAAGCTCCAGCCCCAGAGGTGACAAAGCATCGATAGCGCTCGTACCAGCGAGGCTTACCAGGCAAGGCCATTGCTCTATGAGGCCGTTAATTGAACTCATATCCGCGTTCAAGCTCGCACCGACCAAGCGTGCTGCCCTGCATGAAGGCATGTGGCCAGGGTCAGTGGCCTCACCGCTCTTGGCAACATTCAAGGAGGCGATCACGCGGTAGTCGTAGACCTGACCGCGCACTGGCGGCACGTCATCAACCACCCTGGCCGACTTGCCGGATTGAATAAGCTCCGCATCCCGGTATACGTCATACGTGAAACCGGCTGCGCCATCCGCTGGTGCGTCCCAAGTAACACGCACCAGATCCTCCAAGGTGCCGTCAGTGGCCTGTAGGTTCTTGACGGGCATTGTCGGTACGCTTGCAACTGTTGTTACCTCAATGGGCTTCAACAACGAAACACCTGCTGGTGGGACGGCACGAGCAGTGCCAACCAAGGTCTTTCCGTAGAGGATGTTGTAGTCCAGAGCGTGTTGGCGGCTACCAGCCTCGCCCATTGGCAAGAAGCTGTCCAGATCTGCCCCACCCTGTACGCCGAGCTTGGAGACCCAACTGCCTTGCGCCGCCCCGTTGTAGGGAAGCGATCCTGCTCGACCCATTATGGTGCTCGCGGTCAATGGGTGACCGAGGCCAAACTTCAATGCCAGGGTGTCGCCGGCGGGGGGCAGAATCAAATCAAGAGGGATTTCGAGGTTCTTCCCCTGGTCCGCCGCTGCGGGATCCGCGTACTTTACGCGCAGCAGATAGCCACGGGTACCCCAGACGCCAGGGCGCCACCGAGTGACGCTCATGCTTACCGACTCCGCCCCAGCAGCCAGAGAAGATGTGCCCCCAATTTGGTAATCGCCACTGGCCACGGCAAGCTCCAAAAGCATGGGCAAACCTTCAGTACGAGTGACTGAGACCTTGAGAAACGCTTCCGCGTCTGTTTGGCCAACGACAAAACTGTTGCTACCAGGCCCTGTGCCGATAAGCGCCTGAAGCTGCACAATTGGCTTTTCGAGCGGCCGCAACTCAAACGTTACTTCGCAGCTAGACAAGGTAACCATGTTACTCACGTCAACCTTCACACGATAGGTACCGATACGCCCGCCATGGTTGGAGAGAGGGACGTCAAACTTGTACACACCGGCAACTGTCGTGGGATTGTAGAGCCTTGAGTCCAGCTCACCCGTCACTTCACTCCAGACCCTTGCAACAACTGCTGTCGTCTGATTATTTGCCGAGAATTGGACGCTCACCGTCCCATTTATGTCATACAAATAGGCCTTATTGACAGTAAGTCCACTGCAAGTCGCGTCGCCCCAAACCCTAATATTTACTGGAGTTGAGGGCGACCCGTAAGGAGTACCATCCTTGTAAAACTGGCGCGAGAGAACGTAAACGCCAGGTGTCGAAGGAGCAATGAGTGAAACCTGGGAAGTAGCACTAGTATTCTGCGTAACATTTCCTGGGAAGATAGCCTTGCCGTCGCCAAAATTACCCGAGCCGGATGCTTGCGCAAGGTAAAACTTGCCGTCGTTTGTCCATGTTGTGTAGCCAGTATTCTTCCAATTCTGTGGCACTATGAAGGTCGCACCGGCTCGCACATTTTCTGGAGCCGACTGAGACACGAACACCGGCATTATCTGAGGAATAATAAAGCCTTTCGCCACACTACTCCATTCGCCTGCCCCTGCAGCATTCGTCGCCCTTACTCGGAACTCAAATATGGACTCATCCGTAGTATTAAATATGTAGCCGCTGCTCGCAACGAGGGATGTCCAGTTCTCCTCAGGCTGACGGCGATATGAAAGCTCATACCCAGAAGACCCTTCCACTGCGCCCCAAGTGACTTGGATTTTCCCCACCAGTGTGCCTTGAGTAGCGTCAATAGCTGTAGGCTGCGCCATGCTTGCGACACAACTTCCAGTCACACTCCATCCGTTAGGAACCCTGCATGTAGCCGTTCCATCGCCGCTGACGCCCGTCGCGCTGTTAGAAACTGCCACTACTGCATTTGGCTGGCCTACGCCAATTGTTGCTTTACAAGAATTCCCCGGGCCCCATGAAACAGTAGTAGCAGCGCAGTTGTATACCTTGATCTCGTATATAACATACAGTGTTTGGATTCCACGGTAGCTAGGATTGTTAGAGGGGGTGCCACCTGTTGAGTAATCATACCCTCCGAGCATCGCGCCATCGCGATCTTCGCATGGCTGCGTTTGAGCATCAGCGAATGACGAAGCACTCCATCTGCTGCATAACTGTCCCATACCAATAGTGTATTTATGCCGCACATATATACCATCAGTAGACTTTGCGTAGACTATCGTTTGGCTTGAGCCAGGCGCCACAATCGCCTTTGTAGCATCACCAGTCCCACCAAAGACTGCGCCATCATTTGCAGCCGAGAGCTCAAGCGTCATAGTTGCATTATTTCTGACGTAAACTGTCCCGGCATGCGAGCTGATTGCTGCAAGCAATAGTAATAACAGCGTGAAGGACCTGCCCATTCCTCTCAAGAATAGCGAAAGAAACAAAAATCTTTGCGCATATGGCCTATTTAGTGCGCGAGCCTGAACACTCATGATCTTCTCCAGGTAAAAGCCGTTGCCATACTTTCGGATCTCGCACCAGGAGTGACAGGTGCGCGCCCGCTGGCGTGCCTCTGATAGTACAGAGCACCCTCAACGAAAATCTGGCGAAAAGCTTCCGTGCAAGAAGCTGTTTGCGGAAAAATCCTCGGAAGGCTTGATCCAAGATCCTGATGTACGTTTACCGCCCACCAAAGTTGGATCAACACGGCTGACGTAGGTGGCGCGGCTCCTGCTCGATGCCGCGTGCAGTTGAGAAGCGCTTTACTCGCAACCACTAGACAAATGGCGTTTTTGACCTTGGTTCATCTTCCAATACTTCGAAGGTGCTCCCCATAGAGTAGGTTAATGCGTCAATAGGAACACCAACATACCCGTAACAGGAGAATTCGGTAGTCTAGGTCGAGGGCGCTATCAGCTGCGTTAACAAGGCTTTCCGAAGAGTCGCTGGGAGACGCTTGGGAAAGCCCCCACCGAAGTGGAAGCCTGTAAGACCAGTAACACTAGAGGCGAAGAAGTCGGAAGACAACTTCGCCTGCACGTGGCTGTTCTGCTTTACGCTGCAAGCAAGACCAATTGCTCTTGCTTGGAGTGTTCATTACTATGAGGCTGCTCCCCCATGCAAATTGATTTCACAGGATGTGATGTCGCCAACGCAGGACCGCAATGAAGCCCTCGCTGGGTATGCACCATGTCGACCGCTGCACTCAAACGGTCAAGCTGGAGCGTATCTCCTTCATCCTTTCCTTTAAGGTTTCGAAGGAGTGCGATTGCGGGACGATCATAACCGTAGGAACTGCGAGCACTCATTTCGTAGACCCTCATGTATTCCTTCGTTAGTGCCTCCCCGCCCTCGTATTGCTTCTGAAAATCGCTATTTGCCTCGTCCATATTCCCCGGAATCCACTGACGCAGCTTTCCGACGAATTTATTGATTTTCTCTACAACCTCGCTGGACTTAGGATAGAAATGGAGTGTCTGAACCCCCTTGTAATAGCGCACGTCGAAATAGCGCGAGGCTATTCGTTCACTTGAACGCAGATCGGATTTCTTCATGGCAGCAACCAGACCATCATACCCATGGGGCTCGCCCATCAGGTATCCCCACACCTTGTCTACGTCCGCCAAGAACCGTTCAGACTCGTAGTCCAAAGATCCGCCGAACGAAAGTCGAAAGCGAGGCATGATAAAACGCGATTTTCGAATGCGCATACCAATACGATGCTTCTGATTTGATTTCCAGCTCCTGTAAAACACCACATTGTCGGACGAGCGCTCAATGATGGCATCAAACAGATCCACAATCATCTCCTCGTAGATAGATGGCAGCGATTGAATGACCCCCGCAAGGAAGCCGTGGATGTTTGCCACACTGAACTCCATGGCATAGATGCTCTCCGCCGATGCCTCGACTTTCCTTCGCGCTTGGTTGCTCAGTCGGTCATTCAGGAGGGAAGAGCGCAGGATCTGCCCCCAGGCTCGTTTCTTAAGGTTTTCGTACCGCACCGTGAAGTCTGCGTTGGCTGCAGCACGAACGTTGCCAGCCTCGGTGCGGAAATCACTTCCCACTCCCTTAGCCTGCATCTCATCGAGCGTAAGTCCCATGCCCTCAGCGAAGTGATCTGCCAGTGCCACGGCTTCGCTTGCAGCGCGAGCTGCAGCTACTGCCTGGCGAAACCGGTAGGACGTGTCCTGAATGAAGTTTGAAGGAAGGGAAAGGGCAGTACAGACCTCAACCTCTATCTCGCCCCTCAAGGCATCCCCCTTGGTGAGTCCTCCAAGCAACCTGTCCAAATCCATGTAGCGCGCAGGCGTCTTCTCCAAGTAAGAGTGGCTAACACCACTTCGTCACAGGCCCCCGCAGAGCAGTTATGCTCGC
>CAUQST010000030.1:0-58736 GCA_963520865.1 uncultured Comamonas sp.
TCATACCGAATCCGAGTTTCTGCTTAACTCCTATATGAAAGACGGCTATGGGTCGAACAGCGACTGCCACAACAGGCCACAATCAGTCCGTCAACATCATCAGGAAATTTAAGACTATGGCAATTGTTCGTGTAAATGCCGGGGTTTTCTTGCGCACAGAATCAGTTGGAAAAATTATCCAAACCCAGTGTGTCGAAGCCTCTATACGGAAAACCCAAACTGATGTTTACGACTTAACAGGCCAGCATGTCTTGTGGTCAAAGTGCACCTTGATTCCTGTTAATGACTTGACCGATGAAATCAAGCGTGACAACCACTGCCACGACGAGATAAGAAATGCACTTCGCGAAGAACGAGATGCGCAGCCTTTCAAAACCACTGAGCCAAACTTAGCTTGAAATGGGCGAAAGCCCATCATTTCAAATGACGGCTCCGGGTCGAATTTCGACGGACGCAGAACGGCCAACAGTCGTCTTTAAAGTTGGCCCTGCAGCCGTGGCAGTGCTGATGCTAACAATGCGATGCCCGATACCGTCAGGAGCCCCAACACGACCTGCCGGAATCGGACTTCACTGATGCCGATATACAGGCGAGCGCCGAGCAACGTGGGCACCAACATCGCCGGTGCCACCACTGCAAATAACGGGAGCATGTCCTTGGTCACCAATCCTGTGGCGCCATAGCAACCCATAGTCACAAGTAGCATCGACAGGTTGAAGTTTTGGATCACAGCACGCTGCTCGTCCTTATCGAAGCCACGCAGCGTGCACCAAAGGGTGGGCAGCGTACCTGTGAAGCCGCCAATGCCCCCCATCACGCCACCTGCCAGACCCACAGCGCCATCGGCTAGTCGGCCACCAGATTTGATGTGAGGCAAATTCTTCGCCATCAACATTGCCGGGCACCACACAACGAGCAGCATGCCCAATATCGCCTTGAACCAGTTCACGTCAAGGTGGGGAAGTAGCAGAACACCCAAGGGTACGCCTGCCAGACCACCCAGCACAAACGGCAGTAAACGCTGAATCTCGAAGCCTCGTCGCACAGTGACTGCCGCAATAACCTGCCCTGTCAATGCGCCGAAAACCGCGAGTACAGCGGCCAAGCGCGGTTCAAGCGTCCAAGCCCAAAATGACATAGCGACTAAACCAAAAGCAAAGCCAGACAGCCCTTGGACGAAGCCCGCAACCACAGCGCCTAGTGCTACTACAAAATAGATTGAATGCATGTTTTTCCACTCCGTTAATTAATTATGGAGAGGCTAAATAACAAAATCATTTGGTTTTAGTATTGCTCCATAACTATTTACTAATGAGACTATGACTGCTTCCGATGAACTGCTTGCGCGCTTATCTTCACGACTAAAGATGCGTCACCTGACACTGTTGCAACTGATCGCGCAACATGGCTCGCTGACTCGCGTGGCAGAGTACATGGCGACCAGTCAACCTGCAGTAACACACGCACTGGCCGAACTGGAAGCAATGTTCGGTGCCCCCCTTTTTTTACGCTCTGCGCGCGGCATGACACCCACTGCACTTGGGGATGTGGCACTCACTCGCTCGCGGTCCATGCTGAAGGACCTTGGGCACTGGGTGTGCGACATGGAATCTGCTGGCGTCGGTCGCGCGGCCCACTTGCATGTGGGCGTGATTCCGTTCATCCCCGGCCGACTACTGGCTGCAGCCATTGCCCGTACGCGACCACAGGACCGCAGCATTACGGTGACGATCCATGAAGGTACAAGTGACCATCTGCTCGAACTATTACGTGGGCATGAGTTGGACTGCGTGATTGGCCGTACATCGGCCATCCTATCGATGGGTGGTTTAGTACATGAAGTGCTATACCAACAAGAGCCACGCTTGGTGGCACATCGGCGCTTGGCAACTCGATTGGGCCGAAGCCCACTATCTTGGCCGCAGCTAGCACAACTGGACTGGGTGCTAGGGCAGCGCAATACCCCAATGCGCGAGCAGATCACCGACTTTTTTCTACGCTCGGGCGTAACTCCTCCTGCTCCCATCGTGGAGAGCCTTTCCGCGAAAGTTATTGGCGAGTTGATTGCAGCCAATGAACGGGCTGTTTCCATCGTGCCTGCAGACGTCGCTGAAGAATTGGCCCGCTTGGTAGGTGTGGGCGTGACGGCGCACCGTTTTGGCTGGACGCTGCCGCCTGTCACGTTGTTTCGTAGGGCCGAGGAATCCCTGCGTGAGGCTGATGCAGTTTTCGCTCAGGCACTTCGCGAAGTGTGCAAACTTGCTACGTGACAGATGAGTGCACGGTCTTCACCATAGTGAACTTTGAGCGGCAGCTTTCGATAATCTCTGATGACCGCTTAGGGCGGCCAAAGCTGAACGCTGCCAGTGGTCAAGTGACCATTTCGATGGGTCACATCCTTGTTTAAGCCAAAGCAGCGCTCCTATGCTCTTGAGATGTTTGTCTCAGATCAGTCGTACATCATTGCAAGCAAGGAGTCCCATCAATCGCGTAGAGCTTGTCACTAAGGATGGGGGAGAGGCATTGTTGATTGCTGTATTTAATCCTTCAAATGTTGCTCCTTCATTCATCTCGTTACCCAAAGAGGACGAGAACAAGAGTGCAGAGCATCTTCGGTAAAAAATCGCCTTTCGAATTGGAGTTGTTGACAGAGGGTTTCTCGGAAACACAATGTTTGGTGCACAACTAAAAGACTGACGCTAGCTCGATTGCTACAGGATGCGCACCAATGGCTTCTTTGACTGGATTTGCGACTGTCGCAGTCCGGCCATGCGCAGCCGATGAGCACGATCACCCGGCATGCAGTTTCAGGCTGATTGCATCCGGTCAAATCAAAAATACCAATGACTGCTGATGCCCAAAGCAGTCATTGAATCTTGATATTTAGCTGTTAGGCAATTCGCCTCGACGCATACGCTCTGCAATCTTTGCCAGAACTGCCGGTAAATCCGAAATAGTCCTCATCACGTAATGTGAGCCAGCTTTTTTCAGCTTGGCCTCAGCTACAGCAATTTTTGCCTCTACGTCCACAGAATCCGCGGCCGAATATTCCTCTTTGCTATAGCCAACCTCGTTACCAGACAGGCTCAAGCCGATCGTCCACATGCCAGCGTTAAGCCCTTCCTCAATACCTGGCACGGTGTCATCGACCTTCACGCAGGCACGTACATCACTAATACCCAATGCCAGCACATTAGCTAAAGCCATATAAGGCCCAGGACGGCCTCCAGCGGTGAGCTCATCACCAGCGACTACATGGTCAGGAGCGATGCCTGCTTTAGCGGCTTGAGGCAGCAACTGGTTGAGCACTTCACGGGGGTAGCCAGAGCAAGATCCCACTTTTAAGCGATTGGCACGCAACCACTGAAGTACCTGTACTGCACCATCAATTGGCACAGAGAACTCACCCACTTTGGCAATTTGCATAGGCATGAAGCGCGCATAGATCGCATCTACATCTGCATCGCTTGGGGCTCGGCCAAACATGCTATTCCACTGCGCGGCAATACTTGGTTCTTGCAGTAGTTGATGAATATGGTCCCACTTTGAAAGCCCCATTGGGCCTCGTGCTTGTTCCAGTGTGATGCTGATGCCAAACGTGGCAAAAGCCTCAACAAATATCTGCGTAGGTGCCAGTGATCCAAAGTCAACCAGTGTCCCTGCCCAGTCAAAGATGACAGCTTGTAGAGGGGATAAATCAACAGCCTGGCTGTTAAGCGTTTGAAACTCAGAGGAAGTGATTGCGTTCATGGAATTTTTTCACTAATTTTTTAAAAAAAATGACTATCAAACGGTAGCCAAGCTACGGATAAAGTTGCGCCCTCGTGGGCCTCTCGCTGCCTTGTTCACCATCACCTCCCATACTTGAGGCTCTACGCCGTAATGCGCGGGGTCTGTTGCAACACCGAGCTTTTGCAAGAAGTGGCGAAGGCGCGCTTGCGCAATGGCAGGCTCAGTGGTGTCAAAGGTGGACAGCAGTGCGGTGTCAACTTGCACATCACTGCCTAGTGCCATCTCTAGGATTAACGGCAAGCTAAATGAGCAAGCGATTCCATGAGGTACGCCGTGTTGCAGCGTGATGTCATAAGACAGTGAGTGCGCTAGCGCTGTCTTGGTGTTGGAGAATGCGAGTCCTGCCAGCAAAGCTGCTTGAGCCATATCACTGCGCAGCTGCACATTGCCCAGATCGCACATCAAGGCAGGCAACGTGACCATCACTTGGCGGGCGGCTTGCACAGCCAGCGACATGGAAACTGGATTGCGGTTGACATTCCAGATCGATTCCAAAGCATGCGAAAGTGCATCTAAGCCAGAGGCCAAAGTTGCGCCAGCGGGCAAGCTGCTCATCAACCCTGCATCGATGATGGCGGCCTCAGGCCAAGTACAGGCTTGGTGTAGCGAGTGCTTGCGAGCACCGGCCTGGTCCCAAATCGTTGCCCAGGGTGTCACCTCACTGCCAGTGCCGGCTGTAGTTGGGATAGCGATTAACGCCTTATGGGCGATAGCTGCGCTCGCCGCTGGCAATTGGCCACCCTGCTCAAGTACCTCCAGCAATTCTTCAAACTTGCCGTGGGGTGTGGCACAAAGCAATGCCTTAGCAGAGTCAATCGCGCTGCCACCACCTAAAGCAATAATGACAGGCGCGGCAGTGTAATCACGTTGCACCTGCTCATACAAAGGACCTAGCCATTGGACATCGGGGTTGGGAGCAATAGTGTCAATCACACCATGCAATTGCTCACCCACTAACTGGTGAACACGCTCCACCAAACCAAGCCCGCGCGCCTCAGGAAACGTCACCAGAATGCAACTGCGACCTCCGAGCAATGCAGGTAGCTTCTCCAAGCTGTTGACACCTGCTATGACCTTTACCGGGTTGTGATAATTCCACACGACAAGACTCTTTCCAAAGATTGAGGATGCAATTAGCCCTGCGCATAGAAAGTTGCAGCGCAAAACTAAATTTTTCGATGAATTGAATGTGGTGCACCGATTGCGCACCACCTAATGCTCAGTCAGCCAAATCAGTGGCGTGTGCCTTGCTGAATGCGGTTGCGCAGCCAGTTGGAAAGCATGTCTGCGGCAATCACCATCACAGTGATCACGATGATGCAGGTCGCCGTTTCTTGATAGCGGAACAGCTTGAGGCTGCTAACCAGCTCAAAGCCCAAGCCTCCGGCTCCTACCATACCGAGCACCGTGGCCGAGCGCAGGTTGACCTCGAAGCGGTAGAGCACTACAGCAATCCAAGCTGTAATAACTTGGGGTACAACACCAAAAGCGATGACTTGAAGCTGGCTGGCACCTGTACTTCGCAATGCTTGCAGCGGACCATCGTCAATTTCTTCAATCGCTTCCGCAAAAAATTTACCCAACATGCCCATACCGTGCAAGGCCAACGCCAGCACACCTGGAAACGGGCCGAGCCCCACCGCAGAGACAAACACCAAAGCCAAAATCAGTTCATTGACACTGCGCACCACGTTCATGAATTGGCGAGTCACCCGGCGCAGCCAGTGCCAACTGTGTAGATTGCTCGCCGCAATAAATGACAGTGGCAATGCGAGCAATACACTCAGTAAAGTACCCCAGATGGCAATCTGAATCGTCTCCAGAGCTGGGGCCCACAAACGCGGCAAGATGCTCCAGTCAGGAGGCACGGATCGGGACAGGAAGTCCCCAATCTGCGGCATTCCACCAGCCAGCTCGCTCCAGCTCATCTGCGCGCCACCTGCGCTCCAGTGCAATAGCCAACCAAGACCCAGCGCTAAAGCGGCATAGGTGAGCCAACTACCTGTAGTTTCAGGGCGACCTGCTGTCCAAATCCAGCGGTCATGTGGGTTTTGCAAACGTGGTGTACCCATCACAATGCCCTCTCGGTAGTAGCTATAGCAGGGGCCACATTTGCCGTTACAGGCATCCAAGTTCCTGAGCTGTAGATCTGAGAATCTGGAACCGTTTGCTCCTCATAATGGCTTCGGAGGTCAGCATCTGGGGCGTGGTAAATCGCATCCAATGCCGCCGAATTCAGCGCAGCGGGAACGTCGTTGAAGACCATACGTCCCTGCGCCAGTCCCACAACACGATCACCAAACTCTTTGGCGTAGTCCACCTGGTGCAAATTGCAAACCACGGCAATCCCCATCTCTCGTGTTGCATCCCTCAGGTACTGCAGTACGCTGCGGGCTGTCTTTGGATCCAGGCTCGCCACGGGCTCATCAGCCAAGATCACATTTGGCTGTTGTGCCAGCGCACGTGCAATACCGACGCGCTGCATTTGTCCACCTGATAAGGCTTCAGTGCGTTCATCGGCTTTGTTGCCCAATCCCACGCGCTCTAAGCACTGGTCAGCAAGCACGATATCGCTGTGCTTGAACAGCTGCATCATGGAAGCAAACGTTCCAACCTGCCCCAAACGGCCAGTCAACACGTTCTTGCGCACCGACAGCCGCTGCACAAGGTTGTGGTGCTGGAAGACCATCGCAACATGGCGCGCCAATTCGCGGCGTGAGTGTTTTTGCATCAAGTCAATCCCACCAACTTGCAACGTACCGCTATCGGCTTGATTGAGGCCATTCATACAACGCAGCAGCGTCGATTTACCAGCACCAGAGAGTCCCAACATCACGACAAACTCGCCAGCTTTCACATCCAAGTCGATGCCATGTAGCACATGGTTGCTGCCGTAGCTTTTGCGCAAGTTACGGATCGTGATCATTTCATTTTCCCCAAATCCAAATTTAGGGCCTTGGCTGTATCACGCACTACGTTGTAGGCCGCATCGTTAGTCGCTGCAAACCCATTGAGCACACCTCGGTCACCCCAAGGCAGACCTTTAATTTCTGCTAGTGCTGCGGCTACTTTTTGCTTGGTATCTGCATCCAGGCCCTTGCGCCAAGCCATAGGCGATTCAGGGATGGCCTGAGAGGTCCAGATCACCTGAAAATCTTCTGCCTTCACATGCCCCTTGGCCACTGCCGTCTGAAAAATCGGACTAGCTACCGCTGCCGCATCTACCTTGCCATGGGCTACGGCCATGATGCTTGCATCATGTGAACCAGAGAAGATCACGCGTGAGAAGTATTTGTCTGTATCAACGCCATCGCCTTTTAAGCCTGCTTTAGGAAAAAGGTGACCCGATGCAGAACTGGGATCCACGAACGCAAAAGTCTTGCCTTGCAACTGCGCCACGCTGGTGGGGCCATTGTCTTTTTTGCTAATGATGATGCTTTGATATGAGCTTTGCCCTGATTTTTTGGAAACTGGAATCGCGAATGCTTCGGCATTGGCCATCTGCGCTGCCAGCACATAGGAAAAGGGGCCAAAGTACGCCACATCAATCTTGCCTGAGCGCATAGCCTCAATCACACCGTTGTAATCGTTGGCTACAAAGGGCTTGACCTTCAGTCCCGTCTTTTGCTCCAGCTGCTCCATCACTTGCTGGCTTGCACGCATCATGGCCTGAGCGTCTTCCGATGGAATCAAGCCAACTCGCAGCTCGCTGCTCTGTGCCCAAGCCGTACCAGTAGCAGCCAGCATCAATGATGCGATGGATGTTTGTAGCCACACTTTACGATTCATCTTCATGGAAGTCATCCTTTGCATTTACATCGTTCACAACACTGCATGTGTTGCGATGGGTTGAATGCTAGGCAAGACATATGACTGTCATGTGAAGGTTTCAAAATCAGTTTGAACACCTTCTATAGATAAATCATTGAGATAAGACTTCCATGAGCACTGCCCGTTATCGGTCGTTTATTGCTGTCGCTAAACATGGCAGCCTCAGTGCTGCAGCCCGCGCTTTGCGAGTGAGCCAGCCCACCGTTTCTAGCCAAATCACTACGCTAGAGCGGCAGAGCAAAATTGAGCTTTTTTACCGTCAGGGCTATCGAATGTCGCTGACTGGTGCTGGCCAGAAGCTACTTGTTATTGCTCAAAAACTGATGGCCATCGAATCTGAAGCAGATTTTTTCCTTCGAGATTCAGGCAAGCTCAACCAGGGTGAGTTGAAAATTGGTGCGGTCGGTCCATTTCATGTCATTGAAATGGTTGCCTCGTACCGTGCACGTCATCCAGGCATGCAGTTGTCGATCCGTATGGGAAACTCTCAACAGGTGCTGCACGACCTAGAGCACTACGTCACGGATGTCGCTGTACTGGCAGGCATGTACGAACGCCCCGAGTTTGAAGCGCGTGAGTACGCACGCCACGCCATCATCTTGTTCGTAAACAAAAATCATGCTTTCGCACAACGCCATCAGATAGATATCCAAGAGCTCAATGGACAATCGCTGTTGTTGCGTGAACATGGCTCCACCACCCGCGCAGCCATAGAAGAAGTACTCAATGAGGCAGGCGTCAAGCCTCAACTGGGCTTAGAAATCGGTAGCCGTGAAGCCATACGAGAAGCGGTCATTCGGGGGCTCGGTATTGGAGCAGTATCTGAAGCCGAGTTCATCGCAGATCCAAACTTGGCACCTGTGCGCATCACTGGCGATCCAGCCTACACCACTACTTACGTGTATTGCATGAAAGAGCGCAGTGATAGTTTGCTGGTTCATTCATTTATGAAATCATTTTAGAAACAGCTATCTTGAACCTGATGAACCAAATTTCCCGAAGGGCAGTTAGCGGCACCCAATTGCATTCGTAGATCACTGTGAATGTCCGCTAAGAATCAGTGAACGGAAACATATGGCTGACGACTTTTGCTGCAAAGCAGCCGTAGACAGGCGAAGCGCAAACGACAGCGATGGGTCAATTTGCGACTGTCGCTGTCCTGCCAGAAGCTGTCGCCCAGCGCGTGGCCGCGAGCGTCAGATCCAGATTGGCAGCAGCCTTTCAGTTCATCGAAGTCAAAGCCTGCTGATGTGCAAAGCAGACATCACACAGACATTTGCTTGAAACTCCGCTCTACACCTCGGAATTTAATGGTGCACTGGCTTAATCTGAATGACAAAGACCCTTAGCATGCATTCAGTCACCACCTATCTACGGGCCACAACCGCATGATGTCCATGCGACTTGCCATCACCTCCAACGAGGAGGTGATCATGACCTCACTTTCTTGCTCGCCTGACGTCAAGAATTTGGCCCCCCGGTGGGGGTTAAGTCATAGGTCACCCATTGGGTGAGTTGTGACATATTGTCGTAAAGATGTCTTGCCTGTTCGTTATCACGGGCAGTCATCCAACGAACAAATGGCCATCCTCTCTTACGTGCGGTGATAGCTACTGCCGCTACCAAGCTTCGCCCTATGCCTTTGCCACGCTGATTTGGCACCACGAAAAGATCATCAAGAAACCCTGCGTCTTGGCCGAGTAGTGGCTCGGGAAATGCACGGAAATGCCCCAACCCCACGAGTTCACCTCCTTGCAACTCAGCCACGATGCCCTCTTCGAGGTGCTCTGGAGCCATGAGCCATGACCAGGTACGATCAAGAATCGCGTCACTCATGGGAGCTTGGTAGAACTCGGCATATTGCCGATAGAGTTGCGACCACTGTATTCGATCAAGCCCGGTCAGCGGCCTCACTTTGGTGAACCCTACAGGTTGCACAGCAATTGCGGCATTCATGATTTTTCCTTGAATATGTCATTACCAAGCAGAAGCAATCGTCTGCAAACCTTGATGCGTTGGAAAATGTGGCAATACTTCTTCGGCCAGTTCTTGAATCACCTCAGATGCAGGTCGTCGAGAGAACTGAATGCCAAGCGCGGCGTGGTTCACACCGGCTGCTTGCCACTCCCGCAATAAGGTGATCAAGCCATTGCGCCCGGTTCTAAGCACGTATCCACCTTGAAGCGGCGTGCGCGGGTGGTATGGATCTTCAACAAGATCCAACCATTCATTGGTCATGTGCGGCCGGAAACCACCACCCGGGATCAGGTCGCGCCAGGCGCGAATTTTCTCGGCTAACTGCTGCGGGCCTTGAGGCGTGTGCGTTGGTCCCGGATAGGTGAGCCAACCATCGGCGTGCTCGGCAATCCAGCCCATTGATTGGCTTGATGATCCGGTGATAACCAGCGGGATGGATCCTGTGGCGGGTTTGGGTAAAAATTCGGCACGCTCAAAATACCCCAGTGCCGAGTTCACAGTCAGGCTGCCTGATTGCATCAGCTGACGAAAGTACATCACCGACTGAGCGAAGCGTTCGCCACGCTTGCCGTGCTCCAACCCGTAGGCTGGAAACTCGATAGGCCGGTCGCCAGATGCAATACCCAGCACAAGACGCCCCCCCGAGAGCTGGTCAATGGTGGCAGATGCCTTGGCCAAGTCGATAGGATGACGCAGAGAAAAAATGGCACTGCCCGTCGCTAATGCCACGTTCTTTGTGCGAGCGGCAAGATAAGCCAGATAAGTGAATGGATCAAAGACCTGTCCTGCATCCCCAAACATAGGATCAAACAGCGGCACATCACGCACCCACACAGATGCAAAGTTGTGGTGATCGATGGATTCCACCAATTCAGCCTGCCCCTCCATTACGCGCATATCGCCTTCATAAAAACGCAGCGGCAGGAAGATGCCGATGGTCAGTCGGTCGGGGGCAAACATGCGTCGATAGCCAGGGTGGTTGGAAAATTCAGAGTAAGGTGCCCCAGCAACGCGTGCAGTTGTGTCTTTGTTGTTCAACATGTTGGCCCCCTCTCAAGCGGCTGTTGCCGGCTCAGGCAATGTGATGCCTTTTTGAACGGCAGGCCTCTGCGATATACGTTCATGCCATGCGTTCATGTGTTCGTACTCAGTGAAATCGAAATCGATAATGCGTGCGATGTGCGTCCAGCCAAAGTGTGCGATGTCAGCTATGGAGTACTCATTACCAGCCAGGTAGGGATACTTGCTCAAGCGGCTGTCCAGCACGGAAAACACACTATCTGTCAGGTGGCGGAATCGTTCGATGGCAGGCGGTATCTCCTCTTTGGCGAACAACTCAAAGTGCACGCGTTGCCCAATGATCGGGCCGACACTGGATGAGAGAAACTGCAGCCACTTGATAGCTTCCCAGCGAGCCACTGGTTCTTGAGGCAGCAATCGCCCAGTCTTTTCTGCCAGGTAGAGCAAGATTGCCCCAGACTCGAACAGCGTGATGCCGGTATCGTCGTCGGTAATAACTGGGATGCGACCGTGCGGGTTCAGAGCCAAAAACTTCGGCAGCCGATGTTCGCCTGCTTCAATACGAACATGGTGCAGACGGTACGGCAGCCCCAACTCTTGCAGAGCAATGGTTGCTTTGAAACCATTAGGCGAACTGTCGGTGTACAGATCAATCATCGTGCAACCCCCAAGCGTGATGCATGCCCTGGAAGGATGGCGATTGCGCAGACCAAGCCGGCCAGCACCATGCAGGCCGAAATCAGGATGGCGTAACTGAATCCCTGGACCGCATTGCCACCGCTGGCGAGCACGGCGATGCTGACGGCTACGCCCACCGCAAGACCAACAGCAGAACCCACCTCCTGGGTGGTAGTGAGCATGCCTCCAGCCAGACCATGATCAGCGGCATCAACTTCTTCAATGCCTGCTGCTGTCCATGCAGGAAATGCGACGCCATAGCCAATGCCTGCCAGCAACGTACCAGGCAAGATAGATGTTCCCCAAGAAGCATCTGCTGACAACGACGTGCCCAGCATTGCAAGGCCACCAATGAAGAGCGTCAAGCCAGCGAGGATGACGGGTTTGGTACCCAGCCTAGCCATTAGCATCGGTCCAGCCCAGGCACTAGAGAGTGTGAAGGCAGTGGCCATTGGAAGCAGTCCGAGCCCTGTTTGAGTGGCGGTAAAACCTAGCACCGCTTGCATGTAGAGGGCAACCACTACGAAAGTCGGCCCCAACGCGGTATTTGCCAAGAGCGAAACCAGGTTTGCCCCTCCAGTCGAACGTCGCCAGAAAACCGGTAAGGGCATCAAGGGAGATTCAACTTGGCTTTCCACGTATATGAAGGCTGTCAGTAGGCCCACTGCAAGCAGTATCAGTCCAAAGGTCGTGAACGATGCCAATCCGTCATGTTCGCTATTTGCAAACGCAAAAACCAGTGTTGCCGAGCCACTAGCAACCAGCACGGCGCCCCATACATCTAAGCGACCCGATGCGTTTTGCGCATTCGGCTTGCCGATGGGCAAGACATTCGACAGGGCAATGACCAGTACGCCAACGGGCACATTGATCCACAGCACCCAGCGCCATCCCATCACGTCCGTGATGATTCCCCCCAAGATCAGGCCAGCTACAAAGCCGCTTGCAGCTACCGCCGTCCAGGCACCTAGAGCGCGATTGCGTTGTTGCGGATCAGAGAAAACCGCCAGCAGCAGGGAGAAGGCTGCTGGAGAAAACATTGCTGCGCCCAAACCCTGCATGGCGCGAGTGGCAATGAGCATTGCGGGTGTTTGTGAAAATCCCCCTACCAGTGAGCCAACTGTAAACAGCACCAGTCCGATCAGGAACATCCGACGCCTGCCAAACAAATCAGCAGCACGGCCACCAAGGAGAAGAAATCCAGCTATCGCTACGCCATAGGCATTAACAACCCATTGCAGCCCACCAGGCGTGAAACCCAGACTTTGTTGAATTTGCGGCAGCGGAATCATGGTGATGGAGAAGTCAAGCAACGCAACGAACTGCGTTGTGCAAAGCAAGATCAGGCATAACCGCCAATGCGGATGATTCATATATACGTCCAATGAATTTAGATTTACTAAAGTTATGCAAAAGCACTAAACATATGCAATCATGAATGCAGTCATGAGAATCAGAAAACGATCATTTTTGCTTTCAATCTTTAGAAAATCTAAATCTAATGACCACCTCATTCCCTTTGCAAACTCTGCGTACCTTTGTGGAAGTCGGCCAGCGTGGCAGCGTCAAGGCAGCGGCTGAGGCTTTGCATGTCACCTCTGGGGCTGTTAGCCAGCAGATTCGATTGCTAGAGGACCGACTTGGAATTGCACTGTTCACACGCGAACGGCAGGGCTTACGCCTTACTGAGGCCGGAGCCAGCGTCTACCCTTCATTACTTGAAGCATTTGCACAGGTCGACAAAGCCGTGGACACACTGCAAGCGTTCAAGACACGCCAAACCTTGACAGTCAGCACTGTGGCCACCTTTGCGGCCTCTTGGTTGGTGCCGCGTTTGGGACGCTTTAACCAGCTGCATCCGCAGATAGAGGTACGTGTTGAAGCAACCTCAAACTTGGTGGATATGCGCCGTGATCGGGTAGATGTGGCGCTGCGCCATGGGCTGGGCAATTACCCTGGTCTGGATGTCACTCGGCTCATGGCCCCTGTACTGGTGCCTGTGGCCTGCCCGAGTTTGGTGGCTGGTAGCCGTGCCATCCAAAAGCCCGAAGACTGCTTAGACTTTCCCCTCCTGCACGATACCGACCGCGCAGACTGGCCGCTTTGGCTAGCGGCACACGGGGCGGTTGATGACCCTCGCGCTGAGCGAGGCACCGCGTTCGAGGACGACTATCTGTTGATTCGGGCAGCTGCGGCATGCCAAGGATTGGCCCTAGTTCCACAGGAATACGCGCGCGAGGAAATCGCAGCAGGTCGTCTGGTTCAAGTATTGGACAAGCCCTGGCCTGCGCGTTTCGCCTATTACCTAGTCACGTTACCAGGAGCTATGGAGCGCGTAGAAGTCCAAGCTTTTGCAGATTGGATCAAAGCAGAAGCGCAAAACATTTAAGCCACATTGCTTTCGCTACGAGGCCAAGTGTCTATTTCAGCGGGCGTAAACCAACCTTTGCAAACTAAATGAATGGCTTGTGGCCAATAGCAGTTGTTCACCAAAGTATCTCTAACCACGGATATTTAAATATGGCCATGAAGATCGCCCCCTGCTCCCAAAACTCGACCTGCATCCGTTTGCAATGTGAGCGCAATGTTCAAAGTTAAGGCCGCCGTCGGGTAGAACACAATGACCGTGGAGGAGTATCAGCAATCGGAGTCACTCCTGACTCGATCTCGCAGGTAATTGTCAGAGCCCCTTGCTCTTAGGTCGCAGTCGTCAACAGCGAGGTTGTTGCTTTCACAATGGTGGGCCTAGACAGTGGCTGCTTGTTTGCCCTTTTTGTACTACCAAGGCATGAGGGGCATGGGATAGGAATGGCTCTTGTCCACACGTGTGAACATGCAATATTTCAGCGACATGGGTGCGCTTGGCTCAAAACCGCTAAAGACAGTAGAGCAGCACGTCTATATCGTCACCTGGGATGGGGCAATGAAGTCGAAATTGAAGATGGCGATATACGCTTGGAGAAGCAACGCGAATGAAGGTTAAGGGTCAACAACACCTATTCATGCTTCGATAAGCGGATTCCGCCCTCTGCCCATACTATCTGCTGCTCATCTGAACTTGTCTTGCGAGAGACGCCTGTCTTGGTACGGTCGCTTGGTGGCAGTTATCAATAGTTCGCCATATGGACATAAGCAGCCACAATTGTTGCAAAGCACAAGTAGATGAGTCGATGCCTGCTTTAGGCTGCAAGCCGTCATGAAGTTTTGAGCACTCGATGACTGCTTTTGTCGATGCCAGACATTCCATGGTGCTTGACCTAAATGTCCCCTCTACAGTCAAAACCAACCAAAGAGCACACTATTAAGCTCAGTAAGATTCGACTGCGACTTTCGCAAGCGAGATGGTGCTGTCGGCCTAATGGTGCTGCACAAGATTTGGCAGTTAACGGCAGCTAACTTGGAGTACATGTCAGGTCACGCAGCCTCAAGCTGTATGCATACGTGATGGTTAGCTCTTTTGCTGTTAGCCTTCCATGATCGGCAAGGCCTTCGCCATGCCAATCCCGGCCATCGTGCCCAATTTAAAAAGTAAATTGACTATGACAAGCCCGCTGTACAACGCCTCCGTTCCCGTCATGCAGCAGATGTTGCGAGCCCTGTCTGATGTGCTTAAGAAGGCTGAAGACCACGCGACACAAAAAAATATCGATCCTAATGCGCTGCTGCAGGCGCGGCTCTTTCCTGACATGTTTCCGCTAGTACGTCAGGTACAGATCGCCTCAGACTTCTCCAAGGGCATCGCCTCCCGCCTGGCTGGCGCCGAGGTGCCGTCCTGGCCTGACATTGAGGTCAGCTTCGCCGACTTGCAAGCATTGATCGCAAAGGCTCTGGCCCATCTTGAATCCTTCAAGGGAGAGCAATTTGATCTCAGTGAGAGCCGCGAGATCGTGCTACGCCCCGGCACGCCTAAAGAAAAGAAGCTGGCCGCCAGCGCATATCTTCTGCACTATGGTCTGCCGCAGTTCTTCTTCCACGTAACCACTGCCTATGCCATCTTGCGCCACAACGGTGTTGAGATTGGTAAGCGCGACTACATGGGCGCTTATTGAAACTAGAGGCACCACTCTAGGCCAATGCCACTTGAGAGCAGCCAAGTCACCGTTGATACGCAATTGCAGTCAACGGTGAATGGAAGAACTATTTCTTGATATTTGTCCAGCAATCACCTGCTGTCTCAGATCGAATTCTCATGTCAGATAGCTCTTTTGCAGCATGTACATGCGCAGCACGCTCCGATACTGGCCGTTGGCAAAAAACTCATCGACTAGTTCACCTTCCGGTTGAAAGCCAAGCTTCGTATAGACATGGATAGCTTTTGGATTTTCCTTGTCTACATGCAAAAAAATCTTGTGTAGATTCAGCACCTTAAAACCATAGTCGAGTGCCAAGCGGGTGGCACGCGTTGCGATTCCCTTGCCTTGCTGATCCGGCGCAACAATGATTTGGAATTCAGCACGACGATGGATCAAGTCGATCTCAACCAACTCCACCAACCCCCCTCGTGCACCTTCGTGCTCAACCACAAAGCGACGCTCAGTTTGATCGTGGACGTGAGAGTCATAGAGGCTGATCAATTCATCGAAGGTCGCATACGGCTCCTCAAACCAGTAGCGCATGATGCTGGCGTTGTTATCCAGATGGTGCACAAAGCGTAAGTCTTCACGCTCCAATGGTCTAAGTTGAATGGTCGTCGTCATAAATTTTTGTTCAGTTATTTGATAAAGCGGCTTGGTGCACACGTATTACCAATAATTAATCAATTCTTGATTTAATAAAAGTTTAGTTTGATCAGTAAAATTGATTGATGGAATGGACACTTGAACGTTTGAGCCAGTTTGTCGCTGTCGCGGACCATGGCTCCATGACTCAGGCCGCGCGGCGCCTGGGCCGTGCTCAATCTGCGGTGAGCATGGCCATGGGCCTACTAGAGGCGGATCTAGGACTGGAGCTATTCCATCGCGTTGGGCGCTCGGTACGACTCACCCTGGCGGGCGAGGTCATGTTGCAGGAAGCACGAGCCCTGCTCAATCAGGCGCATGCGCTAGACCTGCGAGCGCGTGAACTGTCTCGAGGGCAAACAGCAAAACTGTGCGTGGCTATTGATGAGGCTCTGCCTTATCCACCGATTGCGAGGCTTTTACAGGAGTTGGCGCAGCAATTTCAGGCATTGGAGCTGACCCTGCTCAATGGCACGGCGGCAGAAGTCGCACAGTGCGTGCAGTCGGGTCGTGCCGAGCTTGCCCTTCAGTTCGACCGAGGTCCGGTCGACGCTCAATTTGCCCAGCGCTATGTAGCCGGCGTCCCGCAGATGGTGTGCGTCTCGCGCAGCCATGCATTAGCTCGATGCAGCGCAATTACGCGAGAAGAACTGGCTGCCCATCGGCAGTTGGTGATGCACATTGAGGGCGTTGAAGACTTGGTGATCAGCCCTCGCATCTGGCGCTCAGGGAGCTTTTATGTGCTTGCAGACATGCTGGCCGATGGCATCGGCTGGGGCATACTTCCACGCAACATCGCCCAGTCGCCTGATATTGAGCCCCGCATCTTGGCGCTGGACTGCCAGGAACTGAGTCTTCCACCGTTGGCGGTGCGCATGCTCAGCTTGCAGGGCGCGGAGTTGGGTGATACGGCTTTATGGATTGAGCAACGACTGGCAACACTGCTGTCTAACTGATCAAATGTCTGGGTGTCTTCTGTGTAGTCGCGTGAACGGCGTATGCCTGTTGTACGCCGCAAGTGCTCTGGAAGCGCCTTCGTCAACCCCCCGCGTGTTTGGACGAACAGCGTGCGATAGATGGCCTCGTGAGACTCCTGCAAATCCTTTTCGCCCGGGTAGATTCGTTAAAGCCCCCTGCTATGTACTCGGGTGACGACTGACGATGGAGGTCGCTCGTTTCAAGCGTAGAGCCACGCAGCGGTTTGAGCGACTGCTATTGCCATGTCACAGCATCTGTTGACACTAAAGTAACTTCAAACTTTAAGGTTCTGGCACAGCACTCTCAATTCACCTTCATATGTCTACTCAATCTCCGTCGCAGAACAAATTTTCGTGGTTATTTTTGCGAGTCCCTCCGGTGGCGCTATTCGCTTTTTTCGCCGCCTTGATGTGGTTTCTGCCTGGTGTCTTCACGATCGTGATCCCGGGTGTATGGATGGTGGCCACATTGCTGGCTAGCGTGGGTAGCGCATTCTGTATTGCTGGTGTTCTGGAATTTAGGAATGCCAAGACCACAGTTAACCCAACCAATCCACAGGCCTCGACAGCGCTGGTAGTTCGCGGTGTTTATCGTTGGACACGCAATCCCATGTATTTGGGATTCGCATTCTTACTTTTGGCCTTCGCAATGTGGCTGGGCAAGATGTCAGCGATGCTCATGGTTCTGCTGTTCATGGCTTATCTGCAGCACTTCCAGATACGGCCCGAGGAGGATGCATTGCACGTGCGATTTGGAACTTCCTTCGACGCCTATTGTCAGCAGGTGCGACGCTGGCTTTAGGTTCGAGCAACAACTCATGCTGACTGATGGTCTTGGATCGTGTCCTATCGACGCTTTCGGTTGTGGATTCAACCGATCGATGCGACAGCCGTGGAACGGCCAGAAGCGAACGGTCGCCGCTACCATTTCCTCATGAAAACATTTCCTCCAAGAATTCGGCCTGCATCTGTCACAGACGTGAGTGCAATGTTCAAAGTCAGAGCATCGGTTGGAGAAAACACGATGACTGGCGAAGAGCTTGCAGCGATTGGCGTCACGCCGGAAGCCATCGCCCTTGCCATAGAAAGCGGACCTTGCGCTTGGGTTTCAACCATCGATGAGGAGGTTGTTGGCTTTGCAATGGTCGGTTTGGACGACGCTTGCCTGTTCGCAGTGTTCGTGTTGCCGGAACATGAGGGTCGCGGTATAGGCACGCGTTTGGCCCAGACATGTGAAGCCGCATTATTTGAGCGGCACCCTTGCGCGTGGCTCGAAACCGCCGCCGGGAGCCGCGCTGCGCGACTCTATCGTCACCTCGGATGGGGTAGCGAGGTCGAGCTTAGTGGCGGAGACATCCGAATGAAGAAACAGCGGCCATGACCGCTTTGGGTCATTTTTCGACTGCCTCAAACGACTCGTTGCAATCGTCTACAGGCCTGTCTGAGCGATTAGGGTCTCATCGTCTTCTAATCGTTGATTTGGTCAGGGCAAGGGCCTTGCCCTGAGGTTTAGTCCTCACTAGCGCGCGGGTAGCCTGCATCTGCCCAGCGTTGCGCAGATGTACGGGTGAGGCTGTGATCGGGGCGGGCTTGCACCTTGGCCAACCGGCTGCCGTCTGCAGCAGTGGCCGTGAGAGTGGCTGTGGGGTTCTCCTCATCAGGCTCAATATCCAGCGCCACCGTCACGCGCAATCCACGAACTTCAATCTCAATCGCTTTGTGCAGCAGCGCTGCCTGGTGCTGCTCGTGCCGACGTATTATTTCGTTGGCAGTTTTCACCAGCGTATTGAAGGCTGACACGTCGAGTGGCTTGGGACTCTTCTTGTCACGGCCCATGGTCCATGGGCCGACCAATGCCGGTTCCGCTTGGCCGTCTTGGGTCATTGATACAGCCCAGCCATCGTCGTCTTCATTCTTGATGACGCGGGCTTCCCAGCCCTTGTGGTGCCAAAGGCGGTCTTCGAAGATGGAGAGGTCTTCTTGTTCGAGTTCTACTGACATGCTTGGCCTTTTTTTGCAGCTAACAAATCCAAAGTCTACTGTACATTTATACAGCCTTATGAAACTGGGCCTAAGGCAAGGTAGAAATTCCTGAGCTGTACGCGTGATTAAGAACGCTAAAAGTGCTTTCATCCATGAAGGATGCGTATCGCTGCGCATGGTGGATTGAACTTGAGCCAGCACTTGTTCTGCGCGTAGGATGCGTAGGCCCCTCTCGTCGAAATCCCATTGAATGTGCAAGCAGGAGGGCAACATTTCCAGACTACGGAGTTAAATCATGAGCGACAAACCCACAATCGTCTTGGTGCATGGCTTCTGGGGAGGGGCTGCACATTGGAGCAAGGTTATCGTTGAACTTTCACGCAGGGGCTATACCAAGCTGCGCGCGGTTGAGATGCCGCTGACGTCGCTGGCCGATGATGCTGAGCGCATGCGCAAGATGGTGGCGCAACAGCCGGGCCCGGTGCTGCTGGTTGGCCATTCTTACGGTGGTGCGGTCATCAGCGAAGCAGGCAACATGGGTAATGTGGTCGGCTTGGTCTATATCGCGGCCTTTGCGCCCGACGCCGGCGAAAGCCCGGCCAGTATCAGCCAAGCCCACCCGCCTGCCGCAATTGCCAATCTTGCGCCCGACAGTGATGGCTACCTGTGGGCACGGTATGACAAGTTTCACGAGAGCTTCTGTAAGGACTTGACCGCCGATGAAGCACTGATCATGGCGGTGACGCAGAAAGCGCCACTGGCTAGCACCTTTGGCGACAACGTCACAGCACCAGCATGGAAGAACAAGCCCAGCTGGTACCAGATTTCCAGCGAAGACCGAATGATTCATCCGGAAAACCAAAAGATGATGTCGGCCCGCATGAATCCGCGCAAGGTGCTCACCTTGGCAGCAAGCCATGCGTCCCTAGCGTCGAGGGCGGCCGAGGTGTCGGCGCTGATAGATGAGGCGGCTACCGAGCTTAGCAAACACTAAGTATGCAGAGGCAGCTTGTGGATGGAAGAACTATCCTTTTTGTCCGCTCCGTCCGCTGCTCGTATTGCGACTTGAGGGCGTTTAAGCCTGCCCCTCTCGTAGCGGCAGACTGGCAGCCATCGCCTTTTCGTGCCGCTTGCGACTTACGACTGACCGCTGAATTTCGGCGTAATTGACTTCTTTTGCAGTGACCAACTTTCGCCCCGCAAAGCTGCGCACCGGTCAATGCAGCCATGCACCCTCACAACTTTCAGCTAACGTCTGCGGCGCAGTCCTCCCCGGCGCTTGGGCCATCAGGGATATGGAGTACGGGTGCACTGCCCTGCACCAGTTGCTGCAAGGCTTGTTGCCAGGCTTGCTGGGTACCAATGCGCTGCATGGGCGGCAGCGCGGCAACCAGGCGTTTGCCGTAGGCCTTGGTGCGCAGGCGTGCATCTGCCACCACCAAAATACCCTGGTCCGTCTCCCGCCGGATCAAGCGCCCGGCTCCTTGCTTGAGGGCCATGCAAGCCTCAGGCAGCATGTAATCGGCAAAAGGGCTGCGCCCCAGCATCTCCATCTGCCGTGAGCGCGCCTCCACCAGCGGATCATCGGGGGGCGGAAAAGGCAGCTTGTCGATGACCACCAGTTGCAACGCATCACCAGGAATGTCAACACCTTCCCAGAACGTGGAAGACGCCACCAGAATGCAGCCGCGGCCATGAAGCGTGCCTGCGCGAAAGCGCTCCATCAGCACATGTTTAGGGCCCTGGCCTTGCACCAGCACGTCCATGGGCTCCAATAACCCAAAGCGCTGTTGCAGGTGCTGACCAATGGCATCAAGCGCTTTGAGCGTGGTGGTGAGCACCAAGGTGCGCCCTCCCAAGGCTGCAGCGCCATCGCCCGCCAACTGCGCTACAGCAGCGCTGTGCGCCACTTGCTGGGCGGGCTCTGGAATGTCCTCAGGCACATACAGCACGGCCTGGCTTGCGTAATCAAAAGGGCTGTCTACTCTGAGCACCTGAGCCTGACGCAGACCACAGGTTTCAGTGAACCAGCGCAAGTCTTCGTCATCTCCCAGCGTGGCAGAGGTAAACACCCACGCTTTGCTGGGCTGCAAGGCAGGATCGGCATCGTCTGGTGGCTGCATATGTTCACGCATCAGATGCGCAATGGTCAGTGGTGACTCCATCAACCGCAGGTGGTGGCGCGTTACTTCAAGCCAGCGCACGGCATCATCGGGCACCGGCTGCGCAAAGCTGGCCAGTTGCGAAAGCAGGCGTGCGCCGCGCTCATACAGGGCCACCAAGGCATGGGCGGTTTCAGCCACCTTGGCCAAGACCAGCAACAAGGCGCGCAAGGATTGCCCCACGGCATGCAGGCCACTGCGCCAGGCGTTGTCAGACACGCCTTCGGGCGCAGCCCCCAGCCACCGCAGGCGGCTGCCCGGGGTAATGTTGGCCCCCACGGCGCGCCATTCATTGAGCGCGTGCTCAAGCTGCCCCAGCAATTGCATCCAGTCCGCCAGACCGCGCGCATGCAGCGTTACATCTGCCAGCACATCCTTGATGTAGTTTTGCAACTGGCGCGTTCCCAGCACCCAGCCGGCAAACTGAATGCCTGTTTCATTGAGTTGGTGCGCTTCGTCAATGACCACCACACCAGCTGTTGGCAGCAGTTGCGCCACGCCAGAATCGCGCACTTCCATGTCGGCAAAAAACAGGTGATGGTTGACCACGCAGACATCAGCTTGCAGTGCCTGAGCACGTGCCGTGTTGACGTGGCATTGCTCCCAGTGCGCACAACTGCTGCCCACGCAGTTGTCTTTGGTGGATGTAACCAAGGCCGCCACCGTAGAGTTTTCTGCCAGCCCAGGCAGCTCGGCCAAATCTCCTGAGCGCGTACCACGCGACCAGTCTTGCACGCGCGCCACTGCACGCAACACTTGCGGATCCAGCGGCACTTTGCTCTGGTGCACCTGCCCCAGGCGGTGCAGGCAAAGATAGCTGGAGCGCCCTTTCAAGCGTGCCACACGCAGTGGCAGGCCCAGCGCCTGTACCAACCGGGGCAGATCACGCAGGTACAACTGGTCTTGCAGCGCCTTGGTGGCCGTGGAAACCAGCACGCGCTGCCCACTCAAAAGCGCAGGCACCAGGTACGAGAAGGTTTTGCCCACCCCGGTGCCCGCCTCCACTACCAGCACGCCACCATCTTCAATCGTCTGTGCCACCGCCATCGCCATCTCGGTTTGCCCGGCGCGGGGACGAAAGTGGGGCTCTGCACGCGAAAGCCAGCCGTCTTGTGCAAAAGCGGCGGCCACTTGGTCGTGCAAACTCATGGGTTGTTGGGTAGAGGTATCAAAAAAGTAGCTTAAAGCGCTTTACAAACAAGAGTTTCAGATACTTTTCTATTTGAAACCACTGCAAACACAGCGCTGACAGCTCCTATTTTTTTAAGGTTTGGGCAATTCTGATGGAATTGGCAACGGCACGCCCTTGCGATTGGCAATGTCATTGGCTTTGCTGGCACGGCGCGCTTCTGCGGCTTTTTGCTTGTCTTGCGCGTCTTTTTGGGCCTTGGCGCTGCGCTCAGCCTCGGTCAATTCACGGCTGGCCATGTCTTGCTGGTGCTTTTGCACCCGCGCAGCTTGTGCAGCCGCACGTTCACCGGCTACGGTGCCACGCTCTGACAGCGCCTGATCCACATCCGCCTGCGATTTTGCTGGGTGCGCCCCCGACTCCTGCGAGCGAGATGTGGCGTTGACAGGGGCAGGAACGCGTTTTTCGCTGCGCTTTTGCTCAATGGTGCGCAAGCGCTCTGCCGCTTTTTCCTGCCGCTCTGCGCTGTTGAGCTGCAGTTCACGCTCATGAAGCACCGTGTCTTGCTCACGTGCCTTGATGCGCACCTCGCGCAAGCAGCTTTCGACCGCAAAGCGCTGCCAGCATTCTTTTTCCGCTTCCAGCTTGCGCTGCTGAATCTGGGCGCGCTGGGCCGCAATTTCTTGGCGCTCTTTCGCACGCTGCTGCGCACCGTGTTGCAGCTCGGCCTGGTGCGCCTGCTCGCTCACAGCATTTACAGGCTGTGCGAAAGCAGTCAAGGTCAGCGTGCCCAAGGCAAGCACACTCAGAGTACGGGAGAGCAAGCAAAAAGATTTCATAGCGCCTAAGTTCAGGTCAGTCCTGTATCTACCACCCGACGTTCGAGGGCAAGGAATTCCTGAGATTGCATTTCGTTCAAGCGTGACACTGTACGCGGAAATTCGTGGGCCAGCGGCCCTTCGGTGTACAGCTGCTCAGGCGGCACTGCTGCGGACATGACCAGCTTGACACGGCGGTCATACATCACATCAATCAGCCAGGTAAAGCGGCGTGCAGGAGACGCCATATTCACAGGCATGAACGGCACGTTGGATAGCAGCACGGTGTGAAATTGCGAAGCAATCTCCAGATAGTCATTTTGCGAGCGCGGCCCCCCGCACAGCTCACGGAAGTCAAACCAGATCACGCCACCGGCACGGCGCAGTGCAGGAATTTCACGTGACTCAATCTTGAACATGGGCTTTTCGTCGGGCACATCGGACAGTTGCTCAAAAGCCTCCTGCATGGACGCATCGGCCTCAGGCCCCAGCGGGCAATGGTAAAGCTGCACCATCTCCAGCGTGCGGCGGCGGTAGTCAGTGCCGTTGTCCACATTCACCACATCCATGCGGGTGTTGAGCAGGTCAATCGCTGGCAGGATGCGGTCGCGGTGCAGGCCATCCGGGTACAGACCATCGGGCGTGAAATTAGAAGTGGTCACAAAACCCACGCCATTATCAAACAGCGACACCAGCAAGCGGTACAAGATCATGGCGTCGGTGATGTCCGCGACGTGAAATTCGTCAAAGCAGATCAGCTTGTAGCGCTTGGAAATCTTCAGCCCCAAGGCATCCAGCGGGTTTTGCGTACCTTGCAGCAGGTGCAGCTCACGGTGCACCTCGCGCATGAATTCGTGAAAGTGCAAACGCACTTTGCGCTTGATGGGCACTGCATTGAAAAAACAGTCCATCAGAAAGCTTTTTCCGCGCCCTACACCGCCGTACATGTAGACGCCACGCGGAATCTCTGGTTTCTGAAAAATCTTCTTGATCGCGTTCGATCGCTTGGATTTGTACGCCGCCCAGTCGTCGGCACAGCGCTGCAGCGCATCAACGGCGCGCAGCTGGGCAGGGTCGGCGGTAAAACCTTTAGCGGAGAGTTCGGCCTCGTAGGCCGCACGGACAGACAGACTCATGCTCATCCAGCTTTCTCGTTGTGCCCCCCAACCCATGGGCAGAGAAACACAAACCTTTAAAACGATAGCGCCAAGCGCAGGCTAAACCTGGGCTTGGCGGCTATATGACTTCTAAAAAAAGATTAGAAGTTCAGCGTACGCTTGTCCACCGCCAAAGCGGCTTCCTTGGTCGATTCCGACAGCGAAGGGTGTGCGTGGCAGATGCGGGCGATGTCTTCGGCCGAGGCCTTGAACTCCATCGCTACCACGGCTTCAGAGATCAGCTCCGAGACCATGGGGCCTACCATGTGCACGCCCAAAATTTCGTCAGTTTCAGCGTCAGCAATGAACTTCACCATACCTGTGGTGTCACCCAGCGCACGGGCGCGGCCGTTGGCCAAGAAGGGGAAAGAGCCCGCCTTGTACTTCACGCCTTCAGCCTTGAGCTGCTGCTCATTACGACCCACCCACGCCACTTCAGGGCTGGTGTAAATCACGGAAGGCAGTGTCGCAAAATTCACGTGACCATGCTGGCCAGCGATGCGTTCAGCCACGGCTACGGCTTCTTCTTCAGCCTTGTGTGCCAGCATGGGGCCGCGCACCACGTCACCCACCGCCCATACGCCAGGCAGATTGGTCTTGCAGTTGTCGTCCACCACGATCTGGCCACGCTCGTCCAGCGCCAAGCCAACAGCTTCTGCGTTCAGGCCGTTGGTGTTGGCAGTACGGCCAATCGAGACGATCAGCTTGTCGGCTTCAAGCGTCTGTGCTTCGCCCTTGGCGTTGGTGTATTCCAGCTTCACGCCCTTGCCTGAAGTGTCAACGTTGCCAATTTTCACGCCCAGCTCGATCTTCAGACCTTGCTTGTCGAAAGCCTTCTTGGCTTCCTTGGCGATTTGCTCGTCCACGGCGGGCAGGAACTTGTCCATACCTTCCAGCACGGTCACTTCGGTACCCAGACGGCGCCATACGGAGCCCATTTCCAGACCGATCACGCCAGCGCCAATCAGCAGCAGCTTCTTGGGCGCAGCACCGATATCCAGCGCGCCGTCGTTGGACAGCACTTTTTGCTCATCAAAAGGCAGGCCAGGCAATGCACGGGCATTGGAGCCAGTTGCCACCACCACCTGAGGGGCCACCAAAGTCTCTTCAGCCTTGCCTGCCACCTTGATCTCGTAGCCGCCTTCAACGGCCTTGGCGAACGATGCTGTGCCGTGGAAGAAGGTGACCTTGTTCTTCTTGAACAGGTACAAGATGCCGTCGTTGTTTTGCTTCACGATGGCGTCCTTGCGGGCGATCATCTTGCTCACATCCATAGCCACTTCGCCGGTGCTGATACCGTGGTCAGCAAAATGCAGCTTGGCATGTTCAAAGTGTTCGGACGACTGCAGCAGCGCCTTGGAAGGAATGCAGCCAACGTTGGTGCAGGTGCCGCCAGGTGCTGGGGTGCCGGTCTTGGTGGACCATGCATCAATACAGGCCACGTTCTTACCCAGTTGGGCAGCACGAATGGCTGCGATGTAGCCGCCGGGGCCGGCGCCAATCACGATAACGTCAAATTGCTTGCTCATAACTCAAAATCTCTTGTCTGAAGTGCTTGGAAAAAACCCACCGCTGGGCGTGGCCGAGGGTGGGTTTTATCGATCTGTGAACCCGTAGCAATTACAGGTCAAACAGCAGGCGCGATGGGTCTTCCAGCGCATCCTTCATGGCAACCAGGCCCAGCACGGCTTCGCGGCCGTCAATGATGCGGTGGTCATACGACATTGCGAAGTAGTTCATGGGGCGAACCACAACCTGGCCGTTTTCCACCACAGCACGGTCCTTGGTGGCGTGCACGCCCAAAATAGCGGACTGTGGAGGGTTGATGATGGGGGTGGACATCATGGAGCCGAAAGTACCGCCATTGGAGATGGAGAAAGTACCGCCAGTCATTTCTTCCAGACCCAGCTTGCCGTCAGCAGCCTTCTTGCCAAATTCAGCAATCTTCTTTTCGATGTCGGCAAAGCTCATCTGGTCAGCATTGCGCAAGATAGGCACAACCAGACCACGGGGCGACCCCACTGCAATACCGATGTCAAAGTAGCCGTGGTAGACGATGTCGTTACCGTCCACCGATGCGTTCAGCACGGGGTACTTCTTCAGTGCGTGCACTGCGGCCTTCACAAAGAAGGACATGAAGCCCAGCTTCACACCGTGTTCTTTGGTGAAGTCGTCCTGGAACTTCTTGCGCAGGGCCATCACGGGAGCCATGTTCACTTCGTTGAACGTGGTCAGAATGGCGTTGGTCGATTGCGATTGCAGCAAACGCTCAGCCACACGTGCGCGCAGACGTGTCATGGGCACGCGCTGCTCTGGGCGACCCGACAGGTCTTCCTTGACTGCAGGAGCGGCCACTTGGGGCAGCGCAGCCTTGGGTGCACCTGTAGGAATGCTTGCACCAGCCTTGATGGCGGACAGTGCATCACCCTTGGTTACGCGGCCATCCTTGCCGGAACCTGCCACATTGGCAGCCGACAGGTTGTTCTCAGCCAAAATTTTGGCAGCAGCGGGCATCGCCACATCACCCTTGTTGGCAGCAGCGGCAGGCGCAGCGGCCACAGGTGCAGCAGCAGCGGGGACGGCAGCAGGAGCAGCAGCACCGGCAACAGCTTCGGAGTCGATCTTGGCGATCAACTGCTCTGCCGTCACGGTAGCGCCGTCACCTTGCAAAATCTCTGTGATCACGCCAGCCGAGGGGGCAGGCACTTCCAGCACGACTTTGTCGGTTTCAATTTCGATCAGGATTTCGTCCACTGCGACGGCTTCGCCAACCTTTTTCTTCCAAGTCAGCATGGTCGCTTCAGCGATGGACTCGGACAGCTGGGGAACTTTAACTTCTACGATTGCCATTTTGAATTCTTTCCAAAAAGTGTTTGACCCCCTGCGTCACGCGCAGGGGCTGTCAGCTTTGATTACTTGGTCAGGACAAAACCCTTGAGCTTGGAGAACGCGGCTTCGACCAGGTTCTTTTGCTGCTCTTGGTGCAGGTGTGCATAACCAACGGCTGGAGATGCAGAGGCAGCACGACCAGCGTAACCCAGCTTTTGGCCTTCTTGCATGTTTTCGTAGATGTTGTGCTGAATGAAGAACCACGCACCTTGGTTTTGCGGTTCGTCCTGGCACCACACCAAGTCCTTGGCGTTAGGGAACTTCTTGAGTTCAGCCTCAAAAGCCTTGTGCGGGAAGGGGTAAACCTGCTCAACGCGCACGATGGCCACGTCGTCAACTTCCTTCTCTGCACGCTTCTTAACGAGGTCGTAGTAGACCTTGCCAGAACAGGCAATCACGCGCTTGACCTTGTCGCCCTTGGCAACAATCGACTCATCACGCTCACCAATCACGGTCTGGAACGCACCCTTGGTGAATTCAGACAATGGCGAAGTTGCATCCTTGTTACGCAACAGCGACTTGGGCGTCATGATGACCAGAGGCTTGCGCAGGTTGCGCACCATCTGACGGCGCAACACGTGGAAGATCTGGCTGGCCGTAGTGGGCTGCACGATCTGCATGTTGGTGTCAGCCGCCAATTGCAGGAAGCGCTCCAGACGGGCCGAGCTGTGCTCAGGGCCTTGGCCTTCATAGCCGTGTGGCAGCATCAATGTCAAACCATTGATACGGCCCCACTTGACTTCACCCGAGGCGATGAACTGGTCAATCACCACTTGCGCGCCATTGGCGAAGTCACCGAACTGAGCTTCCCAGATCACCAATGTGTTGGGATCGTTGGACGCATAGCCGTATTCAAAGCCCAGCACTGCTTCTTCAGACAGGATGGAGTCAATGACAACAAACGGAGCCTGATTTTCAGCCACGTTTTGCAGCGGAATGTAGGTGCCTTCGCTCCACTTTTCACGCTTTTGATCGTGAACCACCGAGTGACGGTGGGTAAAGGTGCCACGGCCACAGTCTTCACCAGACAGACGCACGGGATAGCCAGAAGCCACCAACGATGCGAAAGCCATGTGTTCACCCATGCCCCAGTCCACGTTCACTTCGCCACGGCCCATGGCTGCACGGTCGTCATAAACCTTCTTGACCAGCGAGTGCGGGTTGACAGATTCAGGCAACGTAGTGATCTTTTCAGCCAAACGCTTCCACTCGGCCAGCGGGATGGCGGTATCACCGGCATCAGTCCACTTTTTGCCCAGGAAGGGGCTCCAGTCCACAGCGTACTGGCTCTTGAAGTTGGTCAACACCACTTCTTGTGTGTGACGGCCTTCATCCATGGCAGCGCGGTATGCCTTGGCCATGTCTTCACCCAGCGTGTCACCCAGACCTTGAGCTGCCAGCTTGTCTGCATACAGCTTGCGCGTACCGGGATGGGCAGCGATGGTCTTGTACATCAGCGGCTGTGTCAGCGCAGGGGTGTCTTGTTCGTTGTGGCCCAACTTGCGGAAGCACACAATGTCCACCACCACGTCTTGCTGGAACTCCATTCGGTAGTCCAGTGCCAGCTGCATGCACAGCGCCACGGCTTCTGGATCATCACCGTTGACGTGCAGTACGGGCGACTCCACCATCTTCACGATGTCCGTGCAGTAGGTGGTCGATCCCTTGTCACGGGGGTCAGAGGTGGTGAAACCGATCTGATTGTTGATGATGATGTGCACTGTGCCGCCAGTGGAGTAACCACGGGTTTGCATCAGCGCCAAAGTTTCTTGGTTCACACCCTGGCCAGCAAAAGCTGCGTCGCCATGCACCAGCACAGGCAGCACTTGCTTGCCGTGAGGGTCATTGCGACGATCCATGCGCGAGCGCACAGAACCTTCCACCACCGGGTTCACAATTTCCAGGTGAGAAGGGTTGAACGCCAGCGACAGGTGAACTGGACCGCCTGCGGTCGACACATCAGAGCTGAAACCCTGGTGGTACTTGACGTCACCAGCAGGCAGCTCTTCGGGTGCTGTGTGGTCAAATTCGGCAAACAAATCCTTGGGCATCTTGCCCAGGGTGTTCACCAGCACGTTCAAGCGGCCACGGTGGGCCATGCCCATCACAACTTCTTGCACGCCTTGCTTGCCACTGGCGCTGATCAGCTCGTCCATCGCAACGATGAACGACTCTCCGCCTTCCAGCGAGAAGCGCTTTTGGCCCACGTACTTGGTGTGCAAATAACGCTCGAGGCCTTCAGCAGCAGTCAAGCGGTCAAGAATGCGCTTCTTTTGGTCTGCATTGAGCACGGGCTTGGAACGAATGGTTTCCAAGCGCTGCTGCCACCAGCGCTTTTGCACCTGGTCTGTGGCATACATGTACTCGACACCAATGGTGCCGCAGTAAGTTTCGCGCAGTGCGTTCAGCAACTCGCGCAAGGACATCGTTTCCTTGCCGAAGAATGTGTTGCCAACGTTGAACACGGTTTCCTGGTCGGCATCAGAGAAGCCGTAGAAAGCAGGATCGAGTTCAGGAATTTCGGGGCGCTCGGTGCGCTTGAGCGGATCCAGATCCGCCCAACGCTGACCCACGTTGCGGTATGCCGCAATCAGCTGCTGAACTGCGGTGCGCTTGCGACCCAACTCAGAATCTGCACCCGAAGCCACCACCACCTTGGTGCCACCTTGCTTGGCGCGTTCAGCGAAAGCATTGATGACTGGGAGATGAGGAACGTCTTTGGCATCTGAGCCATCTACAGCAGGAACGTGCTGCAGGGCGTCGAAGTACTCGCGCCAAGAATCTGGGACGCTACCTGGGTTAGACAGATAGTTCTCATACATTTCTTCGACATAAGGGGCATTGCCGCCGAAGAGATACGTGTTGCCTTGATAGGCTTGGTAGACAGTGGGCTGATCGCTCATATTCCGCTGACCTCAGCTTTCCTGGAGAAAGCATTAGCTGGTTGGTAAACCTCCCGCGACACGGCTATACCGATTGGCGGATGCGACTGTGGCTAAGGAAGGGCCTGATGTTGCTGACGGTATTGTGCCACTGAAAGCAATAGTTAGCGGTGAAGGTCTTATGTAAGACTGAAGTAAATTGTTCTTGCACTGCAGCAAAAATCGCATCCAGAAAGTACGCACTCAGACCAATACCGCACTATTGCGTTGCTTATCCCGCTATTTCTGCACCTGCAGTCAGGCCTTCCAACCGCTGCATGGGGATATCCATGATGGCGCTTTCCGTTGCACTGGCCGACGTCGTCAAGTGCTGAATCAAGTCCGCCGTCGTCGAACAGCGGGTCATCATCAAGCAGGCAACCTCCGTGCCCGCAATACGTGTGGCATGCCAGCATCCTGGCTGCATGCATACGCCCTGCCCTTGCGGCACACGGAAAGCCGCCAAGGTGGCCAGATCGGGACTGCCGTCCACGGCGCTTTGGGCAACAATCTGGACGATTTCCCCCGTCAACGGCACGATTGCTTGCTGCGTCAGCAGGTGTTTTTCCAGATTTGAGACCTCCGAAGTCCGGTTGCGGTAGTTGACCCACAACAGCTGTGCATCGCCACCCGCACCGGTATTGAACAGGTGTTCCTGCCAAAAATCGGTGGCAGGGTTCGAAAACAGCGGCACGCTACTGCCATCCGGTATGGGTTTACCCAGCATCCAGCCGTAAGGCCGGAACGCGCCCGGTGTCAGATCATTAATGTCCAATTTACCAATGCTAGTCATGCAGATCCCTGTAATGGCCTGGCTGGCTTGCCGCGCTCAGGAAACTCGGCTTCATCGTAGAAGTTGCCGCACGCAGACCTTGCCCATCTGTTGAGACACAAACAACTCGCGTACATTCCGGATATTCCCTGCTCTTGGTGCCCTGCACTTTTGGCTCATGCCTTCTCAAAAAACTACCAATAAAACTTTCCTACTGCTGCTTGCTGCAGTAAGCGCTGGTTTTGCCATGATTCTGTGGCCATTCATAGGCGCAGTATTTTGGGCGCTGGTCTTGGCGATTTTGTTTCATCCCCTTAACAAAAAGCTATTACACAGATTCCCCAATAAACCCAATTTAACGGCACTGGTCACGCTCGTCCTGTGTTTGCTGGTAGTCATCTTGCCACTGGTGCTTATTGGAACGTCGGTCGTCAATGAGACAGTGCTTATCTACAACCGCATGTCCTCTGGTCAGCTGGACTTCGGCAATTACTTTCAGCAAATCAATGCCGCCATGCCCGGATGGCTTTTGCAATTTTTAGAGCGCATCGACCTGGCTTCCGCCCGAGAAATTCAAGACAAACTCTCGGGCGTTGCCGCAGAAGCCGGAAAATTGATTGCTGGCAAAGCCATGGAAGTTGGGCAAAACACACTGGGCTTTGTCGTGAGCTTTGGTGTCATGCTTTATTTGCTATTTTTCCTGCTGCGTGACGGAACCAGGCTGGCCACTCGCATCCGCGATGCCATTCCCATGGAAAAAGAGCACAAGCAAAGTCTGATCGAAAAATTTGCCACGGTGATTCGGGCCACGATCAAAGGCAATCTTGCAGTGGCTACAGCACAAGGCGCATTGGGCGGCTTGATTTTCTGGATTCTTGATATTCAAGGCCCCGTGCTGTGGGGTGTTTTGATGGCTTTCCTGTCGTTGCTACCTGCCGTAGGCGCTAGCTTGATATGGGGCCCCGTGTCCATTTACTTTCTCGCCACTGGCAGCCCGACACAAGGGCTGGTTCTTGCAGCTTATGGCGTCCTCGTGATCGGCTTGGTTGACAACGTGCTTCGCCCTATCTTGGTCGGCAAGGACACCAAGATGCCTGACTACATTGTCTTGATCTCAACATTAGGCGGCATGTCTATCTTTGGACTCACGGGCTTTGTCATTGGCCCAGCTATTGCTGCCTTATTTATTGCATGCTGGGATATTTTTAGCCCGCAGCAACTGCCCGAATAAGGTCAAACAGAGCCTTCACGAAATAATCCGCCAACTGGCGGATTATTTGTTTCTAAGTACGCGGCAATCCGCTGATCACCACTCACCCACGCTGCGAACGATGTGATCAAAATCTTGCGGCAGACTTGCTGAATGGCCAGGAACGATTTGAGAAGCGGCTGCGCCTATTGATCCAGCGCCCAAGCCTTGGCCCAGCTGCATCGAGGATGGCAGCGGCGGTGGCTCCAGATGCTCTCGACCAAACGTATGACTGGCAAGCAGGCTATGCGTAGAAGGTAGCGTGGGCATGGCAGTTATCTCCTTGGACACACTTTAAAAAGATACAGCCCTACAGCCCGTAGGACAGCTCGCTTTTGGCATGTCGCTCAATGCACTGTCGCGAACGGAGATTACAAAGCCCTGCACTGCGGGCCCGCGCCCTTGGTTTAAGCTCGCTGGCCTATGCCGCAGACCATTGCCCGTGCTACGCACCACGAACTAATCATCAAGAAAAGCCGTTTCATTTGTTGTGTGCAACCGATGCAAGATCGACCCACAGCCCAGGCTGTAGTCGATGCGCTGCGCAAAGAGCACCCCGGCGCCGCCCACGTCTGCTGGGCACTGCTGGCGGGCGGGCAGTCGGCTGCAGTGGATGATGGTGAACCCAGCGGCACCGCAGGCCGCCCGATGCTGGAGGTGCTACGACACCAAGAACTAGAAGGGGTTTTGGCCACCGTGGTGCGCTACTTTGGAGGCATCAAATTGGGCGCTGGAGGGTTGGTGCGAGCCTATACAGACAGCGTTGCACAAACACTGCTCCTCGCTGAAAAAATCACATTGCAACGCGTGATCACTCTGCAATGCAGCATTCCTTACTCCATGGAAGGATGGTTGCGGCGCGAACTTGAACTGGCCCAAGCGACGCTGCTGGACGTGCGCCACCAAACTGCGGTGCAGATGCAATGGAGCCTGCCAGAACCACAAAGCGCCGCCCTCATACAGCGCCTGAACGAAGGCGGCCAAGGGCGCATCGACTGGCTGAAGTTCTGGCCCAATTGAAAACACCAATTCCTGATGAAGGCGGCAATTGCACTTTTTATTGCGCTTTTGGTTATGGCACTGCAGTTTTAGAGTCAGTCCATTCTGACTTTCTGACTGCATGGGCTCAACATGATGGATCATCGCTACACCAATGCCTTGCGCAACGCGACCAATGCGTGGTCTCACAACCGGGTGACCGACACCACGACCATGCAAGAACTTAAAAGGCGCGCGCACGCAGAACAAAAAAGTACTGCGCAAGAGACAGCAACCACACTCAACGCTACGCAGATGGGCCTTTTGCAACCCGAGCTGGCACGCTATGGCAACCTAGGCACCAGACTTAATCTATTTGCTTAAGGCGTGAGCCACGCGTTCTGCAGAGGTAAATCGCATTACATTGCGGGGATGAACCACACCACGCCAACGCCAGAACTTGCTGACAAGCCTTCCCACCCTTTGGTTGCTGCACTGGCTGCCGTACGCAAGTCACGCCAGATGACGCAGGCCGACCTTGCCAGCCAGGCTGGTTTGTCGCGCATGACCGTACAGCGTCTGGAGAGCAACGGCTTAGACCCCCGACTCTCCACCTTGCAAGAGATGGCTCGGGTGCTGGGCCAAGAGCTGGTTGTCATCCCGGCTCAACTGCGTGAGGCGCACGATCAGTGGCTACAAGAACGCACTGCGGTGTAAGCAGGGCCACCTGACACAGGCTGACTGCAGCAACCCACGAACCATGCTGACCACAGATTCCTGCGCTAGCATCGGCGCAGTCCTTTTCTAGGCTCTCATGACATCCACTGCGCCCGCTGCCAGCCCCGCCTCTCCCCGTGCTCTTTTTTGGGCTTTTGCAAGTTTGGCACTTCAAGGCTTTGGTGGTGTCATGGCTGTTGTTCAACGCGAGCTGGTTGACCACAGGCGCTGGATGACCCAGGAACAGTTCGCACAGGACTGGGCGGTGGCACAGATTCTCCCAGGCCCTAACGTGGTCAACCTCTCCATCATGTTTGGTGAGCGGCACTTTGGCTTGCGCGGAGCTTTTGCAGCCACAGCAGGCATGCTGATTGCGCCCACGCTACTGGTACTGGCTGTCGGCAGCTTGTACCTTCAGTGGGCCGACCACCCGGCAGTAGGCGGTGCCTTGCGCGGCATGGGCGCAGTTGCTGCAGGATTGGTCATTGGTACGGGCCTGAAACTTTCAGTGGCACTGCACAAACACCCACTGCCCTTATGGCTAGGCTGGCTCCTCACCATACTGGCATTTTCCATGGTGGTCTTTCTGCAGTGGCCCTTATGGTGGGTGCTACCCATTATTGGCGGCATTGGCTGCGGATTAACCTGGCTGCGAACAACGCCATGACTTCTACGCTGACGCCACTGGCTCTGGATGCCTCTGCTTGGCTGCATTTGATTGCCTACTTTTTGTCGCTTTCGCTGCTGTCTGTTGGCGGTGCCATGGCCACGGCACCCGAGATGTACCGACACACCGTAGAACAACAAGGCTGGTTGTCTGTGCAGCAATTTTCCGACTCGATTGCCATTGCCCAAGCCGCCCCGGGCCCGAACATCATGTACGTGGCACTGCTGGGCTGGAACATTGGCCTGAACGCCATGGCACCATACACCGGCTGGTCTGCTTGGCTGGCTGCTTTGGCCGCTTGCTTGGCCTGCATGGGTGGCATGCTGCTACCAAGCTCTTTACTCACGTGGAGCAGTACCCGCTGGATGCGCCGCAACCACGCATTGCGCAGCGTACGCGCTTTTCGCTGGGGAATGATGCCTCTGGTGGTTGGCATGGTGCTCGCCACAGGCTGGATTCTGGCAGCCCGTGATACCGGCGCAGCCCATGCCTGGGCACCATGGCTACTGACTGCCACAGCCACACTTTTCGTCTGGAAAACAAAACTGCACCTGCTATGGATGCTCGCTGCCGGTGCGCTGCTCGGTGCTTTGGGCTGGATTTAGAGCCGCTTCAAACAACACAGTCCAGCAACACTGGCAACACCTGTGCTGCCGAGGCTCGCACCAGAGCATCTGCCAGCATGTCCAGCTCAGTGGCCTGCGGGTTCACCATCACAACCTTGGCTCCTTGCTGATGAGCCTGAAATACCAGACCCGCAGCCGGGTAAACCACGCCCGATGTACCCACCACCAGCATCACATCACAGGCATTCACCGCCGCCTCTGCGCGCGCCAGAGCATCAACTGGCAAATGCTCTCCAAACCAGACCACGCCAGGGCGCAGCATATTGCCGCAGGTGCTGCAGCGCGGCGGTTGCTCGCCCTGCGCCGCTGTCTTTGCCATCTCGCAGCATGGGCCGCTGGCATCGAGCCACTGGTTGCGCATTACATCGCCATGCAAGCTAATCACATCGTGGCTACCTGCACGCTGGTGCAAGCCATCCACGTTCTGCGTAATCAAACTTAGCTTGTTGGGGTGTGCTTTTGCAAAAGCGGCCAAAGCCAGGTGCGCGGCATTGGGCTGCACCGCAGCCACCAGCTCGCGGCGGTAGCTGTACCACTGCCACACTCGCTCTGGGTACGCACGAAAGCCAGCCTCAGAGGCCATCTCCTGCGGGTCAAACTGCGCCCAATAGCCCGTGTGCGTATCACGAAACGTAGGCACGCCCGATTCCGCACTGACGCCAGCACCACTCAGAACCACCAAGTGCTGCGCTGCCTGCACCCATTGGCGCGCCAGCCCAAGGTTTTTTGCGCTTTCAACTTCTAAGTCAGGCATGGCGGACGCTAGCAACTCTGGTTTTAAAAACTCAATTAGCCTGACGCTGGCGCACAGCTTCGTATAAACAAACGCCACTGGCCACAGACACATTCAGGCTTTCCACTGCGCCTTGCATCGGAATGCTGATCAGTTCATCACAGGTCTTGCGAGTCAGCTGGCGCATGCCATCACCCTCAGCACCCAGCACCAAAGCCACAGGCCCCTTCAAGTCCACCTGATACAGGTGTTTGTCTGCGTCGCCGCTGGTGCCAATGATCCAGATATTGCGCGCTTGTAGCTCTTTGAGCGTGCGCGCCAGATTGGTCACCATGAAATACGGCACGGTTTCGGCAGCGCCACTGGCCACTTTGGCTACGGTGGCATTGATACCCGAGGAGTGGTCCTTGGGCGCAATCACCGCATGCACGCCTGCGCCATCAGCCACACGCAGGCAAGCGCCCAAATTGTGGGGATCGGTCACGCCATCGAGCACCAACAACAAGGGGTTTTTGACCCCGGCTTCTTCCAGATCATCCAGCAGCTCGTCAAGCGTACGGGTATCTTGCACCTCTTCCACTCGCGCAGCCACGCCCTGGTGGCCATGACTACCAGCCAGCTTGGCAATGCGCAGGGCATCGGCCTCAATCAGTCGTGCACCAGCTTCTTTGGCTCTTTCCAAAAACTGGCGCATGCGTGCATCACGGCGCGTGGACTCGTAATAAATTTCAATGATGGATTTGGGCGCGGTCTTGAGGCGCACGCCGACGGCATGAAAGCCGAAAAGAACTTTAGGGGACGACATAGGGATGGGATTATCCAGCGAAGCGCGCTTTGCAGAACAGCCGCTTCAAGATACCTTGTGTTGACTTAGATAAATCTTTTGTACCAAAGCATCACTTCATGCCACGCAGTTATGAGGGTATATCAATCAGCATCGAAGCTTGAGCACCTAAACTCGCCGTCTTTCAATGTAAGTGGTGCAAGTTTTTCCATGATCTTTCAACCTTTGCTGAGCTGGTCAAAGCGAACCAGCATCGTCACGCAAATTGTCATTGGACTCGTTTTGGGCATTGCGCTGGCCATCTTGTGGCCACAGGCAGCCCTGCGCGTTGAGTTTCTCGGCACGTTGTTTATTTCCGCGCTAAAGGCTGTGGCCCCCATTTTGGTCTTCGTGCTGGTGATTGCGGCCATCAGCAACCAGCGGCCTGATCAGACCAGTCACCTCAAGCCTATTTTGTGGCTGTATGCAATTGGCACTTTGAGTGCCGCCATTGTGGGCGTCTTTGCCAGCATGCTGTTCCCTACGACGCTGATGCTCAAGGATGCCGCAACGGGCATGGCCGCACCTGGCGGCATTGCTGAAGTACTGATGCAGCTGTTCAAAAACGCGGTGGACAACCCCGTCAACGCCTTGATGCATGCCAATTACATCGGCATTTTGGTGTGGGCCATTGCTATCGGTATCGCCCTGCGCCGAGGCGCTGAAAGCACCCGCCAGGCCATGGCCGATTTTTCTAACGGAATTACCTTGATCATTCAAGCCGTCATCCGTGTGGCACCCATCGGTATTTTTGGCCTGGTGGCTTCGACCGTTGCCTCTACCGGCACCCAGGCACTGGCAGGCTATGCCCATCTGCTGGCAGTGCTACTGGGTTCAATGCTGATCGTTGCCTTGATCATCAATCCGCTGATCGTCTGGTGCAAAATTCGTCGCAACCCCTACCCATTGGTACTGATGTGCCTGCGCGAAAGTGGCGTCACTGCGTTCTTTACACGAAGTTCTGCGGCCAACATCCCCATCAATCTTGCAATCGCCAAGCGCTTGAAGCTGGATGCAGACACCTACAGTGTCGCCATTCCTTTGGGGGCCACCATCAATATGGCTGGCGCTGCAATCACTATCAGTGTGCTGTCGCTGGCTGCGGCCAACACCCTTGGCATTGTGGTGGACATTCCCACCGCCATTTTGCTGTGCGTAGTGGCATCGGTATGCGCTTGCGGTGCATCGGGCGTCGCTGGTGGCTCGCTGCTGCTCATTCCTCTGGCGTGCTCGTTGTTTGGCATCTCCAACGACATTGCCATGCAAGTGGTCGCCATTGGTTTCATCATTGGGGTGCTGCAGGACTCCGCAGAAACAGCGCTCAACTCTTCCACCGACGTCATCTTTACCGCCGCGGTATGTATGGCGGAGGAAGAACGCAACAGCTGATGTGATTGGCTGCTGCGCTCCATGAAAAAGGCTCCTTTCAGGGAGTCTTTTTTTTACCCCCGCATGCGCGGCAGGCATAAAAAAGCAGCCTCAGTGGGCTGCTTGGCGGGCAAAAGCCAACACTGCTTAACGGTAGTAGGCTTCCACAACACCTTTAATTTTGATCAGCAAAGGACGCCCCTTTCGGTCCAGCGTCTTGCTGGCCGGCACCTTTACCCAGCCTTCGCTCACGCAGTACTCTTCCACATCATTACGGTCTTTGCCGTTGAGGCGAATACCAATATCGTGCTCAAACACGGCAGCATTGAAAAATTTGCTGGAAGGGTCAATCGACAGGTGATCGGGCAGTTCTGGGCGCGCAGTAGCTTCAGTCATAGTTTTTCCAAGTCAGCGGGGATCAAGCCCCAATTCACGAATGCGGCGATTGTCCAGCATTTGGAACATCCTGGCAGTTAAACCAAACAGCCCGCTTCAATGGTCAGCGTACGTTCACACTGCGCAGCAATGCTTCGATCGTGCGTGACCAGCACCAAGGTTGTCCCTTGCTCGCGGTTGAGCTCAAGCATCAAGTCCATCACAGCTGCTCCAGTGGCATGGTCCAAACTGCCAGTCGGCTCATCCGCCAGTAGCACAGCAGGCTGCACCACAAAAGCACGCGCCAAGGCTACACGCTGCTGCTCACCACCGGATAGCAATTTGGGATAATGCCCTAGGCGCTGCCCCAGACCTACGCGCTGCAGCATTTCTGACGCTAGCTGCCTCGCGCCACGCACACCTGCAAGCTCCAAAGGCAGCATGGCATTCTCCAGCGCCGTCAGATTGGGCAGCAGTTGAAAACTCTGGAAAACAAAACCGATCTTCTGTCCACGCAACGCAGCGCGGGCATCTTCACTCAAGGCAAAAATATCTTGACCTTGCAGCCGCACCGTGCCTTGGCTGGGAGTATCCAGCCCCGCCAGCATCGACAGCAAGGTGCTTTTACCAGAACCTGAGGCGCCAACAATGGCTGCTGTTTGCTGCGGCTGCAGGCTAAAGTGAATGTCGCGCAAAATCTCCAGAGTGCCGGTGGAGTCAGACACTGCTTTGGACAAGTGATCGACTTCAATCACGGGCAACGGGGGAGCAATCTTAGACATGAAAGACCTTGTAGCAAGCATGCAAAACGCATACACATGGGGAAACCGCCGTCACTTTATCGCGTCTGTGACCGCACTCGGTGTTTGGCCATTGACATACGCGGCCAATACCCCGCACATCCTGGTTCTTGGTGACTCTCTGAGCGCTGAATATGGCTTGGCGCGCGGCGCTGGCTGGGTGGCGCTTTTGGAACAAAAACTGGCGAGCGAGCAACGCATCGCCAAGGTGACCAATGCCAGCATCAGCGGTGAAACCACCTTTGGCGGACGTACACGCTTGCCGGCCTTGCTCAAGCAGCACCAACCCAGCGTAGTGGTGATTGAGCTGGGTGGCAACGATGCGCTGCGCGGTTTGCCATTGGCCGGTACTTTGGACAACCTGCGAGCCATGACACAGGCTGCACACAATGCGGGGGCGAAGGTGCTGCTGCTGGGCATGCAAATGCCTCCCAACTATGGGAAGAAATACGCGCAAGACTTTGAGCAGCTGTTCGCTCAAGTAGCCAAGGAGCAAAAGGCCACATTGCTGCCATTCTTTTTGAAGGGGGTGGCTGATGCACCCAACCCTACGGCCCTTTTCCAGTCTGATCGCATTCACCCCACCGCGGCCGCACAGCCCATCATGCTCAACAACGTCTGGCCACTACTGCTCCCCCTGCTCAAACCATAAAAAAACCAGCTCGAGGCTGGTTGAGGTATCACTGCGCTGCAGGCGGTGTGGGCAGCGAGTTTTGCGGCTGCTCCAGCACGCCTTCAGGCGCTTGCTCTGGGTTAGTCTTGCGCTCTGATTTTTCACGCAACTTGTCTGCTTTTTTGTTTTTCTTAGCCAGTTCGCGTTGACGTTTTTCGTATCCGTAGTTGGGTGTAGCCAAGATTTGCTTTCGTTGAAGGGCTTGCGGTGAATGCGGCCACTCTAACATCCATCCTCAGATGTTGCTGACAGGCCAGCTACTGGCGCTATGCAGGCACGGTAGGCATGCCAGGTAGCGCAGCCTAGCCAGGGGCCAACCACAATCAACGGCAGCTGCCAAGGCACCGCCAGTGCACCCGCCACCAGCGACACGATCAACGCAGCCCACAACAGCAAAGCCCCTGTCTGGCTAAACACTACACGAAAGCTGGTGATGGCAGCGGTCAGCGCATCGGTGCCACGATCGAGCATCAGCGGCAAAGCCACGACGGTGCTGCCAAACACGACGGCAGCAAAAACACCGCCAACCACAGCGTAGGCTAGCAAGAACTGCCAGTTTTCAGGGTTAAACACCGCCTGCAGCACCCCGGTGGTCGATGGCATGCCGGTATTGAAGAACACGGCAAATACCACCAGTGAAGCGCGCCCCCAAAGCAGCTCCAGCACGATTAGCACAAACACCAGCATGCCCATGCTGCCCAGCTGCTTGTCCCAGCAGGTAATGGATTGAGCAAGGTCTGGCGGTAGCCCTAGCTCCAGTCTGCGGCTGGTGTCGTACAGACCCATAGCCAAAAAGGGACCTACCAGCAGGCAACCACTGGCTATCGACATGGTGTATTGCGGGCTGGCATTGAATACCCAGCCCAGCACCAGCGCCATCCCCCAAAAGCACAGCCCGTAAAACAGCGACACACTCCATGCACGCTGCATGTCACGCCAGCCTGCCGCCAGCCAGTGCAGTGGCGCAGTCAAGCCCACTTGGAGCAAATGAATCGCATCACCCTCAGTGGAAGATGCAGCCATCGTCTGGGAATCAGGTGTCGCCATAGCCTTGCCTCCTGTATGAAGACAGAAGACCACAGGCCCGCCCGGGCGTCAATCAGAGAAACGCGTGCAAAAAAAGGGAGCTATCAGCGCCCTGAAATTGGCACTTTCAGATAGTTTTCATATTGAAAGTACCTATCTATAAACGCTTAAAGCTCCCTTTTTTGATGAAGTTACGCTTTCCAGGCTTGGCCAAATGCCTTTTCCCAGGCTTGCGCCAGATCGCGCAGCAAGTCTTGCGTGTCCTCCAGCCCCACGCAAAAGCGCACCACGGTGCCCGCTTTCAAGGCCCCACCGCCGCAGCCGCGCATGCCTTCAATCTGGTAAGGCACCACCAGACTCATGGGACCACCCCAGCTGTAGCCCAGCTTGAAGTACTGCAAGCTGTCACAGAAACGGTCAATCGCATCCTGACCAAACTGTGCACCAATGACCACACTGAACAAGCCTGCAGCGGCACCTTGCCCCTGGTGTGCGCTGCCACACAGTGCTTTCCAGTGCGCGTGCCCCGGTGCCCCTTCGAATGCCGGGTGCAACAGCTGGACCACCGCAGGTTGACGCTGCAAGGCAGCGGCCAGAACGCGGGCGCTGACATCGTGTGCGTGATAGCGCAACGCAATGCTGGATAGCGAACGCAAGACCATCTCCGCATCATTGGCGCCCACACCGATTCCCAAGCGCATGTGCGTCAGCTTGATGCGCATGTGCAGCGACGGGCTGACCGTCATGATGCTGCCCATCAACACATCACCACCACCGCTGGGGTACTTGGTCAGTGCGTGGACTGACACGTCGGCAGCCAGACTGCCGCCATCTGCCAGCAAATCAAAGGGTTTGAAGGCCAGCCCAGCGCCCCAGGTGTTATCCAGCACCGAGGTGATCCCTCGTGCACGGCATGCCTGCACCATGGCAATCAGGTTCGGGAACTCCATGCTCACGCTACCCGGGGCCTCCAGCCACACCAGCTTGGTTGCGGGCGTGATCTTGGCCTGCAGATCGGCCACATTCATGGGGTCGTACAGCACATGGCGAATGCCCCAGCGTGACAGCTCATGCGCTGCAAAGTCTTTGTTGGGCCCATAGGCGTTATCAGGCATCAAGACCTCATCGCCTGCCGACAGCAGCGCCAGCGCCACCGTGCTGATGGCACTCAACCCACTGGGTACCAAAAGACATTGCTTGCCACCCTCCAGGCTACACAGGCGCTCTTCCAGCTGGTACGTCGTCGGAGTGCCATGCAGGCCATAGGTGTAGCCGCTTTTATCCAGCCACCGGCGTGTGCGCATGTCTTGCACATTGTCAAAAATGACGGTCGATGCTTTGTGCACTGCAGGCTGCGGTGCAGTAAATGCTTGCGGGGCTTGGTAGCTGTGGTGCACCAAGTCGGTCGAGATGTGGCGTGCTTGTTCAGTCATGACGACATGTTAAGCGGCAAGTTGCGCTGGCTCCCAAAACAAAAGCTGCCCGAAGGCAGCCTTGCTGTTTAGAGATGCTAGCGATGTGCTCTGGTCGATAACTTCACGACTTCACAGTCAGCATGTTGTTGACCGAGGTGACACCTTCTACACCCTTGGCCAATTGCTCGGCGCGGTCTTTGGCAGCTTGATTGGGGGCTTCACCACTGAGGGTGACCGCACCGCCGTTGGTGTCCACATTAATTTTCAGTGCGCTCAACTCGGAATCCCCGACCAGCGCTGCCTTCACCTTGGCAGTCACACCGGCCTCGCCCATGGCTGTGGTGGCGTTGCTGGCAGCATCCTTGGTTGCATCTGCAGCTTGAGTGGCCGCATCTTTGGTGGCGTCCATCGCATTTTCCAGCTTCTGGCCTGTGGTCTCCGCCGCCTTCTCGACCTCAGTCTTGGCTTTTTCAGCCGCCTGCTCCGTGCGATCTACGGCGTTGTCCAGCTTCTGGCCTGCTGTTTGACCATCGTTCGGACCACAAGCGGCCAAACCCAGTGCCAAAGCAGAAACAGCCAATACCTGCAGCAAATTCTTTTGAGAAATAGACATAGCGTGAAAGCTCCTCATTCTTGGTCGCAATGAAAAAAGGTCAAGACTGCGCATCATGACCACGTGGATGCAATGTAAATTCCCTGCTTGTTACAACTGGTGGGATGACTCCTAAGCGTCCGTAGGACAAGCACGATCATGTAACGGGGTCTAAAAAGCATCCACAATTGCAAACCTATGCAATTGAAACAGTGGTTCCCCTTTTTGTCATGGCCCAGACTCAGCCCCGCCATGGCGCGCGATGAGATGCTGGCCGGGGTAACCATTGGCCTCATGCTGCTGCCGCAAGGCGTGGCGTATGCCGCGCTGGCAGGCATGCCGCTGGTTACGGGTATTTATGCCGCTTTGCTGCCCTCACTGGTGGCGGTTCTGTGGGGCGCATCTCCACGCCTGGGTGTTGGCCCTACGGCGTTGACCAGTTTGCTCATCGGCGCTTCGTTGGTCGGCATGGCTGAGCCCGGCAGTGCCCAGTGGGTCACATTGGCGGCATGGATGGCCATCATGGCGGGTGCGGTGCAGTGGCTGCTGGGTGCGCTGCGCAGTGGCTGGCTGGTGAATCTGGTGACATCGCCCGTCCTCAACGGCTTCACCCAGGCTGCAGGCATTTTGATCTTCCTGTCCCAATTGCCTGACTTGCTGGGCTTGCGCAGCTCCTGGAGCGCCTTGTTTCACGACCCCAGCCTTCACCATTTTGATGGATTGGCCTTTTGCTTTGGTGCCGGTGGACTGACAGCCCTGCTCTTGCTCAAAAAGCTGGCCCCAAAACTGCCGGCTGCAGTAATGGTGGTTGCCTTGTGCGGCATCATCAGCGCCGCAGTGGGCTATGCCGAACACGATGGCAACATCGTAGGCCACTTGCCTGCAGGCCTGCCTGGCCTGGCAATTCCTGCCGCCATCTCCATGGATCAGTTCACCCGGCTACTTTTGCCAGTGCTCATGATCAGCCTGGTGAGCTTCTTGGAGGTCGCATCCAGTGCACAGGTAGAACACCGCCACACCGGCACGCGCTGGAATGAAAACCAGGACCTGATTGCACAAGGCATGGCCAAAGTCGTAGCTGGTTTGAGTGGCAGTTTTGCCATCAGTGCATCTTTTTCGCGCTCCGCCGTTACCTTGCACTCTGGTGCAAAAACAGGCTGGGCAACTGTCTTTGCAATTGCCATGGTGCTGGTGACCGTGCTGTGGCTCACCCCCGTGCTCTACCACGTGCCACAGGCGGCACTGGCTGCGGTGGTGGTGTCTGCCGTGATCAATTTGATTCAGCCGCGCAGCTTGCGCGCCCTGTTCCGCATCTCGCCCATTGAAGGCGGCATTGCACTGACAACATTTGTACTCACGCTGGCTACCGCTCCGCGCCTGTACTGGGGCGTCTTAACGGGCGTGCTGCTCAGTCTGTGCCATTTTCTCTACCAGCGGCTGCACCCACGCATCCTCGAAATTGGGGAGCACGCCGATGGTAGCTTGCGTTCGCGTGGCATTTGGGATTTGCCTGCCATTGCCTCACATGTTTTGGCACTGCGTATGGACGCAGAGTGGGACTTCGCTTCATCGGCTGCCCTGGAGCGTTATGTCACCCAAGTGCTCCAGCAGCAGCCACATATTCAAATCGTGTACCTGGATGCACAACCAATCAACCGCATTGATGTGACGGGGGTGGAGAGCTTCATGCGACTGCGCCAAAGCTTGAGAAAGCAGGGGATGTGCCTGCATATTGGCGGATTAAAGCTACCAGTACAGGCCATACTGGACAAGGCTGGCGCTCTGGCACCAGGCCCTGATTTGCAACTGTCACGCACCAACGCGCAAGCGTTGATAACAATGCGTGTATCTTGCGCAACCAAATAGGCTGAAAGCCCGCATCGTTACTACACAGACTGCTACACTTGACCGCATTAATGGCGCTAAACCATCGTTTTGTGACTGGCACTAACCTCTTATCACCGACAGCTTTTCAGCAACTCCGCTTGGACGGAGCTTTGGCATTGCTTGGAGAAGAAGAAAGTGTCGCGCTCCCAAGTGCGCAAACCGATGCAGTCGCCCGGCTGCAAGCCATCATTGACGGTTTGTGTGACCTGTCTTTGCGTGACCCCTTAACGGGCACCGCCAACCGACGCCACTTCGACTCGGTTTTGGACCGCGAACTTGATCGCGTCGCGCGCTCTGGGGATGTGGCCCTGCTGCTCATGATTGACATTGATCACTTCAAGCAAGTGAACGATCAATATGGGCACAACGTGGGTGATGCGGTGCTCCAGCAAGTCGCGCAGGCACTGACCGGGTGTGTCCGCCCGATGGACACGCTAGCCCGCTATGGCGGTGAAGAATTTGCGATTGTGTTACCCGCCTGCCAACCGGCTTACGGCCAAAACGTGGCCGATCGAGTGCGCCGGGCTGTCGAAGCGCTGCACATCCGCATTGCCTCTGGACACGAGATAAAAGTGACCGTCAGCATCGGCGGCGCTTATGCCCTGCAATGGATTCGCAGCACACGCAAGCTTTGGGTAGAGCGTGCTGACCAGCAGCTCTACGTAGCCAAAGGCGCTGGCCGCAACCGCATTGAAATCGAACAACAACCTGACAGCACCGTGACTGCAGAGGAAAAAAACTTGCTCTTCATCCCCGAGTTAACCGCCGATACGTCCACGTGGTCTGGCGATTGGATCGAAGTGTTGGCCGCGTCTACGGATTCGGCAGATGGCGTCAACTGAAGGCATGCATTGAAATGAGCGACGTGCTGTCCCCCCTCTCTTCCTCCAAAGTGGCTACCACCTCCTACGGCCCGCGTCCGCGCAGCGCTTCCAGCGCCCACATCATTGCTGTCACCAGTGGCAAAGGTGGCGTGGGTAAAACCTTTGTGTCCGCCAACTTGGCTGCAGCCCTGACACGCCATGGCTTGCGCGTTCTGGTGCTGGATGCCGATTTGGGGCTGGCCAATCTGGACGTGGTACTCAACCTGTACCCCAAAGTCACATTGCATGACGTATTCACCGGCAAGGCATCGCTGCAGGAAGCAGTTGTCACAGCCCCGGGGGGCTTTCATGTACTGCTCGCCGGCTCTGGCATGGTGGAGTACTCGCGCCTCACCCCTGAAGTGCGCAACCAGCTCATTCATGTCATTGACACCCTGGCCCCCAACTACGACATCATGCTGCTGGACACCGGTGCCGGCATCTCGGACGTAGTACTGTTCTCGGTCTCTCTGGCCCACGAGGTTTTGATTGTGGCAACCCCTGAGCCCACATCCCTGACTGACGCTTACGCCGCCATCAAAGTGCTCACCACGCAGCAAAAGCGCCACAACATGCGGTTGGTGATCAACCAAGCTGCCCGCCCAGGCGATGGCCGCGCCATCACCGGTCAATTGCAGCAAGTGCTCAATCGCTTTGTTCACTCTGAATCTGGCTTGCCCATGCGCTTGATTCACATGGGTGACATTCCTGCAGACAAGGCAGTCCGCGAGGCAGTCATGCGTCGCCAACTGCTGATCCAGGCATCACCAGGCTGCGCTGCTTCTTTGGCAATTGCCCAACTGGCCAACCGCATCAAAACCATGGTGACACCCACACAACCTGTGTAAGTCACAGGCACAGAGAGCACACACCAAAAAGAGCTACCCACAGGTAGCTCTTTTTTCATTGAAGGCAGTGCAGATGCTTATCTACACTGCAATCAAAGCCACAACCATGTAGCTTTGATTGGGATTACAGACGGTTGCGCTTTGCATCCACACTGTAAGTGCCTGCACCAAAGGCAGCCAGCACCAGCAAGCCACCCACGACCGCAATGTTCTTATTGAACATCAGTTGCTGCACCATGGCCTGGTCTGCCGGCAGTGACCAGTAAGCATGAAAGAAAAAGCTTGCAACCAGCGTAAAGAAAGCCAGCAGCAAAGCCGCAGGGCGCGTCATAAAACCAACCAAGATCATGATGCCGCACACCAACTCAATCAGCAGGCCCACTGCAACCCCGACCTCGGGCATTGGCAGGCCCATAGCGCTGGCATAACCGACCGCGCCAGAAAAGCCCATCAGCTTTCCAAAGCCGGCAGGAATAAATAGCCAGGCCATCAAGATACGACCAACCAGTGCGAATGTGGCAGTCATTGAATGATTCATACGGTACTTTCCTTGGGCAATGCCCGTGTTGTGAATAAAAATTCTTCGCCAATGCCGAGCAGCTTGTTATGCAGCCAAATCGAATACCAGCAATTCAGCGGCCTGGTCACTTTCAAACTGCAACGCATGCTCATTTTCTGCAAGCAAGGCATCTCCGCTTGTCAGCTTTTTGCCCGCAACCACCACCTCGCCGTGAATGACAAAAACATAGCATTTGCGACCTGCCGCGGCCTCATGGGTCAACTGCACGGTCTGGCCTGCTGCTGGACGCAGCAAGCTGGCATAGATGCGCGCATCCGCATTCAAATGCACTGAACCTTGTGCCCCATGAGGGTCTGCCACCAAACGCAGCACATTGGTTTTTTCTGCATCTGTAAAACGCTTTTGTTCATAGCCAGGCTCCAGGCCCGTGCGGCTAGGTTGCAGCCAAATTTGCAGAAAATGGGTGGCCTTGCCTTCGGCATGGTTGTGCTCACTGTGAACCACGCCAGTGCCCGCCGTCATGCGCTGCACTTCCCCGGGCTGAATGGTCTGCACATTACCCATGCTGTCTTCGTGAGACAGCGCACCATCCATCACATAACTGACAATTTCCATGTCTTTATGGGGATGGGCACCAAAGCCCGTACCTGCTGCAATACGGTCTTCGTTGATCACCCGCAAATTACCCCAACCCATATGTTTGGGATCGTAATAGCCAGCGAATGAAAAACTGTGGAATGACTTGAGCCAGCCATGGTTGGCAAAACCACGGTCTTGAGATTTGCGAATATGAATCATGAGTGGCTCCTTAATATCGGCAGCGGTTTGCTGCAATACCTCGACTGTAAAAGTGAAAGCCTTGCTACAGATCAAGCCAGTTTGATGACATCATTCAAACTCTTTGAACGAACGTATCGCAGCATGCCCAGCCCTCGTGACGTTTTAACCCCAGATAGCCTCGCTATGCTGCAAGTCATTGCCGACACTGGTAGTTTTGCGGCTGCGGCGCGCCAATTGCGGCTGGTACCCAGCGCTTTGACCTACCGCGTGCGGCAAATGGAAGAAGCACTGGACGTGCTCTTGTTTGACCGCAGCGCACGCCAAGCCCAGCCCACGGAAGCAGGCCAAGCGCTGCTGTCCGAAGGTATACGCTTGCTGCAAGACATTGATGCCGTTGCACACCGCGTCCGCCGTGTGGCGACCGGTTGGGAGCCTGAACTGACCATCGTGGCAGATGGGGTGATCTCTCAAGCCACCCTGTTTGATCTGGTCGAAACGTTTTATGCCCTGGGATCACCCACCAAACTCAAGCTGGGCATGGGCACGCTCACGGGACCCGTGGAATGCCTGACCACAGGGCGTGCCGATCTGGCCTTGGGCGTAGGCACCACCAACACCAGCGTAACGGGTCTGCAACTGGACGATCTGGGCGATATCACCTTCGCTTTTGCCGTGGCACCTTTTCACCCTCTGGCGCAAATACAGGCGCCGATTACCGATGAAATGCTGCTGGAGCACCGCTTGGTCGTTGTGGCTGACTCGGCACAAAAAGAACGCATCTCCATGGGACTGCTTAACGGGCAGGATATTTTTACGGTAGATACCGTACAAGCCAAAATTGATGCCCAGGTTCGCGGTTTGGGCTGTGGCTTTCTGCCAGAGGCAATGGTGCAGCCTTATGCGCAAGCAGGCCTGCTGCTCACCAAGGCTGTCACCCGACCTACGCGCCAGTTGCGCATGCGCTACGCCTGGAAAAAACCAGGCAATGGCGGGCTGGGCAAAGCCTTGCACTGGTGGTTGACCCAGCTGCAAAGCCCGGTGACTCAGCAAGCCTTGCTTGAAAATCACCACCTGTCACTGACCACATCAACGCGCTAAAACTGCAAGCCATGCGTTCTAACGCCTATCGCGGGCGGTTTGCCCCTTCTCCCACCGGCCCTTTGCATGCAGGCTCTTTAGTGGCTGCGTTGGCCAGTTGGCTAGACACCCGCGCCCACCACGGCACGTGGCTGGTGCGCATTGAAGACATCGATCCTCCGCGTTGCCCTGCAGACGCAGACACGATGATCTTGCAGCAACTGGCCCAATGCGGGCTGATCCCGGACGAGCCGCCCACTTGGCAGTCGCAACGGCACAGCCACTACGCAGCTGCCTTGGCACAGCTGCAAAGTGTGCAGCTGACTTACCCCTGTGGCTGCACACGCAAGGACATCGAAGCAGCCTGGGCACAAATGGGGCTCACGCATGCGCGCCACATTGAGCGCCCCTACCCCGGAACCTGCCGCCACGGCTTGCATGGAAAGCCCATACGCAGCTGGCGTTTTGCTTTAGAAAAGCATATATCCAACTGGCCTCAACCCGAGGATAGATATGCGCAAGCCGCTCCTTTTTATATAAGAAATGGCCTTTTGCGCTGGCACGACCGCCGCCTGGGCTCTGAGCAACAAAGACCCGCAGATGTGGCCGGAGACTTTGTCCTGCAACGTGCCGATGGCTTGTACGCCTACCAACTGGCCGTCGTGGTGGACGATGCCTTGCAAAATATTACCCATGTGGTGCGCGGCGAAGATTTGACCGACAACACCCCACGCCAGTTGCTGCTCCAACATGCTCTGGGCCTGCCACACCCTTCCTACATGCACACCCCACTGGTGCGCATGCCTGACGGCGAGAAACTTTCCAAGCAGCATGGCGCACCGCCTCTGGATGTCAGCCACCCACTCCAAGCCTTGAACGCTGCAGCAAACTGCCTGGGCCTACCTGCGGTATGCCCTGAAACTACGATGACTGATGCGCTAGCTCAATGGGTCAACATATGGCAAGGCACTTACAATGTGCCCCGTGACTGAGCACCAAATCAACCCCATGGCTGACACCAATGCAGCCGCCCCCTCCCAATCCGCTGAAGGCAAGCCCCCAGCGGATGTGGCATTTCCCAAGACTATTCGCAGCTATGTGCGCCGCACTGGCCGTGTCACCACGGGCCAAGCCAAGGCATTCGAAGATATTGGCCCGCAGTTTTTGCAGCCTTACACGAACGCCCCTCTGGATGCGCTGACCGCATTTGGCCGCGAAGGCAAACTGATTTTAGAAATCGGTTTTGGCATGGGCGAGGCCACCGCGCACATTGCACGCGTGCGGCCAGAAGACAATTTCTTGTGCTGCGAAGTGCACGAGCCCGGCGTGGGCGCGCTGCTCAAGCGCATTGGCGAGCAAGACATTCACAATATCCGCATCCTGCAACACGATGCGGTGGAAGTGATCGACAACATGCTGCCTGAAGGCAGTATTGATGGCGTGCACATTTTCTTCCCAGACCCCTGGCACAAGAAAAAGCACAACAAGCGTCGCTTGATTCAAAGCCCGCTGGTTGCCAAACTTGCATCGCGCTTGAAAACGGGTGGATATTTCCACTGTGCGACCGACTGGGAGCCGTACGCTGTCCAGATGCTGGAAGTGCTGGGCGCCGACAACCAACTGATCAACACTGCACAGGACTACGCCGCCAAGCCTGACTACCGACCACTGACCAAATTCGAAAACCGTGGTTTACGACTGGGTCATGGAGTTTGGGACTTGGTATTCACCAAGCGCTAGCGCCTGCCACTGTCACCGCTCCAACAGACCCGAACTTCATGCACATCCTGCAAAACTTGGTTCAGATGACCGGCCAGCGTGATCACTTGCGCTTGGAACTCTCCGTTTTATCGACTTTTTTGCAGCTACCTCGCATTACGAATGTTCGGGCGCTTGAACTTCTCAAGCTGGACGATGAATACTGGGTCCGCCCAAGGACCTGGCAGCAAGCCGGACAGCTGGTTTCGGCCCCCCAAGACTTTGCCAATGATCCGCAGCGCTTTGCTCTGCAAGAATTACCGCACCTGCACGCCTGCATTGCAAACAAGCAGCAGCAAGCGCAGCATTCACCCGGCATTGGTCAGCACGTTCTTTGGCTACCTGTGTGGATGCACGATCAAGTGCGTGCCTGCGTGGAGATTACGCAGTCAGAGCCACTTTCTGTGCACAGCTTGGACGTCATTACAGGCGTTTTTAATGTCTACCAGAACTACCAAAGTTTGCTCGATTACAGCGAGCGTGATGCCTTAACGGGATTGCTTAACCGCAAGACGTTCGATGAACACCTGCTGCGCTTTGCGGCTGCAGCACAAACCACGGAATCGGAAGAATTTTCGTGGCTGGCAGTCATTGATATTGACCATTTCAAACAGGTCAACGACCGGTTTGGTCATCTGTTTGGCGATGAAGTGCTAATTTTGGTCGCCAATCTACTGCGCACGGCATTTGGCTCGCAGCACCGTATCTTTCGATTTGGTGGTGAAGAGTTTGTCGTTCTCATGCCCCCTTCGCGCAAAGAGGCTGCACGGGCCGCCCTGGAAGCGTTCAGAAACCTGCTGGCAGCGCATGAATTTCCGCAAGTGGGCCGTGTCACCGTCAGCGTTGGTTTTGCGGGTGCCAAGCTGTCCTCGCCCGTTGAAATTTTGGGCCAAGCAGACCAGGCGCTGTATTACGCCAAAGAAAATGGGCGCAACCGGGTGTGCCATTACGAATGCCTGCACGACCAAGGTCTGCTGCAAAACTCCCAGGTCTCTCACGACGACGTAGAACTTTTCTAAGTTCTCGCACCAGCGCTGCGTACATCGCAGACATCCATCTGTCAGTGGCACGCACTTCATTGCAAAGCCCATAAAAAAGGCCAGAGCGTGTTCATACACTCTGGCTTTTTGCATGCAGTGGCTGCGGTTTAGATACGCTCAGTCACCCAGGCTTGTACCGACGCCAGCGCCGCAGGCACCGCAGCAGCATCTGTGCCGCCAGCCATGGCCATGTCGGGCTTGCCACCGCCCTTGCCACCCACTTGCTGGGCCACAAAGTTCACCAGCTCACCAGCCTTGACCTTGGCAGTCTCAGCCTTGGTCACGCCTGCAGCCAATTGCACTTTGTCGCCATCCACGGCAGCCAGCACGATCACGGCAGCGCCCAGCTTGTCTTTGAGTTTGTCCATGGTGTCGCGCAGCGTCTTGGCATCTGCGCCTTCCAGCTTGGCGGCCAACACCTTGATGCCGTTGATCTCTACCGCTTGGCTCAGCATTTCATCGCCTTGATTGGAAGCCAGCTTGCCCTTGAGCGCAGCCACTTCTTTCTCCAAAGCCTTGATCTGCTCCAGCGTGCCGCCGATGCGGGTAGTTAGCTCGGCCACAGGGGCTTTAAGCACTGCGGCAGCTTGGTCTACGGTGGACTCCAAGGACTGCAGATACGCCAATGCGTTCTCGCCTGTCACCGCCTCAATACGGCGCACGCCAGCGGCTACACCGCTTTCGCCAACAATCTTGAACAGACCAATGTCACCCGTGCGGTGCACGTGCGTGCCACCGCACAACTCACGGCTGGTGCCGATGTCCAACACGCGCACGGTTTCTCCGTACTTCTCACCGAACAGCATCATGGCGCCAGTGGCCTTGGCCGCTTCGATGTCCATCACACGGGCATCGGTTGCCGTATTGGCCAAAATTTCGGCATTCACACGGCGTTCAATCTCGCGGATTTCAGCAGCGGTGACTGGGGCGTTGTGGGTAAAGTCAAAACGAGTACGGTCAGCGTTGACCAGCGAGCCCTTTTGCTGCACATGGCTGCCCAGCACTTCATGCAATGCCTTATGCATGATGTGCGTGACCGAGTGGTTGCGCATGGTGGCAGCACGCAGCTGTGTATCCACTTGCGCTTGTACTGCGTCGCCCACCTTCAGGCTGCCCGACTCCAGCACGCCATGGTGTCCAAAAACATCGGCCCGGATCTTTTGCGTGTCTTGCACCACAAAGCGCCCTGCGGTTGCAGTGATCACACCCTGGTCACCCACTTGCCCACCGGATTCAGCATAAAAAGGAGTGCTATCTGTAACTACCACGCCATTTTCACCGGCATTCAATACGGAAACTGGCGTGCCATCAGCGTAAAGCGCTACGATCTTTACAGATTCAGCCAACTTTTCGTAGCCAGTGAAAGTGTTGGCCGTGCCGGTGTACTCCAGCGCACGGTCCATCTTGAACTTGCCAGCCGCGCGGGCCTTGTTCTTTTGCTCTTCCATGGCAATCTTGAAACCGGCCTCATCCACGCTCAAACCACGCTCGCGCGCCACGTCGTTGGACAGATCCAGCGGAAAGCCATAGGTGTCGTGCAACTTGAAGGCCACGTCGCCGGGTAGCACCTTGACGTCGCCGGCCAAAGCGCTGTCCAAAATTTCCATGCCGTGGGCCAGCGTTTCAAAGAAACGCTCTTCTTCAACACGCAGCACTTCAGTGATGCGGGCTTCCTGCTCACGCAGCTTGGGGTAGGCATCGCCCATGACTTCCACCAAGTCTTTGACCAGTTTGTGGAAGAACGGGGTCTTCTGCCCCAGCTTGTAGCCATGGCGAATGGCGCGGCGCACGATACGGCGCTGCACATAGCCACGACCTTCGTTGGAAGGAATCACGCCATCGCTGACCAAAAACGCTGTCGCGCGGATGTGGTCGGCAATGACCTTCAGCGACGGTGTTTCCAGATCTGTAATGTGCGTTTCGCGGCCAGCAGCCGCGATCAGTTTTTGGAACAGATCAATCTCATAGTTGCTGTGCACATGCTGCAAGATGGCCGCCAGGCGCTCCAGCCCCATGCCGGTGTCCACGCAGGGTGCTGGCAGTGGCGTGACCTTGCCGTTTTCGTCCATGTCGAACTGCATGAACACGTTGTTCCAGATTTCGATGAAACGGTCGCCGTCTTCATCGGGGCTGCCTGGAGGGCCACCGGCAATGTGATCGCCGTGGTCATAGAAGATTTCCGAGCAAGGGCCGCAAGGTCCAGTGTCAGCCATCATCCAGAAGTTGTCGGACTTGTAGCGACCACCCTTGTTGTCGCCAATGCGGATCACGCGCTCTGGGGGCAGACCAATCTCTTTGGTCCAGATGTCATACGCTTCATCATCTTCCGCGTACACAGTGGCCAGCAGACGCTCTTTGGGCAGCTTGTAAACCTCGGTCAGCAGCTCCCAGGCCCACTTGAGTGACTCACGTTTGAAGTAGTCACCAAACGACCAGTTGCCCAGCATTTCAAAGAAAGTATGGTGACGCGCGGTGTAACCCACGTTTTCCAGATCGTTGTGCTTGCCGCCAGCGCGCAGGCAAGCCTGCACGGATGTGGCGCGCGTGTAGGGGCGCTTGTCCGTTCCCAAAAATACGTCCTTGAACTGGACCATGCCGGAGTTGGTGAACATCAAAGTCGGGTCATTGCCGGGCACCAGAGGACTCGATTCCACAATGGTGTGGCCCTTGGATGCAAAGAAGTCCAGAAACGACTTACGAATGTCAGCTACGGAAAAAGTGGGAGTGCTCATGGATATGTGTTTTCGTTGTGCGCAAACCTGCGGCACGGGACAACCTGCGATTATAGGTTTCATGCCCTGCTTCGTACGAGAGAGTCTGCATCGTACTGACAAGCCAACAGGCTTATGGGGCCGATCGACAGAAATGCGCGCTGTTTTTCACGCAAAACTTTAAAGATGAAGCAATACAGAACTTGGATGCAACGCCCATCGATGTAGCGCCCATTCATACAACGCATGGCGTACTGCCAGCAGGCGCTAGCTGTCACACGTCAATCGTGGGGCAATGCGCCCAAGCTTTGCTGCGTTGAAAAATTGCGTTGCTGCCCGGTGATGGGGTCTTGGAACTCCAGTGTTTTAGCCAGCAACAGCAAAGGCCGAGAAAAATCGCCCTCTGCGGCGTCATCGACCACCGGATACAGGCCATCACCTTTGAGGCCCAGACCCAGCGATGCCATGTGCACACGCAATTGATGCCGCTTGCCACTGACAGGACTGAGCGCATAGCGTGCCCATTGCTGGTTGTGCTCCAGCAGTTCCATGCGCGTCAAACTATTAGGAACTCCGCCTACCTCCTGCATGCGAATGAAATTTCCACTCTCTTGCATGCGACTGGCATGTTCCCGCGGAAAAGCAATGGCCGGATTCCAGGGCGCAATCGCTTCATAGGCTTTATGCACGGTACGCTCCCTGAACAAAGCCTGATAAGCGCCGCGGTCTTGCCGCCTGATGGAAAACAGCACCAGCCCAGCTGTATCGCGATCGATCCGATGCACCGGAGACAAATCGGGCAAATCCAGTTGGTTTTTCAAGCGAATCAGCAAGGTGTTTTGCAAATAACTGCCACCGGGCGTGACGGGCAAAAAATGGGGCTTGTCTGCCACCAGAATGTGGGCATCTTGAAACAGAACTTTGGCCTCAAAAGGCACCTCGGGTTCCGCCATCACCTCACGGTAGTAATACACGCGCAGACCATGCAGCAAAGGCGTGGTCACTTGAATGCAGCGCCCCAGCTCGTCCACCACTTCCCCCCGCTCGATACGATCTACCCAGCCTTGGTGCGACACACCGGATAACCGCTGCGCCAAAAAATCCAGGCAACTGCCAGCACCCGTTCCCGGCAATACGATGCAGCTGGGCTTGACGCCCTCACGCAAAGGCAGAACTTGGGGATCGTGAGTGTTGTGCATGAACAATAACAAGAAAGTGCGCGATTCAAGCCAAATCAGCCTCAAGCGCTTATACAGAAAGCGCTAGATGCTCACATTACTTGGTAGTACGGGCAGGCTTTAAACACACAATGGCGGCAATAGCCTGTGCTGTGGCCTTGGCCGCCCCACGGTGTGATTGTGCAAAATCCAAGGCTGCGTGCCGTGCACGGTCCAGAGCTTCTGTATCGCGTGCCAGCGCTGTGGCTAGTTGCACGCCCTGCTCCATATCCAGCACACGAAACGCTGCCCCTGCTTCACAGGCATGCTGAGAAGCCTGCGCGAAATTAAAAGTATGGGGCCCCAGCACCATGGGGCAAGCACAGGCCGCAGCCTCAATCAGGTTTTGGCCGCCCAGAGGTTCAAAGCTTCCCCCCAGCAAGCCCACATGCGAGGCTGCGTAATACAGCGGCATTTCACCCAGGCTGTCGCCCAGCCACACATCCACGTCCATGGGCGGCAGATTGCTGCCCCACTGGCTGCGCCGCGCCACACGCAAACCTGCAGCCTCAAGCAGTGCATACACCTCATCAAAACGCTGCGGGTGGCGTGGCACGATCAGCCATTGGCATTGACCGGCAACGCCATGAAATTTTCGCCCAACCCACTGGGCAATCCACTGCGCCTCTTCCCCCTCGCGCGAGCTGGCCATGATCACAACCGGTCTGGGGCTTGCAGCCCGCCATGCAGTGCCTTGCGCCAACAAACCTGCATCAGGCTGCACATCAAACTTGAGGTTCCCCAATACAGCGCGCACAGGAGCCCCCAAGCTGCGCAAGCGTTGCGCATCTTGCTCAGACTGCGCCCACACCGCTTTCAACGCCGCATAGCAAGGCAGGAACAAAGATGGCCAGCGCTGAGCCCCCGCCTGCGACTTGGCATTGAGGCGCGCATTGGCCAGTACCAAAGTCACTTCAGCTTGGTGACAAGCCGCCACCAAATTGGGCCAGACTTCGGTTTCCATCAGCACACCAATGGCTGGCTGAAATTGTTTCAGGAACCGACGCACTGCCTGGCGACTGTCCCAGGGCTGCCAAACTTGAACATCGCCTGGTTGCAGCAGTTTTCGCCCTTGCTCACGACCTGTAGCTGTGCCATTCGTCAGCAATAAACGCATGCCTGGCATTGCTGCGCGCAGTTCTGTGATCAAGAGTGCTGCGGCACGCGTCTCGCCCAGCGAAACAGCATGCACCCACACCCATTGCCCCTTGCCATCTGCCCCCAACTGGGGCGGGGTGTAATGACCAAATCGCTCAGGTACAGCCTCGGCATAGCCTGGCTCTGCCTGTGCACGCCTGCGCAGCTTGCGTTTAAGCAATGGCTGCGCCGCCCAAGCCAAAACCGAATAAGCGGCCAAACTCCAGTTCATACGTGTTGCGCCATTGCTGCTAGCCCATCATCACTTAGTGCGCAGCACTACCGACTTGTGCACCGGGCTTCACACGCTCAAGCAGTGCCAGCATTTGCGCTTGAATACGCGCCAACGCTTCTTCGGTGTGCCCTTCAAAACGCAACACCAGTACAGGCGTCGTGTTGCTGGCGCGAATCAAGCCAAACCCGTCGGGCCAATCCACACGCAAACCATCAATCGTGCTGATGTGCGCTGGTGCGGTGAATACATCCGGTGCCAATGCCTGCAACTGCGCCGTCAGCACATGGGGCTCACCTTCGGCACAGGCAACGTTGAGCTCTGGAGTGGAAAAACTGGTGGGCAATGCATTGAGTACCGCGCTAGGGTCGGATTCTCGACTCAATATTTCCAGCAAACGGCTGCCTGCGTAGGTTCCATCGTCAAAACCATACCAGCGCTCTTTGAAGAAAATGTGCCCACTCATCTCGCCACCGAGAGGAGAGTTCAGCTCTTTCATGCGCGCTTTGACCAAAGAGTGCCCTGTTTTATACATTTCAGCGACACCCCCTGCTTCGCGAATGACTGGTGCCAAACGCTGGGTGCACTTCACGTCAAACAAGATCGTGCCACCCGGAACACGTGAAAGAACGTCCCTGGCAAACAGCATCATCTGGCGATCGGGATAAATGGTTTGGCCATCTTTAGTCACGATACCCAGCCGGTCGCCGTCTCCATCAAAAGCTAGACCTAATTCAGCATCAGTCTCTTGCAGGGCTTTGACCACATCGGCCAAGTTTTCTGGCTTGCTGGGGTCCGGATGGTGATTGGGAAAATTGCCATCAACGTCAGAAAAGAGTTCCAGCACCTCACAACCCAGTGCACGAAAAATACCTGGTGCGGTTGCTCCGGCCACGCCATTGCCGCAATCAACCACCACTTTGACAGGGCGCGACAGTTTCACATCACCCACAATGCGCGCGGTGTAGTCACTCAGCACATTCGCACTACGAATGCTGCCACCCTCTTGCAATGTCCAGTTATCGGCTTCAATGGTCTGGCGCAGTGCTTGAATTTCTGCCCCATAAATAGCGCGACCAGCCAGCACCATCTTGAAGCCGTTGTAATCCTTGGGGTTGTGGCTACCCGTGACCATGATGCCGCTGGCGCACAGTGTGCTGGCTGCAAAATACAACATGGGCGTTGTGCACATGCCGACGTTGATCACTTCCACACCCACATCCACAAGGCCTTCCATCAAGGCTTGGCTCAGCGCAGGGCCCGAGATACGGCCATCACGGCCAACCGCCACCACCCGCTCGCCCTCAGCCAGCGCTGCGACTCCAAAAGCACGGCCAATACTGCGCGCCACCTCTTCAGTCAACGTGGAAGGGACTACGCCACGAATGTCGTAAGCTTTGAAAATAGAAGCCGCAACCTGCACAACAAATCCCTTAGCAGTTATTCCGCAAAAAAAGAGGCACACAACAATGCCTGTGCGCCATTTTAATGGCTCGCCCAACCTACAAGCACATGCATGCTGGGTTGATCCAGCAAACTCGGCTTACCTTCACCCCGCTCTTGCAGAAAGTAGCGAAATGCATGCCCCGCTAAAGGGCGTACTTACAGACGCATGCCACCTATCCCAGGTAGGCCTGCAGCACTCACCACCACATATAAATTCAGCTGCGTCAGCTTTTCGCAGCAATAAAACAAAAAGGGCTTAGCAATTTGCTAAGCCCTTTTTTGCTTCAAAGAGATGGTGCGTGATACATGGATCGAACATGTGACCCCTGCCGTGTGAAGGCAGTGCTCTACCGC
>CAUQST010000031.1:0-53610 GCA_963520865.1 uncultured Comamonas sp.
CACTTTGACCGTGTCAGGTGTATCGGCAACCACCACATCCGCAGTGGCTGTGGTGTCCAGGTTTTCGAAGTTGCCGCCACCGTTGGTGCCCGTAATGGTCAGCGTCTCGGTGGCGCCATCCTTGTAGACGTCATCAGTTTGCACAGCAAACTCGCTCGATTGCACCACGGTGCCCGGCACATAGCCCACGCCAAAGGTGATCGTGGCACCGTTGCTCAGTGTCACCACCAGCTCGGTCTGTGGTGCATGGTCGAGGCTGCCGCCCACCGTCACGTTGGTGCTGCCTTCTACGGCGTTGGTGCCCACCAGGGTCACTTTGACCGTATCTACGTCATCAACCACCTGAGTTTGGGTGCTGGTGTTGCTGTCCAGGCTGTCATAGCCGCCACCTGTTGTGGAGCCAATTTCAAAAGTCTGGGTATTCGTTCCCTGGATGTACACATCATCCACTCGGCTATCCACGACAACTGAGCCCGTGTATGAGCCCACAGGAATGGTGATGACCTCACCTGTTTTCAGGATGATGACCAAGTCTGTGCCAACAGGTGGCTGATCCACTGTGGCTGTGATCGTGATGCCTCCACCTTCCACCACCTGAGGGGTGCTGGAAAGTTGTACCTTCCCTACATAAGGAGTGGCAGGTGTTTCGGCTGCAGACTCTTCTTGTGCAGTGCCACCAGATAAACGATCCGTCTCCAGCGCAGTGATCGAGCGCGGGTATGCAAGGTCCAGCGGAATGGTGGCTTCCAGAACATTGGCCAAGCGCACAAATGTGCTGCCACCAGCGTCACCACCACCCAGTGTTGCGGCCGGCGCTTCCAGATCTGCAAAGGGATCTTGACCCTGATTGATGGCTGCAATCAGCCCATCAATCTCCGAAGGCGCTAACGCTGCCACGGCAGCTTCTTGCGGCAAGGTGCTTGTAAAAAGCTCCGCATTCAAGGTCATGTCCTGGCCGGAGCCCACCGTAATAAGCGGCTGGCCTTGCGCCTGCAACTGCACTTGAGCACCCGAGGCAGTCACCACGTTGGCATTTTCCGCAATCTCCATACCTTCTGTCAGCGGTATCAAAGTTCCATTGTTGTTATCACGTACCCATGCTTGCCCTGTCAGCTTCACCACCACTACCGTTGCCATTGACTGTCCTAGCTTTTCTTAGATTGCACTCACACTACCAGCGGTAGCACCTGCGGGTAACGACCCGAATACTTTTAGATACTAAGAAAAAACTAGGGGTAACACTATTGGCCGCGAAGCCAATACCCGATGCTTTAGCGCAACACTCCAACACGGACAGCGCCCCCTTACAGGACCTAGTTTGTGGGCACAGTGCCACTGGTGCCGGGCATGAACTCTCCGAGAAAATCCAAAAAACTGCGCACCGCTGGCGTCAGCCCGCGCCGAGAGCTAAACACAGCGTGCACGATGCCTGGTGGAAAGCGCCACTGCGGCAGCACCACCACCAGTTCACCCTGCTTGATTTCAGCCTCACACATGTAATCGGGCAAATAGCACACGCCAGCACCACCCAGGACAGCCAGCTTCAGCGTCATCAAATCATCCGCCATGTAGCGAACCTGTGGCTGCAACTGCACCTCAGCGCCCGTATCGCTGCGCAGCCGCCAGTGCGCAACACCGTCAAAGGACGACATGGACAGCACCTGGTGCTGCAGCAAATCTTGTGGCGTTGCCGGCACCCCTGCACGCGCCAGGTACTGCGGGCTGGCCAGCAAAATCTGATTGGCCACATCCAGACGCTTGACCACCATGCTGGCGCTGTCTTCCAGCGAAGCACGCACACGCAGGGCCACATCAATGCCCTCTTCCACCACGTTGACAGGGCGATTCACCACCGTCATCTCCACACGCACCTCGGGGTAGCGCTCTAGGTAACGTGGAATCAGCGGTGCCAGCACTGTTTGCGACAGGGTGACGGGGCAGCTCACACGCACCGTGCCACGAGGCTCGCTCTGTACCTGCTGGACTGTGTCCAGTGCCGCCTGAGCCGCATCACGCATGGCTTGGCAATGGCGCAAATAGGCAGCACCCACCTCGGTCAGTGACAGCTTGCGCGTGGTGCGCTGCAAAAGTCGCACGCCCAGCAGTGCTTCCAGCTCTGCTACCCGCCGTGACAGGCGTGATTTGGGAATCCCCAGCGCGCGCCCTGCCGCTGCGAATCCTCCGCGCTCCACCACCTCGGCAAAGTACAGCATGTCGTTAAGGTCTTGCATGAAGCGGCTCCTTGATTGTTCCGTATATAGAACAATCTATCGCATTAATGCAGACTTATCAAATTTAAGTGTGTAATCCATAATTCAGCCCATCGAACCAAATTCTCAGGAGCACACCTTGAAACTACTGCACGTTGACTCATCCATCACTGGCGAAAACTCTGCTTCGCGCAAGCTGACTCAGCAAATCGTAACGGCCTGGACCGCCAAGCACCCTGACACTGAAGTGGAATATCTGGACTTGGTCGCTCAGGCCCCTAACCACTTCACCATGGCTGCCATGGCACCACGCACTGGCCAGACTGAAGGTCTGAGCGCTGAGCAAACTGCAGAGAACGCTGTGTCCGAGCAACTGGTGAGCCAGTTCCTGGCTGCCGACGTGATTGTGATTGGTGCACCTTTCTACAACTTCTCCATTCCTTCGCAGCTGAAGGCCTGGATTGACCGCCTGGCCCAGCCTGGCCGCACTTTCCGCTACACAGCCAGTGGCCCCGAAGGTCTGGCCAAGGGCAAGACCGTGATCGTCGCTTCCAGCCGTGGCGGTGTGTACTCCACCACGGAAGCCATGCAAGCGCTGGAGCACCAAGAAAGCTACCTGAAGGTAGTGCTGGGCTTCTTTGGCATCACCGACGTGCGCTTTGTGCGTGCCGAAGGCCTGGGCCTGGGCCCTGAAGCAGTGGCCTCGGCATTTGCCAGCGCCGCCAATGATGTGAAGGCAGTGACAGCCGCTTAATCACCGCGCTGCGCCATGCAAAAAGCCTGCTCAAATGAGCAGGCTTTTTTTGTTGTAGCGCCGTTCGTGCTGCGCGCTGTACTGCGCACGGTGGCAGCACAGCAGCAATCAGTGCAAAGCCGATACAAATCTGTCACAACGGCGGTACTGCGCTGACTCCGGCACGTAACTCAATCACCTCATCAACGCACCACAAGGCGACTGAATCCAAACAATTGCCGAGCGCTGGGCGAAAAACTCATTCAGCACGTTGCAGCGAGCATGAGAATTAATTAAGGAGCTACCAATACTTACTACACAACGTTTTCAGATATAAAACTATCTGAAAACGTTTATTGGTAAGCGCTAGCAGCTATTATTTTTAAAACTCCACAAACACTTTACTTGCCAATACCGCCGTGCGCCAGCGACCACTTGGCGGGGTTTTGCAGGAAGGCTTGCCAGATGGCCAGCTGCTCGACCGAAAAGCCGCCACGCTGAAAAGCCATGGCCAGCACGTCTTGCCAGTTGCACAGCGCATGCACGCGCACACCGTGCTGGGCCAGCACGGCATCAGAGCCAAAGCAACCGTAGTCAAACACCACAAACAGGTCTTCCACGCGGGCACCCTGGGCGCGCAGGGCATCGATAAAGCTCAGTTTGTACTGCCCGGCAGAGACCATGTCGTCCACCAGCAGCACCTTGCCGCCCTGCTCAACCACGCCTTCAATCTGGCGACTGCCCACTGCGCGCTTGCGCACGTACTGCAAGGGCATATCCAGCTTTTCAGCAAACCAGGCGGCAAAGGCAATGCCACTGGATTCACCGCCGGCCACAGCGCTCAGGCCTTGCAGCGCGCCGGCATCGAGCAAGCGTTGCACACCCTGTTTCATCAAGCCACGGCGAATGGTGGGCAGCGAGATCAGGCGCGTAGCATCCATGTACACCGGGCTGGCCCAGCCCGAGGGGAGCAAAAATGGCGCATCGGTGCGCACTTCCACACAACCGGCATCCAGCAACCATGCTGCGGCTTGTTGGCTCAAAGATTCATTCATGGTGTTCTTTCTAGGCAATGGGGCAACGTGCCAGCAAATCACGCAGGCGCTGCGCGCCCGCTTTGCCTTTGCTGGCCGTGGCCCATAAATGGGTGGTCATGCGTTCGTGCAGCGCCACGGCCTCTTGTGAGGCGGTAACCATGGCCATGCCGTTGCGCACGTTGGGCAGCTCGCCCAGACGAAATGGACTGTGCATCAGCACCCGGTGACCGGCTCCGATCAGCACCTGGTAGGTGGCCGAGGGCATGGCGTCATCCACCAGCCCCACTTGTGCATACCAGGGCTCACTGTCCATCAGCTCTGCAATGCGCAGCACCTCATGGTGCGCGGCCTGCCTGCGCTCGCGGCGCACCTGGGCAGGCATGTCCATGCGGCCAATCAGGCCGGTTTGCACAAAACGCTCTAGCTCGCGCAGGCCAATCAGGCTGACGATATGGGGCTTGCGCCGCTCAAAATTGAGCTTGCGCTCGCGCAAAATATCCATGATCTGGTGCGTTTGCTGGGCTTGGGCGCTGGCATCCGTGCCTTGCGGCAAGGCTTCCTCCAGCATCAAGGCCAGATAGCCCAGGTACTGCTCAGACATGAGCAGTACCGAGATCGGCTCAAAGTGCGCCAGGATACGGTCCGAGGTTTGCTCAATCTGGCGCATGCGCTCAAACAGCGCCAAGGCTGAGGCGTAGTACTCCGCCTCTACCCCCAGCAGCGATGCCAGGCTGGTGCCCAGCAAATGCGCCAGACGCTCCAGCGTGTCGATTTTGACAATCTCACCTTTTTCCATGCGGTAGACCACCGCACGCGACACCCCCAGTTGCTGCGCCACTTCATCGGCTTGCAGGCCCGCGCCCATGCGGTAGGCGCGCAGCCGGTCGCCCATGGCAGCGTAGTCAATGTGGGAGGTAAAGGCAGAAGTTGGCATGAAAGGCTGTGGCCACTAGTGCGATGCAGCGCGTGGCGTGATGGCGGCAATCGTATCGGCCATCACCTGCGTGCCCAGCATAAAGTCTGACAGCTCCATGGCTTCATACGGGTTGTGCGAACCATTTTGATTGCGCACAAACACCATGGCCGAAGGGATGCCGCCATTGGCGAACAAGGCTGCATCGTGGCCCGCACCGCTGGGAATGCGCTCGTGCGCAATACCACGGTCACGGCAGGCCTTGGCCATCAGGTCGCACAAATGCGGATCGGTGACTGCAGGCTCGCTGAGCAAACGGCGGTCTGCCTTGAACTGCACGCCGCGCTCACGCTCAATGGAGTTCATCTCGGCCTGCACCAGCTGGTAGAAGGCCTCCAGCGTGTCGCTGCTCTTGCTGCGTGCTTCAAAACTGAAGTGGGCATAGCCGGGCACACGCGAGATGGAATGCTCAGCCGGATTGGTCTGCACCACACCGCAAGTGACCACCAGATCGGTGCCGCGCTCCAGCAGTGCGCGCCAGTGGTTGTCTACCCGCACAATCAGATCCGACACAGCAAACACCGCATCCTTGCGCAGCCAGCGGGGCACCACGCCAGAGTGCTGGGCCTCGCCAAAGCACTCAATCTTGTTGTGGCGCACATTGCCGCGAATGCCGCTGACAACCCCCACCGGAATCTCGCGCGCCACCATCACTGGACCTTGCTCAATGTGCAGCTCTACGTAGGCCAGCACATCGGCAGGATTGAAGAGTCTTTCCTGGCGGCCGATGGCATCGACATCAGCACCGCAGGCCTTGAATGCCTCGCGCAGGCTGATGGCATCGCCACGGCGCTGCAGCTCCAGGTCGGCGGACGACAGCTTGCCCCACAGTGCGCCAGAGCCCATGTAGGCCTTGCCAAACCACGCACTTTCTTCACCACGAAAACCGATCACTTTCAGTGGTGCGGGCAGCGTAGTGCCAGCGCGCTTGGCGGCAATCAGCACCAGCAAGCCGGCCACCACACCGGCCAGACCATCGTAGTTGCCGCCCTGGGGCACAGAATCCAGGTGCGAGCCTGACCAGATGGCCGGTGTGGTGCGCGTGTCTGCGGGGTCAAAATAGATGAAGTTGCCTGCACGGTCGGTGACAACTTCCAGACCTTCTTGGCGCGCAAAGGTGTCAAGGTAGGCGGCGCAGGCGTTTTCGCCTTCGCCATAGCTGGCACGGGTGACACCGACACCATCAAATGTCAGCGCACGGACATCCGCAAACAATTGCTGTGCGAGGGGCTGTAAAGACTGCAGTTCCATATCAACATGCCTGCACTTGAACGTGCGTACAGGCTTTCAGGGTTGCTAAGGACACATGCTAATCTCAAAAAAGATACGTACTTTCCGCAATTAAGCTTTGAATTTTAATATTCAGTATCTTTTTTGACATCGAGGCATCTCCATCCGACATGCCCCGCAAATCACCACCCCAGCTGCAACGGCTTGAATCATGCCCTGTGGCCCGCCCTGCCAAGACCCACGCTAACGCCACCGCCATGAAAAATGCCCGCACAAGGCGGGCATGGATGGCGAAGAAAACCACCAAGCTTAGCGTTTAGGCTTGGCTTTTTTCACAGCTGGTGCCACTGCCGTCTTGTCTTTCTTGCTGCCAATCTTGCTTTCCTGGCCCTTGAGCAAGCGGCTGATGTTCTCTGCATGGCGCCACAGCAGCAATGCCGACATGGCAATCACCGCCAGCAGTACCGGCTTTTCATAATCCCACAGGCTTGCGCCAAACAGCACGTAATACACCGGTGCCAGCACGGCAGCCAGCAGGGCCGACAGCGATGAATAGCGCGTGACAACCGCTACCGCCAGCCAGGTCAGCAAAACCATCAGGCCCAGCCAGCCGCTCAAGCCCAGCAGCACACCCAGCGCAGTGGCAACGCCCTTGCCGCCCTTGAATTTGAAGAAAACCGGGAACAGGTGCCCCACAAAAGCAGCAATGGCCACCAGTGCCAGCGTACCTTCGTGCAGTCCGTAATCTGGGCCCCAATACTTCACCAGCAGCACGGGCACCAGGCCCTTGACAGCATCGAGCAGCAGCGTCAGTGCTGCGGCGGTTTTGCTGCCTGAGCGCAGCACATTGGTAGCGCCAGGGTTGCCACTGCCGTAGGAGCGCGGGTCATTGAGCCCCATGGCAGAGCTGACAATGACCGCAAACGACAGCGATCCAATCAAATAGGCCACCACGGTGGCCAATACAGGAAGTACGGAATTCAAGACTACAATCCTTGCCTGCCTTCAAGGCAGACTTTTGTTATGTGGGTTTCTACAGCACCAAGTGCCAAAGTGCTTATTGTGCCAGCGCGCACTGCACGGGCTTGGCACCCAGTAAGTCCACACAAACCCTTGGATCCAGTTGCACCAGAAAACCACGCCGCCCGCCATTGATGGCAATGCGCGGCAGCTCCAGAATGGATTGCTCGATATACACCGGCATGGGCTTGCGCAGCCCAAACGGCGAAGTACCCCCCACCAGATAGCCACTGTGGCGACTGGCTACCTCGGGCTTGCAGGGCTCTACGCTCTTGACCCCGATCTGACGCGCCAGATTTTTGGTAGAGACGGTGCAATCGCCGTGCATCAGCGCGATCAGCGGCTTGGCATCCTGGTCTTGCATGACCAAGGTTTTCACCACGGCATGCTCATCCAGCCCCAGTTGCTTGGCAGATTCTGAAGTGCCACCGTGCTCTACGTACTCATAGGGGTGTTCGGTAAACACCACTTTATGGGTTTTGAGCATTTGTGTGGCGGGCGTTTCGCTCACGTGGATTTTGTCTTTTTTGGCCATTGGCTTGTAGAGCTTTGGGTAGACGGCTTACTGCCCAGGGTCGCGAAATTTCCAGCGCAGTGCATCCACCTGGCTCAACAACTCTGGCGTCAGTTGTACGCTCCAGGCATCCAGATTTTCATCCAGCTGCGCCAGACTGGTCACACCAATGATGGTGCTGGCCACCCGCCAGCTGCGGTAGCAAAAGGCCAGCGCCAGCTGTGTTGCAGTCAGGCCATGCTCGCGCGCCAGCGCGTTGTAAAGGCGCGCTGTATCCAGCGCTTCAGGGCGACCCCAGCGCTGCTTTTGCACCGAGGGATAAGCCAGCCGCGTGCCTTGCGGGGCATCAGGGCCAGTGATGCCGCAAGCATCGTATTTGCCCGTCAGCAAACCCACGCCCAGTGGTGAATACGCCAGCAAGCCAACACCCAGACGGTCGCAGGTTTCATCCATGGCGTTGTCCCAGCTGCGGTTAATCAGGCAGTACGGGTTTTGCACGCTGGCCACACGTGGCAGGCCGTATTGCTCGGCCAGACGCACAAATTCATGCACGCCATAAGGCGTTTCGTTGGACAAGCCCACGTTGCGAATCTTGCCTTGCTGTACCAGCTGGCCCAGCGTTTGCAGCTGCGTATGGATCGACGTTTGCGTCACTTCCTTGGCGGGGTCGTAATACAGGTTGCCAAAGGCCGGTGCGTGTCGCTCGGGCCAGTGGATCTGGTAGAGATCAATCACGTCGGTTTGCAGACGGCGCAAGCTGCCCTCGCACGAAGCCACAATGTCTGCCGCTGTCATGCCTGCGCCTTCGCGAATCCAGGGCATGCCTCGCGAGGGGCCCGCCACCTTGGTGGCCAGCACGATCTTTTCGCGCACACCGGGTCGCGCTGCCAGCCAATTGCCAATGATGGCTTCTGTTGCACCGAAGGTTTCGGCACGTGCAGGCACGGCATACATTTCGGCCGTATCCCAGAAATTCACGCCACGCTCCAGCGCGCGGTCCATGATGGCGAAGGCATCGCGCTGGCTGACTTGCTCGCCAAAAGTCATGGTGCCCAGGCAAATGGGGCTGACCATCAAATCACTGCGGCCCAGCCGCACGGGGTTCATCATTGGGCTATTCATAGGCATTAAGTGTAGATCGCTGCGTCGCCATATTGACTGTGGTCAGTACCGACTGCCCAAATAATGAACGGCATGTATACCCCTTTGCGCCCCAGCGCCACCCAAGACCTTCCCATTCGCCACATGACGTACCGTGTGCGCACGTGGGGCCAGCCTCGCGCCGATGTTCCGCCGCTGGTGTTGCTGCATGGCTGGATGGATGTGGGTGCGTCCTACCAGTTTGTGGTGGACGCCCTGAGTGAAGCCTTTTTTACTGGTCGCCACATCATTGCCCCTGACTGGCGTGGCTTTGGTCACAGCATGCCCCCCTCACCCAGCGACAGCTACAGCTTTGCCGACTACCTGGGTGATCTGGATGCTTTGCTGGACCACTACGCCCCCCAAGGGCAAAGGGTGGATCTGGTGGGCCACAGCATGGGCGGCAACGTGGTCATGCTGTACGCAGGAGCACGCCCTGCACGCATTCGCCGCGTCATCAATCTGGAAGGCTTTGGCCTGCCAGCCACCCAGCCCGCGCAAGCGCCTGAACGCATGGCCAAGTGGCTCGACGAGCTCAAAGCCCTGCACAGCGGCGCCATTGAGCTCAAAACTTACGACAGCGTGCAAGCCGTGGCAGCACGCCTGCAAAAAACCAACCACCGCCTGAGCGCAGACAAAGCGCTGTGGCTGGCCGGTGAATGGGCGGCCCCCAATGCGCAGGGCCGCTGGGCCATTTTGGGCGATGCCGCGCACAAGATCGTCAACCCCCAGCTGTTCCGGGTGGATGAAACCCTGGCACATTACGCCGCCATCACAGCGCCCGTGCTGGCCGTGGAGGCCACGGCTGACAGTCTGGGCCAGTGGTGGAAAGACCGGTACAGTCTGGAGCAGTACCACGAGCGCCTGAAAGCCGTCCCCCACTGCCGCATTGCCCAGCTGGATGATGCAGGCCACATGCTGCACCACGACCAGCCCCAGCGGGTGGCCCAGATGATTGCAGACTTCTGCTCTGCCTGAACCAGCGCGCAGCACTGACTAATTCAGAAGCAGTTAGCGCTTTCATTTCAAGGCTTTGCGGTACATTTCACTCCATAACCCTTGATTTGCATGCGCAAGCAGCTCTTGTTTTTGCGCCTGCTGCTATGAAAGCCTGCTGCCATGTGGCTCACCGACCTGCTGCGCAAACTCACCAAAGGCCCCAACGTGGGCGAAACCTTCCGCGACTACATTGGCTGCTACCTCTTTGGCACCGAAGTAGCGGGCGCCCCCAAGCCCGAATACATCGGTGCGCCCGCCACCCTGGAGCAGCTCGAGGTGGAAGTGCGCCGCTATCTGCAAGACTTCATCAGCACACAAAAAGGTACGGTTACACCCGAAGTGCAGACCGTGCAAGATTTGCTGGCCGATCTGCCCCAGCGGCTTTTCACCCATGTTCACGGCGACATGAGCCAGCCGTTCATCTCTTTTCCCAGCATTGACATGTTTATCCGCAAAGGCGTGCGCCAGCGGCGCAAAGAAAACGGCAAGTTTGTCGAATAAACAGGGCCTTGTGGCCAATGCGCCCTATAGTCCACGCCAGTCCTTATCCGCCCCCACGCTTGCCCATGACTGAGACCGCGCAGCCGTCCGCTGACACTGCACCGCTAGACCCCCGCCAGTTGCTCTTGCCCTCCGTGACCGCCATGGTGCAAGACCTGACGCACATGCTGCCGCCCGCCAGCGTGGTGCATGCGCTGCAAGCCAAACAACTGCTGCAGCAAATGGTCAATGCCTTGCAAGTGGTGCAGCTCAACAGTCTGGCCACCCTCATGCAGGCCATGGAAGTGGCCCTGCTGCACTACGCCACAACTGGCGAAGCACCGGCAGAAAAAACGGGTGAGCTGCTGCAACTGGCTGCCCGCGATGCCCAGACTTTTTTACAGGCAATGCAACGTGGCGAACCCACTTGCCCACAGGACCTTTTTGGCAGCTACCGCGCACTGACCAAACTCAGCGGCAAAGATACCGCCCATCCCGCAGATCTGTGGGACAGCCCCTGGGCCATTCCCACGCTCACAGCGCCCGAGGGCATTGAAGCCACCCCGCCGTGCGCCCAGCTGCGCACCCTGTTTGACCAGCATGTGCTGGCGCTGCTGCAAACCGGCAACCCTGCGTTTTGCACTACGCTGCAGCAACTGAGTCTGGGCCTGTCTGCACACGCGGCCGATGCTACCACCTGGCATCTGGCGGCGGCATGGCTGCAAGCGCTGGAATACGGTCTGCTGGAGCTGGACCTTTACGCCAAACGCCTGGCCTCGCGCCTGCTTGCGCACTACGCCAGCTTTGCCAAAGGGCAAGAAGTACCAGCACCCGCGCTGGCGCGTGATTTGCTGTTCTTCTGTGCCCAGGCCACTGATGCTGCCATGCAGCGCCAGCAAAGCCTGCCAGCCGCACTGGCGGTGGTGCACCAGCACTGCCAGCCTATTGCAGCAGCCAAGGCAGCCCAAGCCGCTGAGACACCCGCTGACACGTTCATGCTGGATACGCCAGAAGGCAGCGTCGCGCTGCACCAGCCCCCTGCTGCACTTCAGACCCTCCCGGCACTGCCAGCCTTTCAATCTGCCCCGGAAATTCAACCCACCGAAACCCTGCTGCAAGGCTTGGCCACCACAGCGCAACTTGCACCAGATCTTGATTTTTTACAGGCTGCCGAATCGCTGTCGCAGCAGCTGGAATCCAGCATTGCCGCGTGGCTGACCGATGAAAGTGCGGTCTTGCCGCAAGAGGCTGTCGAACAAGCGGGTGAACTGTCGCGCCTGGCCTGGGCATCAGGCTGCACAGAGATTGCCACGCTGTCTCACTTGCTGCAGCGCTGCCTGCAGCGCATGCGCGCAACTTCACACCCTGCGCAGCGCCAAACCTGCCAGCACGCCAGCGAAGAGATTCACCGCCTGCTGCACCAGTTCGCAGCAGGTTTCATGCGCCGCGCGCACCCGCAGGTGATGGAGGCGCTGTACAGCCTGTGCGCACAGTTACCTGAGACAGCCGCCCCTTCTGCCGCCCCAGACCTGCCTGAGTCAGACCCCACGCCACACGCAGCCAAGGCTGTGGACGCTTTGGCTGACACCCCTGTGGTATCTGAAGCTGCGTGGGACGAAGCTGCACTGGCTCTGGAGGCTGAGCCACCCGCGCCAGCGCCTGTGCTGGATGCCATGCATTTCTCGGTCTTTGAGGAAGAAATGCTCAGCGTCTGGCCCAGACTGCAAAGCGCCCTCAAACAGTGGCAACAATCCCCACAAGACAAAAGTGCACGACAAATTTTGCTGCGCAGCCTGCACACCCTTAAAGGCAGTGCACGTCTGGCAGGCGTCATGGCCTGGGCCAGCCAGGTGCACGCGCTGGAAGGCCTGGCCCTGGATGTTCAGCCCCTTAGCGGGCCACATGGTCCGGCATCATTGCCGCAACCCCTGGAAGCCTTGCGCATTGCCTTTGTCGCATTGCAGCAAGAGATGGCCGACCGCCATCCCGATCATTTGCAAAGCCGTCTGGCCCAAAACCCGCTGGAGACCGTGGGCCGCCATGCACAGGCCTTGTGGAGCACCCAAGATGCCGGTCAGCAAGCACTGACGGCCAGCCAGCTGTCTTTGATCGAAATTGCCGCAGGCTTGCAAAAGCTGCGTACGCACATCAAAGACTGTGCTGCCTGGGCCGATTCACTGATGCTGCATGGCGATGTAGAGCTGCCGTACGAATGGCATGAAGAGCTGCACGCCCTGGTGCATGGCCTCAATGACTGCACCGACGATTTAGGCACCGCCCAGCAGCAACTGCAGCATGGCGTGGCTGATACCCACAACGCGCTCAGCACCCATGCGGGCCACCTGCGCGCTTTGCAGCACACCTTGCTCTACGCGCGTTTGCGGCCTTTGGCACACATTCAGGAGCGGCTGACCCACTGCGCCCAGTTGGCAGCACAGGACACAGGCAAACCGGTGGAGCTGCTCTGGCAAGGCATAGACACGCAGATGGAGCACAGTGTGCTGGATGCCCTGACACCAGCGCTGGAGCACCTGCTGCGCAACTGCGTGGCACATGGTATTGAAGCCACACCAGCCCGCCGCAGCGCCCAAAAATCCGAAACCGGAAAAATTCACATCCGCCTGCACAATGCCGGCCAGCAACAACTGCTCAGCCTGCAAGATGATGGAGCGGGGCTGAACGTTGCGGCCATTCGCAGCAAGGCCCTGGCATTAGGGCTGATCGCAGCCGAGGAGACCATTGATAACGCCAGCGCAGCACAGTTGATCTTGCAGCCGGGCCTCAGCACAGCCGCTGCCGTCACCGAGCTGGCTGGCCGCGGTATCGGAATGGATGTGGTGGCTGACACCATTGCCAGCCTGGGGGGAAAACTGCGCATCACCAGCGCTGCAGGGCAAGGCTGCCGGTTTGACATTACCTTGCCTGCCCCGCCGCAGGTAGAGCAAGTGGTGGCTTTGCGCGCTGGCAGCTGGCGCGTTGCCTTACCGGCACGCAGCCTTGAGACCGTGCGCCGCATTGCCGTGGACACCGCCACGCAAGCCCTGGCACAAGGGGTCTTGCAAGACGATGCATCTGGCCCTTTGCCGGTGTACTGGGCCGGTGCCGTGTGGCAGCAATCGGCACGCAGCATGGAGCCCACGCTGGACGGCCAGCGCAGCCTGCTGATCGTGCGCAGCGACAGCGCACGCTGGGGTCTGGTGGTCGATGAGGTGCTGGGCACGCAGGAAGTGACGCTGCAGCCCCCCACAGATCTGGAAGTGCCCGTACCAGGCCTGCTGGGTACGGCCGCGCAACCATCTGGGCAGGTGCTGCAGGTGTATGAACCAGCCGCCGTGCTCAGCGCCCACGAAGCACGCTTGCTGGCACGGCACGATGCGGCAGAAAACGCACCCCTTGCTGTCGACAATGAACCCGACCGCCCCCTGATACTGCTGGCCGACGATTCGCTGAGCGTGCGCCGCCTGGCCCAGCATTTGCTGCAAACCAATGGCTACCGCGTAGCCACTGCCGCCGATGGACTGGAAGCATTGCAGTGGCTGCAGGCTGACAATGCCCCCGCGCTGCTCATTGCCGATGTGGAAATGCCCAACATGGACGGCATGGAGCTGCTGCGCCGTGTGCGGGCTGAGGCCCGCTTCAAGCAATTGCCCATCGTCATGCTGACGGCGCACATTGCGGGCCCCGTCAGCCAAAAAGCGCTGGACCTGGGCGCACAGGCATTTCTGACCAAGCCCTACTCGCCCAATCAATTGCTGGCCCAGGTACGCCGTTACTGCACAACGGTTGTGGTGCAGTAAATAAGGTGCAGCGGCTAAGACATTGCCGTTAAGGCTGCACGGCCCAGGGTGGGCAGAAAAACAACGCCCGCCTGGCATTCCCCGGCTGCCGCACATCCGTTCCGCAGCGCCTCAAGTCAGCAATTGCTTTAAATCCGTAGGGCAAATCTCCTACGTCGCATGTAACAAATCGCAAATACGCTGCATTTTTCGTAGCGCACGCGCCCCTGCTTGCCGCTCTGCGAAAACACAGCCCGCTCGCTCTCTGACGGAGCCCATCAAGCACCACCCTGTGGTTGTTTGCAACTCTTGCACTGACCATGCGGCCATCAGGCTCCACGTGAGGACTAGAGGCATCCATGCGCAACAACCAGCCAGTTACCAACAATGAATATGTGATGGCAGACAACGCGACGTTGATGTCCACCACAGACCCGCACAGCCACATCAGCTACGCCAATGCCGCGTTTGTCAGCGCCAGCGGCTATACGCTGGAAGAGCTGCAAAACCAGCCTCACAACATCGTGCGCCACCCCGATATGCCACCCGAGGCATTTGCAGACATGTGGGCCACCCTCAAAGCTGGCGAGCCCTGGAGCGCGCTGGTCAAAAACCGCCGCCAAAACGGTGACTTTTACTGGGTACGCGCCAACGCCATCCCCATCATGCGCAATGGTGCGGTCAAAGGCTTTATGTCCGTGCGCACCAAACCCACTGCACAAGAAACACAGGCCGCAGGTGCCCTGTACGCAGCCATGCGGGCAGGCAAAGCCACTGGCACACGCATCTACAAAGGCATTGTGGTGCGCAAGGGGCTTTTGAAGATTTTTTCTGCCGGCAAGCTAATGTCTGTGCGCGCGCGGGTGCGGCTGAACATGCTGGGGCTATGGCTGCTGGCGATTGCCGGCGTACTGGCAGTGCAAGGCCTCAACCCCGTGGGGTACAGCCTGGCAGGTTTGCTCACGCTGATCTTTGCCATGGGCAATATGCTGCTGGAAATGCAATTTGCGCGCCCTATCGAGCAACTGCGCCAGCAAGCGCTGGATGTGGCCACGGGCAGCAACCGCGCCGCACTGAACGTAGACCGTGTGGATGAGATCGGCACCACCATGCGCACCATCAGCCAGCTGGGTCTGATGTTCCGCTGGCTGATTGACGATGTCAGCCAGCAAGTGATGAATGTGCGCACAGCCGTTGAAGAAATTGCCAAAGGCAATCTCGATTTGAGCGAACGTACCGAGCGATCGGCTGCCAGCGTACAGCAAACCGCATCCTTCATGGAGCAAATGACCAGCACGGTCGAAAACAATGCGGGCACTTCGGCACAGGCCACACAACTGGCGCAAAAGTCATCCAGCACAGCCAACCAGGGCGGTCAGGCCATGCACAAAGTTTCAGAGGTGATGGCCGAAATCTCTGCCAGCTCCAACCGCATGAACGACATCATCGGTGCCATCGACTCCATCGCTTTTCAAACCAACATTCTGGCGCTCAATGCCGCCGTAGAAGCTGCCCGCGCAGGCGAGCAAGGGCGCGGTTTTGCAGTCGTTGCCTCTGAAGTACGCGCACTGGCCCAGCGCAGCGCCACCGCAGCCAAGGAAATCAAGACCCTGATTGGCACTTGCGTCAACAACGTGCAAAGCGGCACCGCCTTGGTTGCCAGCACACAGGCCGAGATTGAATCCATCGTGCAGCAGGTACAGCAGGTTTCGGTGTTGATTACCGACATCAGCGCCGCTACCCGCGAACAACGTGACGGCATTTTGGAGGCCAACCAGTCCGTCGGTCAGATGGATTCCATCACCCAGCAAAACGCTGCCTTGGTTGAACAAAGTGCTGCGGCTGCCCAAAGCCTGGAAAACCAGACTCAGCGTCTGGTCGAAGCAGTCAGCGTATTTCATTAAGCGCTACCAGCAGCACCCGGCAAAGCCGTCAACCGTACAAAAGTACGGCACGGCCAAGTCACGATGTATCCCGCATGGCGTTGGCAGGCCTCGGGAACAAACACGCGGCACTTTTAGCACCTGCGTCAACAGCTACCTAAGCCATACAGATAGCTGTGTTTCTCCCCGCTGGAAACCAGCCCTGCCACGTGGGTAATTTCAGCGCACACCAAATCGGACAAAATTGTCCGAAAATACACCCCTATGCCATCCCCTACCAAACGGCCTGATGCCGAAACCCGCCGCGTGCAATTGCTAGATGCCGCGGATGCCGTCTTTACCACCCATGGCGTCAACGCCCCGCTGGAGCTGGTGGTGGCACATGCCGGCGTTGGCAGAGCCACGCTGTACCGCCAGTTTCCAGACCGCCACGCCATCTTGCTGGCACTGCTGGAGCGCTCTTGCGAGCGCCTGTATGCCAAGGCCCAGAGTTTGAGCGCGCAGCCAGACGCCTTTTTTATCTTGCTGGAACACCTGGCCGAACGCATCGTGCGCTCGCCTGCACTGTCTGACTACTGGCGCACCACCGGTCTGAATGACCCACGCTTTACACACGCACGCCAGCGCTTCAAGGAAAGCTTTGCGCCGGCGCTGCAAAAAGCACAGGCCCACGGTCTGGTCCGCAGCGATGTACAGCCGCAGGACATCGCCTTGCTGTCTGGCATGTTGGGGGCTGCCTTGCGCGGCAACACCGATGCAGACCGCCGCCGTCTTGCCAATCAGGCGCTGGACCTGCTACGCCGTGGCTTGCGCCCCGATCCTCTCGATGACTGAAACCGTCTACCTGCGCCGCCCACCAGACTGGGAAGAGCATGAAAAACCGGCCTTGCCAGGCTCCCCGGCCATGCTCTCGCACGCAGCCTGGGAACGCGTGTGTTATGCCCTGGTTGCCATACTGGTGGGTATTACCGGAGGTTTAGGCAACGCCTTGTTCACCGCCAATCTGCCCACTATTCAAGGGCAAATGGGGCTGACCAGCAGCGAAGCGGCGTGGCTGACCGGTGCCTTTGTGACGTTCAATGTCACAGCCAACTTGCTGATCTACAAGTTTCGCCAGCAATACGGCATGCGCCTGTTCACAGAAATCAGCCTTGGCGTTTATGCATTGCTGTGTCTGCTGCATCTGGTGCTGGGCAGCAGCGCCAGCCTGCTGTGGCTGCGTGCGGCCAGTGGCCTGGCTGCCGCTGCCTGCACTTCGCTGGGCACGCTGTACATGCTGCAGGCTTTACCACGCACTTACGTGCTCAAGATGCTGGTGCTGGGCGTGGGCATCAGCCAGCTGGCCACGCCACTGGCCTGGATCTTGTCACCCAGCCTGCTCAATCACGGGCAGTGGCAAAACCTCTACATGCTTGAAGCTGGTCTGGCTTTGCTGGCGTTTGCAGCCGTGGTCATGCTCAAGCTGCCTGCGGGTGTGCACCTCAAAGCCTTTGAACCACGCGACTTCCTCACCATGGCATTGCTCATTCCCGGTGTGGGTTTGCTGGTGGCCGTTTTGGTGCAGGGCACCACCCGCTGGTGGTTCAACGCTCCCGAGCTGGCATGGATGCTGATAGCAGCCATCGGCCTGATCTGTAGCGGCCTGTATCTGGAGCACCACCGCCCCAATCCGCTGCTGCACACACGCTGGTTTGCACAAGGGGCCACCATCCGCTTTGTGATTGGGGCCATCGTGCTGCGTTTTCTGACTACAGAGCAAAGCTACGGCGTGGTCGGCCTGATGCGCACACTGGGCATGACGGCCGAGCAGATGCAGCCACTGTTCATCGACATTTTGATTGGCACCGTACTTGGCATTGGTGCTTCGGCGCTGACATTCGGTCTTGAAACCGCGGGCAAGCAATTGCTGGCGGCCATTGTCTTGCTGGGCGTGGCGGCCGTCATGGACTTTGACCGCAGCAGCCTGGACAGGCCTGCCAATTTTTATGTCAGCCAGTTTTTTCTGGCCATGGGTTCAGGCATGTTCATGGGCCCACTGATGCTGCAAGGCATTGCGCAGGGTCTTAAAAACGGCACCCATTTCATGCTGACCGCCATCGTGACCATCTCTTTGACGCAAACGCTGGGTGGCTTGGTGGGCTCTGCCTTGCTGGGCACCTACCAGACCTACCGTGAGCAAGCGTATTCCGTGGCCTTGGTCGAGCAGATCGACCCCACCCACCCGCTGGTGGCACAGCGCCTGCAACTGCAGCAGCAGGCACTGGCCCCTTACATCACAGACAGCGCCCAGCGCGGCGCACAAGCCAGCGCACAGCTGGCCCAGATTGTGCGCCGCGAGGCCCATGTGCAAGCCTTCAATGACGTCTTTCGGGTGATTGCTCTGGCCGCTCTGAGCTACTTGCTGTGGTCCGTACTGCTGCTGGGCAAAGCCAAGCTGGCTGCCTCTCAAGCGGCACGCCGCGCAGCCACCACCACACACGATATGGGCACCGACGCGGCCATGGAGCCCGATGACCAGGAGGCGGCCCCTTCAGTCAGCACCAGCACAACGCCTTCCCGATAAAACCAACAACATTGCACCTTCTTGTATGAGCACAACCCCTGTTTCGCCCTCCACTGCCACCGCTGCTGCCACTGCTGCGGCGGCATCCACCCCATCACCCACGCCCAAGAAAGAGCGCCCGAGTGTGCGCAGCGCCGTGCTCATGACCGCGGTGGCCCTGCTGGGTATCGTGCTGGTGCTGCGCGCATGGCATGTCGGGCCATTTCAGACCGCAGACATCTCCACCGACAACGCGTATGTGCGCGGCCAGATCACGGTACTGGCCCCCCAGGTGAACGGCTATGTGACCGAAGTACTCGTCAAAGACTACGAGCATGTGCGTGCTGGCCAGCCGCTGGTCAAGATTGACAGCCGAACCTACGAGGCCGTTTTGGCCCAAGCGCAGGCCCAACTGGCCAACGCCCAAGCCCAGCTGGCCAATGCCACACAGACCCAGGCACAAAATCACGCCAGCCTGAAAGCCAAGCAGGCAACGCTCAGCGCCACCCAGGCAGAATCGGAGCGTGCTCAGGCAGAACTGCACCGCGTGGAAGATCTGGCCCAGCGTGGCTCCGTCTCCCTCAACGAGCGCGACAAGGTCCGCGCAACCGCACGCCTGGCCGCCTCCAATACCGACAAAGCCCGGGCTGACATCGCTATTGGCCAAGAGACCATCAAAGCCACGACCGTGAACCGCGCAGCACTAGAAGCCGCCGTGCAAATGGCACAGGCCCAGATACACCAGGCACAGATCAACCTGGACAACACCACCGTGCACGCCCCCAGCGATGGGCAAGTCAGCGAGGTCTCTGCGCGCCAGGGCCAGTACGTTGCAGCAGGCAGCCAGCTGCTCTATGTTGTACCGCCCCAGCTGTGGGTGGTGGCCAACTTCAAGGAAACCCAAACTGCCCACGTGCGCGTTGGCCAAAGCGCCCATTTCACCGTCGATGGGCTGGACAGCGCAGAGCTCACCGGCAAAGTGCTGGAGATTGCACCGGCCACAGGTTCAGAGTTCACTGTACTGAAGGCCGACAACGCCACCGGCAACTTCACCAAGGTGGTACAGCGCCTGCCCGTCAAAATTGCGATTGATGCCGACCAGGCCTTGGCCCAGCGCCTGCGTGCGGGCATGTCGGTCGTCGCCCATGTGGATACGGGCAGTCAGGGGTTGCAGCCATGATGCAGCACCGCATTGCCACGGCCTGCACTTTGCTGGCCGCCGCCTTCAGCCTGAGTGCTTGCGCGCCCATGCCTGCTGCCATGCCTGACAACGCCCGGGCTGTGCTGCCGGCGCAATGGAGTGTGCCGCTGGCCACAGGCACCGAGCAATCTCTGCCTGTTGCTGCCGATTGGTGGACACAACTGGGCGATGCCCAGCTCAATGCGCTGGTAGCTCAGGCGCTGGCCAACAACACTGATGTGCTCAGTGCCATGGCCCGCGTACAGGAAGCACAGGCCAACTTGGCCTTCACCGATGGTGCACACAGCCCGCAAGTCAACGCCACGCTCACAACACAGGCAGGACGTAGCCTGGCAGCCCTGGGGCCTACGCACAGCCGCAGCCTGCAACCCGGCCTGCAAGCCAGCTGGGAGCTGGATGTATGGGGCCGCTTGTCCGCGCAAAGCCAGGCAGCCAGCGCCCGCGTGCAAGCCAGTCAGGCAGACCGCGATGCGATGGCGCTGAGCGTGGCCGCCACCACCGTACAAACCTATGTGGGCCTGCGGGCGCTGCAGACCCAGTTGGCTATCAGCCAGGCCACGGTGCAATCGCGGGCGCAAGCCCTGCAACTGGCGCAAGACCAAGTGCGTGTGGGCTACAGCTCGCAGCTGCAGATGACCCAGGCGCAGGCGGAATACGCCAGCGTGCAGCAACAGGTGCAGCAATTACTCTGGCAGATGGACAAACAACTCCACACTTTGCACTTGCTGCTGGGCCAGGCAGCAGGCGACGCGTTACCTGCTGCCGCCACCGACTGGCAGGCCCTGCAACTGCCCTCGGTGCCTGCCAGCCTGCCCTCGCAACTGCTTGAGCGGCGCCCCGACATTGCCCGCGCCGCCCACACACTGGTCGCCAGCGACCACAACCTCCGCGCCCAGCGTGCGGCATTTTTGCCGCAAGTGAACCTCAGCGCCAACGTGGGCAGCCTGCTGATCAACAGCCTGGACTACAACCCGCTTACGCTCTGGGGGCTGGGTGGCAGCCTGCTGGCCCCGCTGTTCAATGGTGGCCGTCTGCATGCACAGCTCGATGCCGCTACCGCGCAGCGCGATCAGGCCGCTTACGGCTACCGCGCTACCGTGCTCAGCGCCTTTGCTGATGTAGAAAATGCACTGACCGGCACCCGTCGTCTGGCCCAGCAATCGCAATTTGCCACCGAGCGCCGTGATGTGCTACAGCAATCGCTGGGGTTTGCGCACGACCGCTATGAGGCAGGCTACGCCTCCTACCTGGAAGAGCTGGATGCGCAGCGCAACCTGTACGCGGCACAGCTTGAAGTGGTCAGACTGCGCCAGGCAGAGCTGGACAACCGCGTGCAGCTGTACAAAGCATTGGGCGGTGGCTGGAGCGCAGCTGGCACACATTCTTAACAACGGCCAACGCACAGGCAAACCCAAAATTCCTAGCCAGCCACTTACCAAAGAGCTGATGGCACCTGATCTGATGCTCCCGCGCCCGCAGCCGATTTAGTACACATACCTTGCGCCACAGAAAAGCCGCGTTCATGCGGCTTTTCTGCTTTCAATGCGCCCCGGCAAACAGTGGGTACAGCGACAGCAGTAGCAGCACTGCCATCACTCCATTAAAAATTTGCAGTGCACGCGGTGACTGCAGCCAGCGGCCAATGGCGCTGCCAAACAAAGTCCAGGCGCTGATGCAGGGGTAGTTCACGATCAGCATCACCACCGCGCCCACCGCCAAACTGGCCCAGTACGCATTGGGTGACGTATATGCGGCCACCACGCCCACAGACATCAGCCACGCCTTGGGGTTCACCCATTGGAAAGCCGCAGCCTGCCAGAAATTAAACGGCTTGGGCCGGGCATCGGCCACCTGTGCACGGCCTGAAGTGGCAATCTTCCATGCCAGCCAGATCAGGTAGGCAGCACCCACGTACTGCAGCACGGTGTACAGCTGAGGCACTTGCTCAAATAATGCCCCCAGCCCCGCCCCCACCAGCAGCAGCATGATGGTGCCGCCCACGGTAATGCCCAACATGTGCGGCACGCTGCGCTTGTAGCCAAAGTTGGCGCCCGAGGCCGTCAGCATCACGTTGTTGGGGCCAGGGGTGATGGAGCTGACAAAAATAAACGTCGCCAGCGGCAACAGCACAGGATTGGCAGACAGGGTGGAAAGTTCGAGTGGCAGGTTCATGGCAAGCTCCGGGTCATCAGTGCTTGCATGCTAGGGGTATTTAACCGTACAGTACCCATACAGTTTCACAAGTCGATTTACCTACTGTATGGCTTCAAATACCCGAACAGTTGCCAGCAATGCACTGGGCTGGCAAGCACAGCGCGCACCCGGCATGCCCCCTTTGGTGGAGCAACTGGTGCAGCATTGCCTGCAATTGCTGCACAACCACAGCCTGCGTGCGGGCACACGCCTGCCCTCGGTGCGCGAGCTATCTGACAGTGCCGGCGTCAGCCGCGACACCGTGGTGCAGGCCTATGACCGGCTGGTTGCCCAGGGGGCTGCCCATTCACGCCCGGGAGCCGGTTTTTTTGTCAGCGCGCAGCGCAGCCCACACCTTGCGCAAACGGGAAAATCACTCAAAACGCCCATCCTCTCTGCCGATGCGGCGTTTGATACACCCTTTTTGCTGCGCAGCATGTTCCGCCCCACAGAAGGTACACAGCTCGATGGCAGCACCGGCATCTTGCCTGCCAACTGGATGGACCACGACATGCTCAACGCCGCCGTGCGCAGTGTGGGGCGCAGTGCAGGCGTGCAACTGCTGGGCTATGGCGCACCACAGGGTTACGCACCGCTGCGCCAGCAACTGTCGGCCCACCTGCTGGCCCAAGGGCTGACGGTTGACCCCGAGCAAGAGTTGATGACAGTCACCGGCGTTACCCAGGGCATGGACCTGGTGCTGCGCAGCACTCTGCGCCCCGGCGATACGGTCTTGGTAGAGGACCCGACCTGGTTCATGGTATTTGGCATGCTGCGCGCCCTGGGTGTGCAGATGCTGCCTGTACCACGCCTGCGCGATGGGCCCGATCTGGCAGTGCTGGAACATCTGGCCGCCACCCACAAGCCCAAAATGTTGATCACCAACACGGTGGTGCACAACCCTACGGGCTTTGGCCTGTCGCTGCCCGTAGCCTATGACGTGCTGCGCCTGGCCGAGCAGCATGACTTTCTGGTGCTGGAAGACGACACCTACGCTGACTTTGCCCCGCAGCACCCCATGCGGCTGTCTACACTGGACAGGCTGCGCCGCGTCATCTTGTTGGGAGGTTTCTCCAAAACACTGGCTGGCAGCCTGCGCGTGGGCTATATCGCGGCCAAGCCCGAACGCATTCGCGCGCTGACCGATGCCAAACTGCTCAGCGGCCTGACCAGCCCCGAGCTGGGCGAGCGCGTGGTGCACCGCATTCTGGCCGACGGTCAATACCGCAAACACGTGCTGCGCCTGCGTGAGCGTCTGGATGAAACCCGCCACCGCTGCCTGAAGATGGTGGAAAGCATGGGCCTGAAAGTGCACCAGGAGCCACTGGCCGGCATGTTTGTGTGGGTAGATGCCCAGCAAGACACCGAAGTGCTGGCACGCAAAGCCGCAACACAAGGCGTATTGCTGGCACCGGGCGTGCTGTTTTCGGCCAACCAGCAGCCTTCCACCATGTTGCGACTACCGGTGTCTATGGTCGATGAAACACTAGGCTGCCAAAAGATGGCTCTGCTGCTCAAGCAATTTGCCCAATCGAATTAATTGCCAAATCGAATTAATAAATTACATATTTATTTCAATGTCTATCGATAACGACCCCGCCCACGATATTTCGCACCTCACCCGCGTATGGGCCACTGCACAAACCTTGCTGCGCGATTACCCACAAGCCGATGCACAGGTGGTACAGGCCGCATGCCGGTTGCACGACTGCGTCAATCTGCCCAAAAACCACCCGCAGCGCCATCAGGCCTCACGCATGGCCGCAGAAAAAGCACTGGGCATTTTGCGCAGCGAAGGCTTTGCTGAGGCAAAACTGCCTGCCGTGGCCCATGCGATTGAGGCACACAGTTTTTCTGCCGGTATTGCGCCGCAAACCATCGAAGCCCAGATCGTGCAAGATGCAGACCGGCTGGATGCGCTCGGCCCCGTGGGCATTGCGCGCATGTTCAGCGTAGGCGGGCAGCTGAATCGCCCGCTGGCACACCCAACCGATCCGCTGGCCAGCGCCCGCCCACTGGACGATGGCCGCTATAGCCTGGACCACATTGCCGTCAAACTGGCCACCCTGCCCGCCAGCATGCAAACCACCGCTGGCAAACGCCTGGGGCAAGAGCGCTTGGCATGGATTTTTGAATTCAGGGCCGCCTTTGCGCAGCAATGGCTGGGGCAGCCTGCGCTGTAGACACCATCCCATGCACCGCAAGTTGGTGGCTACAAAACAACCGGGCGGTGCAGCTGCGTAGCTGTGTAATGCAACCAACACTGGCCCGTACAGCCAGTCCACTGCCACGGTTTTCCCGCTTTTGCATTGACAGCCAAAACAAACCGCAAGCCTTGATGCACAAGCATCAACAGCTCATCAATTTGCCAAATACAGTCACCTATGCACCAATCTACGCACGACGGGCACTGGCGTTGACACCCCTGCCGCGGCGACGATGCAGGGTTTTTTGAACTATCCACCAATTGCCCCATGACTGACGTACACCTTCACAGTCACCACATTGCCACGCCCCAGGGCATGCTGTTTGCGCAAAGCTGGACACCCAAGCAAACCCACGGGGCTGCCTTGGTGCTGCTGCACGACTCTTTGGGTTGCGTGGCGCTGTGGCGCGATTTTCCCCTGCAGCTGGCACAGGCCACCGGGCGTACCGTCATTGCCTATGACCGCCTGGGTTTTGGCGCATCCGCAGCCCACCCCAGCACCCTGCCCACCAGCTTTGTGGCCGACGAAGCCCACCAAGGCTTTGCCGCAGTGCTGGCACATTTTGGTTTACACACCTTTGTGGCGCTGGGGCACAGCGTGGGCGGCGGCATGGCGGTGTGCTGCGCGGCCACCTACCCCCGCCAGTGCCAGGCACTGATCACCATCGCAGCCCAGGCGTTTGTTGAAGACCGCACCCTCGCGGGCATTCGCCAAGCCCAGGCAGAGTTTGCACAGCCCGGTGCCATGGATCGTTTGGCCAGATACCACGGTGCCAAAGCCGACTGGGTGCTGCACGCATGGACAGACACCTGGCTGTCTGAAGCGTTTGCCCACTGGAGGCTGGACGCCTTCTTGCCACAGGTGCAATGCCCCACACTGGCCCTTCACGGCGAGCTGGATGAGTATGGCTCTGCCATTCACCCACAGACTATTACCGCTCTGGTGCAAGGGCCTGGCAGCTTTCACTTGCTTGCCGATTGCGCCCATGTGCCCCACAAGCAAGCACAGCCGCAAACTCTGAATTTGATCAAAAGGTGGATTGAATAAAGTAAAACATATGAAATACAAACACCAAAAAATAAAAAGCACGGCCATTTTCACCATGGTGTTTATTGTTGCCATCTGGGCTTTGGCTTACCCACTGGCATCTAATCTGCCCTCTACCGTATTCAAAGAACCTTTGAATTCTTTATATGGTGTGCTGAATGTACTATTTACTGCACTGGCATTCAGCGGGGTAATTATTACTTTGGTTTATCAGAACTACCAAGCCGAGGCCGCACACCAGGAGTCGATGGAAAAATCCATTCTGGAAATGTTTCAGGTATTTACCAGCAGCGACTTTCAGAAAACCAAAGATGCCGCATTCCGCGTGCTGATACCCGCCATTCAGCACAAAAAATATGCCACGTTTGTCGCAAGCAGGTTGTATGCGGTAGAGCAGCTGAAATTTCCAGACAATCAGCAGATTACACAGGCCATCGAAGCGCTGGAAGGCAATAAAGAGCGCTTGAAAAGCATGGATTTTTCAAAAATCGAGCGCGATGACCGCCTCAAACTGGACGATGTTCTGAACTTCTTTGCCATGCTGGCACAGCGCGAATCGGCAATTGAGGTGGTCAAACATGTTGACTTTGCCTATGACTGGTGGCGCCCCTCGCTGCTGGTGATTGCACAAAGCCAGCTCGATCACTTTGATGCCCATCCCAAAATCCAGCAATACTGCAAGAACAAGCCCATCATGAATACTCTGGCCAAGCTGGATATCTTGTTTGGTCACGCACCTTTAAAAAACCGAGCTGACATCCTGCATTACCTGCAGCAGCACCCCAAAATGCAGGACTTCAACATTGATCCGGCTTTCTTTGCAAGCGACAAACCAGCACTGCAGCCAGCACACTAAGCGCAGCTCTTAAGCGACTCTTAAGTATCTTAAAAATAAAATAAGAGCTACTAACGCTTACAAAGCAAGGACTTCAGATATTTTTATATCTGAAGTCCTTTATTCACAAGCGCTAACAGCTATAAAAATAACAACATAAACACCCGCACACTCCTTGAGCAATCGTGGCTGTACCGGATCGTAGCCTGCTGTGACGCGCTTCGTATGCGCTGGCATGCTGCAATCAGCCTCACCCACTAGCAGGCCGATCAGGCCGTTCAAACCCTTATTTCTCCAGCCCTTCTGAAAGAACTATCAATTTCATAATCAGATTGATATATCAACAGGGAGGCATGCATTCATGCGACTCAACAACATCAAAATTGGACGCCGTCTGGCATTGTCCTTTGGCCTGGTTTTGCTCATCACCGCAGTGATTGCTGGTATTGGTGCCTGGCGTTTGGAAACATTGGCGCAAACCACCCAGCAGCTCACCCAGGTTGATAACGAGCGTCTGCAGGCCACCATGGAGTGGCGACAAAACATTGAGTTGAACTGGATGCGCACACGCGCTGCAGTGCTGGCGGCAGACAGCGGTCACTTCGCTGAACTGCAAGCCGAGATGGAGAAAACTTCTGCCGCAGTCAACACCACACGCAGCACTGTCGAGCGCTTGATCACCAGTGATGCGGGCCGCCAGTTAATCACCAATATTGACAAGGCCCGCGAAGCTTACCGGGCGCCCAGAGCCGCTTTGCTCCAGCGCAAAGCCAACGGCGAAGACGTGTCATCTGCGTTGCGTCAGCAACTCACACCGCTGGCAGAAGCCTACAACCAGTCTGTTCGAGACTTCGAACAGCGGCAAAAAGAGTTGTATGAACAAACCCGTGATGAAGCGGCTGCACAAGCCCAGCAAGGTCAGCTCATCATTCTTGTCTGCGCTGTACTGGCACTGCTTGCCGGTGCGTGGTCGGCATGGCTTTTGAGCCGCTCTGTGACGATACCTTTGCAACAGGCCGTGCGCAGCGCCAGCGGCATTGCTGATGGCGATTTGACACAAGCCATTCATGTAGAAGGTCGCGATGAAATGGCTACGCTGCTGGCAGCACTGAAAAATATGCAGGGCAAGCTGGCCGACGTGGTGGCAGGCGTGCGCACCAACGCAGAAAGCGTCGCCTCTGCCAGTGCACAAATTGCGCAAGGCAATAGCGATTTATCCAGCCGCACCGAAAGCCAGGCCAGCGCACTGGAAGAAACCGCGGCCTCGATGGAGCAGCTGGGCTCCACCGTGCGCCAGAACGCCTCCAATGCACACCAAGCCAACCAGCTGGCATTGGAAGCATCAACCGTCGCTGCGCAAGGCGGTGACGTTGTTTCTCAGGTCGTGAACACCATGCAGGGCATCAACGACAGCAGCCGAAAGATTGCAGACATCATTGGCGTCATCGATGGCATCGCCTTTCAAACCAACATCCTGGCGCTGAATGCAGCGGTAGAAGCCGCCCGTGCTGGAGAACAAGGCCGAGGCTTTGCCGTTGTGGCCAGTGAAGTGCGCAGTCTGGCGCAGCGCAGTGCCGAGGCCGCCAAGGAAATCAAGCAATTGATCTCTGCCAGCGTGCAGCAAGTAGAGCAAGGCACACACTTGGTGGACCAGGCAGGCACCACCATGAGCGAAGTGGTACGCGCCATCCGCCGTGTCACAGACATCATGGGAGAGATCAGCGCTGCCAGCACCGAGCAAAGCCAAGGCGTGGCCCAAGTCGGTGAAGCCGTCATGCAAATGGACCAAGCCACCCAGCAAAATGCAGCGCTGGTCGAGGAAAGCGCCGCAGCTGCAGGCAGCCTCAATGGCCAAGCCACGCAGTTGGTGAACGCGGTAGCGGTTTTTCGCCTCCCCCAAGGCGTCGGCCAGCAAGCAATAGCCGCCACTGGGTATACCGCGCAGCACACCCAGCCAAGAAAAAGCATTGCGGCGAACCAACAAGCGCTTTTACAGTCGCCCCACTAAGAGCCGCTAGCACCACCCTTGATACGTCGTTGCTTCGCCTTGTCGTACTTTTGTACTGCCTACGGCTTCGCGCCTCGTCTCAACCGTAAACCTGCGGTTTACTGGGTTGCGTGAGCCGCTCTAAAGCTCAAGCCCATCTACATTACTTGCCCCCGCTGAGGGGCTCTCAGCAAACAAAGAAAGCCCGAAATCGGGCTTTCTTTATTGCACCAGAGCATGCGCCAAATCCCCGCCGGCACTCAGGCGCGCAACACTACCCTGGATACGTCGTTGCATCGCCTTGTCGTACACCTGTACTGCCTGCCCTCCCTGTACAACCTATGGCTTGACGGCTCATCTCCAACGCAAATTAAAGATTTGCCGGTGATGTTCACGGCTCTTATTGTTTGTTCTAGCTTGCCCTACAACACCGTGCAAGCACCTGCCGAGCAGTGATTGGGCAGCATACGCCAACACCCGCAACTGCAATACGCACCCTACAAAAAAGCCTGGCCCACACAAGGTGGGCCAGGCTTTAGCGCAAGCACAACAGCATCCAAGCAGGCTTGGATGCTGCTGGAGACGACTATTTAGTAACGATCACGGCCACCGCCGTAGCCGCCACCATTGCCGCCGCCAAAGCCGCCGCCGTTGTTACCACGGAAACCGCCGCCGCCGTTGCCGCCGCGGAAACCGCCACCGTTTTCTTCACGGGGACGAGCAACGTTAACCATCAGGTTACGGCCGCCCAGTTGTTGTTCGTTCAGACCGTTGATAGCGGCTTGAGCTTCTGCTTCCGAAGACATTTCCACAAAGCCGAAGCCCTTGGAACGGCCTGTGTCACGCTCCATCATGACCTTGGCGGACACGACGTTACCGAATTCGGAGAATGCTTGTTCCAGATCGTTGTCGCGAACGGAATAGGCCAGATTGCCAACGTACAGTTTGTTGTTCATAGTGAAACTCTCAAAGTAACTGAGCACAGCCTGAGGCTGTATTCAAAAAGGTAGGGGCAGATGCCCCTGGGGGTTAACGGGCTGGAGGGCGACGCTTGGCTGCCGATGGTGCAGCGCCAGAACGCGTCTCGATGTGACGGAAGGTAATGCGGCCCTTGGTCAAATCATAGGGCGACATTTCCAAAGATACTTTGTCACCGGCCAAGATGCGAATACGGAATTTACGCATTTTGCCACCGGTATAGGCAATAAGTTGATGACCGTTGTCCAGTGTCACGCGGAAGCGCGAATCGGGCAGTACTTCCATGACCTGCCCGCGCATTTCCACGAGATCTTCTTTAGACATATTGGGATCCTTCAGTATTAAATTGGGGAAAGGCCATCAGGCAGGCAAAGCAGGCTGCTGCACATAGCTTTTGCCTTGTTCGATGGCGTAGTGCTTGGCAGCGGCGGCAGTGCCAAAACGTGGCAAGAAACGAAACACTCTGTCGTGAGTGCCTGCGCCGTAGCCGCTGCGGATGGAAAGCGATGCGGTGTAGGAGCCGCTGGTAGTAATTTCTGCAGATGGTGTGAGCTGGTATTTGCCCACAATCTGCGCAAGATGCGAGATATGTTTCAACAAAGATGCGCCATGCTCTTGGGCATGCGCTGGAAAAGATGGCTCAAAAGCAAGCCGCTCAACGCTTTAAAAAAACGTAAAAGAAAACCCCATGCACGCACACGCTGCTTGGGATGGTTCCAACGGCGAACAGAAAACCGGAGGGGGAAAACTTGAAAATCGTCTGAAGCGATCTCGGGCATGCGTGAGTTTATCAATCAAACCGCACGATGGGATGGCTGCTGGCTAACTTCGCGTTCTAGCAGCGGCAGTAATTTTAACAGAATTCGCCTCCCAGCGTTGCCCTTTCTTTGAACAAGCTTATCGAGGCTCACAAATCGCCCGCGTTTTGACTGCAACGCCATAGCACGAATTGCGCTCTTTAATTTTGTTAAAAATAGCATCCAACCCTTATCTTCAAAGCGTTAGAAGCTATATTTTTTAAAGCACCAAACAATGTGATCGCATTGTCTGGCATTCAATCTTGTGCTGCAGGTACTTTGCATACCAACGCTGTCAGCTGGTCTTGAAGCATTTGCTGGTGGCGCTCTCGCATGGCTGCACCCATCAAATCGACCTGAAGCAAGCTGCGCCATGTGGCACTGTGATCGACACGAAAGCTGGAAAGTGCGGAGATCAAATAGTGCACATCTACAGCAGTGATGCCCTCTTTGAACAAGCCCTGCGCCACACCACGCTGCAAGATACGCCCCAAGGGTTCAAACGCTGCTTTGCGCAAAGTATCGATGGTAGAGATTTGCCCCAGCATTTCACCGCCTTGAAAATTCTCCTGCAGCACCAGACGGGTAAATTGCTGGTTGTGCTCGTGGTAGTCAAAGCTTTTCCGGGCCAGTGTATGCAGCGCCTGCAAAGGCTCTAAAGCATCCAAGTTCAGTTGCTCTTCAGAGGCACGTATATCACTGTAGCTTTGTTCGATCACCGCCAGGTACACGTCTTTTTTATTACCAAAGTAGTAATACAGCATGCGTTTGGCACAGCCGACTTTGGCAGCAATGCGCTCCAGACGCGCACCGTCGTAGCCGTAATTGGCAAACTCAGTTTTGCCGGCATCCAGCAACGCCTGGCGCATATCTGCCGCTGCTGTGTCTACGGCTTCAACGATGGGGGCTTTCAAAACTTGCTGCTGGCTCACGGCCCAACTCCTCATTCCTAGGGCAGAAAGCCTAACACGCCAGCCATGCACTGCAGATACAAAGCAATGCCTGTGCAGCAGACATGAAAAAAGCCATGGGCACCGCAGTGCGCCATGGCTTTTGGCAATAGTGCCTTAACTCAGTCTTGGCAAGATGCCTTACTTGGCACGGTCAGGCAAGGCATAGGCAATCACATAGTCGCCGCGGTCAGCCGACTGACGCGCGCCACCAGCACTGATCACCACATACTGCTTGCCTGTCTTGGGAGACTTGTAGCTCATCGGGCCACCCTGGCTGCCCACGGGCAGGCGAGCCTTCCAGATTTCCTTGCCAGTAGCGCTGTCCCAGGCACGCAGGTAGTAGTCTTGCGTGCCAGCAAAGAACACCAGACCGCCTTGCGTGGCGAGCGAGCCGCCCAGCGTAGGCAGACCCACAGGGAATGGCATGCGCATCTTGATGCCAATGGGGCCTTGGTCTTGCACGGTGCCCACAGGCACTTGCCACGCGATTTGCTGCGTTTTCATATCGATCGCAGTGAGCGTTCCGAATGGAGGCTTTTGGCAAGGAATACCCAAAGGCGACATGAAGCGATCTTTGATCACCGCGTAAGGTGTGCCACCCAGAGGTACTTGCCCCATGCCCGCGTTAGGAGCTTCGCTGCCATCAGACAGTGCCGATTTTTGCTGTTGCGGCACCATCTGCACCCACAGGCCCAGACGCATGTCGTTCACGAAAATCAGATTGTTAGTGGGGTCGGCGGACACGCCACCCCAGTTCATACCGCCCAAAGAGCCGGGAAAACTCAGTGACACATCGGTATCCGGCACGGTATACAGGCCGTCATAGCGCATGGACTTGAACTTGATGCGGCAAATGAGCTGATCAATCGGTGTGGCACCCCACATGTCCGCTTCGGTCAGCGTCTTTGTTCCGATCTGTGGCATGCCAACCGACAAAGGCTGCGTAGCGGGGTAGAACTCACCAGGAATGGTGCCGGGCTTCACGGCCACTTCGTCCACCTTGGTCAACGGCTGACCGTTTTGACGGTCAAGCACGAAGATCTGGCCAGCCTTGGTGCCCACCAGCATAGCTGGCGTCGTTTTGCCATCGGCATGGGGGAAATCAATCAACGTCGGAGCCATGGGAATGTCAAAGTCCCACAGGTCATTGCGCACAGTTTGATACAGCCACTTTTCCTTGCCGGTAGCGGCATCCAGGGCCAGCACAGACGCACCGTACTTGCGGTCCATCGCGCTGCGTGTTGCGCCATACAGGTCAACCGAAGCCGAACCCATGGGCAAATACACTGTGTTGGAGCTGACGTCGTATGTTGTACCAGCCCACACGTTTGCAGACGAACGGGTGTAGGTTTCACCGGGCTTCAAGATTTCGTTAGGGGTGTTTGAGCCCGCGTCAAACGCCCAGCGCTGTGCGCCAGTGATGACATCAAAACCTCGGATCACACCACCAGGCATATCGACTTGCACGTTGTCCGCTACACGGCCACCAATTACCACCGTGGTACCCGCAACAGTGGGGGCGGACGTCAAAGTGTAGTAAGCAGGATTGGCCACAGCGCCAATGCCTTCTTTGAGATCCACCACGCCGTCTTTGCCAAACTCACCGCACAGCTCACCGTTATCGGCATTGATAGCGAACAAACGGGCATCGATAGAGTTCATCAAAATGCGGCGTTCACAACTAGCACCGGCAGGCAAAGACACCTTTTGCACAGCTGTCGAGCCAGGCACTGTCGGTTGTGCCACTTCAGCAGTCGCATCAAAGTAGGCCAGGCCACGGCAGCGCTCCCAAACGCCCCCCACATGGGCATTGACGTCGTGGCGCCACAGCTCCTTGCCAGAATCGGCATCCAGTGCGATCACGTTATTGCTGGGCGTGCAGATAAATACCTTGTCACCCACTTGCAAGGGGGTCGTTTGGTCTTCTGCACCCGCGCCAGTGGATTTGGGCACGTCACCGGTCTGGTACGTCCATGCCACTTCCAGCTGATTCACGTTGTCTACATTGATCTGGTCCAAGGCCGCAAAGCGGTCGTTTTTGCTGCTGCTGCCGTAGTTGTTCCAGTTTTTTTGCTCGCTCGCAGCATCCACAGGTTTGCGGGTAGCGGCGGCTGTCTGCGCTTGCACTTCAGGATGGATCTGGAACATGGAGACAAAACCCACCAAGCCAGCCACCAGCAATACACCAGCCGCAGTCAATGCGCTCTTGCAACCAACCGTTTGCCCATTGGCCTTGCGCAGCAGCGGCAAGCTAGCTGCTACGACTGCAGCGCCAAACGTCATGGCCAGCAAACGCGAGACAAGACTCCAGTAATCCAGACCCACTTCACTGAGCGCCCAAATCACGGTAGCGGCAAATGCCGCCAGATAAATCCAGGCACCGGAAGAACGGCGGCGCACCAATTGCACGCCAGAGGCCAGCAGGGCAATGCCCGCCAGCAAAAAGTACCAGCTGCCGCCCAAGCTAATGAGCTTGCCGCCACCGATCAAGAAGAACAGCCCGGCCAGCGCCAGTACCGCACCCAAGACCCCAAGCCAAACACGTGCAGCCATAGGCTGTACAGGTTGTTGATGTTGCATATCGAATCCTCGAACACGAGTTGGCCCCTGCGCATGCGTGAACACTGCGTCAGTCAGCCTTTATTTTTTATGAGAAAGAAAGTCCATTGTTTATGAGAAATAAAGTCCATTGCTTCTCAGTGTGTACCAAAGTTTTCAGAAATTACTGAAATTTCATAGTGCTACGCGTTGTAGCCCACCAACCAAACACAAGCTTCTTTGCGGCAATAAAGCGCTGAAATACACGCAATTAATCTTGCTGTACCAAGATCACTTTGCTCAAATCCACTTGCATGGCTTGTGCTTTTTGCAATAGCCGGTGCAGTTGCTCTTGCGACATGGTTTTGCTGCGCGAAAGCAGCCAGAAGTAGCGGGTATCCTGACCAATCACCAAAGCCGTCTGGTATTGCTCATCCAGACTCACCACGTTGTAGCCGCCGTAAAACGGGCCAAAGAACGAAACTTTCAATGCAGCAACCCGTGAGTCGCCCAAAAACCGGGCTTTACCTTCGACTTGCTTCCATTCTTTTGTCTCAGGGTTAAAGCCGCGATTAATGACTTTCAAGGTGCCATCGCCATTGAGCGCATAGCTGGCATTGGCATTGATCAAGCCCTTTTCAAACCGGTGATCAATGCGGGCAATTTCATACCAAGTGCCTGCATACCTGGCTGCATCAAAATTACTGATGGGTTGAATATGTGCGGGGACAGAAACGGCGCACCCAGCAGCCATGACAGCCGCGCCAAGGGTGAGCATCTTCAATGGCATTAGCCATGTGTTGCCCGAAACATTGAAATGCATGCGTTGTGCCACAGAAGCTCCTGCATCTTGGGAGATGGTATTGAGCCTAGAGGCGCGGCGTGCAGGTCTTGCCGAGACAAGCACTTACATTCGTGTCGGCAAAGATGCTGCAATAGCGCCTTTTCTGCAGTCCAGACACTTGAGATTAAAGTGCATGGCTAACGCCCCCCTGCTCTGGCCGCGTATGAAACCCACATCCAATAAAAAACCCACACCCCACCCCAGCGCGATTGCGCCTGTACTGCGCCGCACACGCGGACCCAGTCCACAGAAAACGGAACTCACCCGCCAGGAAATTTTGAGCGCAGCACTGGATGAGTTCACCGAAGTAGGCATTGCCAAAGCCACCATGGACAAGATTGCCAAGCGCGCCAAGCTGGCCAAAGGCACTTTGTATCTGCACTTTGCAAACAAGGAGGCTCTGCTACAAGGGGCCTTGCAAGCCACGATTGCGCATTCGGCCCTGGCATCCATACAAACACCACGCATGCCCCAAGAGTCCATGAAGGACTACATCACTCGGTTGGTGGTGCCTCCGATGGAGCATTTCTACCTTCCAGCTCGTGCCTCTTTGGCACGTCTGGTGCTGGGCGAGGCACGCAGCCACCCTTCACTGATGCAGCTTTATTACCAGCAGGTTTTTGCGCCCTGGCACCAGCATTTTGAACAGCTGTTCAAAATAGCCAAAAAAGAAGGCGAGTTGAAAGGCATCACCCCAGCTGTTGCTTCACAGCTGCTGGCAGCACCGTTTTGGATCTCACTGGTACACGATGCATTGAGTGCCGATGGCACATACCCTGGAGCCACTCCTGCAGAGCTGACACGCGCGCAGATAGGCATTATTTTTGGTCAAAAGACCCCGCCCTAAGCTACGCGCGAGGCACTCTAGACGCACATCCAGATAGCCTGCAATACCCCACAGCAGGCTATCTGCACTTGGCTTGCTCAGCCTGATATATCGCAACTGCCGTTTTATTGCGGCTCGGGCTTTTCCACAGGCGGCGCGTTACTCCGCACCGCGGGGGCAATGCCACGCGCCAGGCGGGCGTTGTAAACCGTCAGCCGTGTCAGACCCAGTTGTTCAGCCACCTTGGCATCAGACGCAGTACCCAGTAACGCAACAGCTTCAGGCGTCCAGGCAAACACCCCGCCCTGCTTTTCGGTTAACGAGGCAATGCCCAAAGCTTTGCGCTGTGCCACCACACTGGCTTTGCTGATGCCCCAGCGATTGGCAAGCTCAGCATCGCTGTCCGTACCCAGCTGCGCTTGCATCTCGGGCGTCCAGTGCACCAGTCCACAAGCTGCAATGCCCAGCGCGTTGCGCTTGATATTCACCGTCTTGGCCGATGTCCCCCAGCGCTCAGCCAGTACGGCATCTTTTTCCTGCCCCAGCAGGGCCAGCATCTCATCGGTCCATTCCAAGGCGGCTTTGCCCATGCGTGTGCCTTTTAAGAGTTTTATGAATCAAATCAGCTGCTAACGACTATGTACAAAGCGTTAGAAGCTATGAATTCATTAGTGCGTATGTCCCCAGTAAATGAGTGCATCGCGCCCTTCTACCGACAGTGAAACTTGCGCGCCAACAGGCAGCAGCACCTTGGTAGCCACATGCCCGAAAGGCAGGCCCTGCAGCACTGGGATGGTGAGCTGGGTGCGCAGCCAGTCAATCACGCTTTGCAGCTTGAAGCCCTTGTCATGGGGGCTGAGCTTAATTTCAGTGAACTGACCAAAGACGATGGCTTTTTGCTTGCCCAGCACACCTGCATGCAGCAGCTGTGTGAGCATGCGCTCAATCTTGTAGGGGTGCTCCCCAACGTCTTCCAAGAACAAAATGCCACCTTCCACTTGCGGAAAATACGGCGTACCCAGCAACGACACCAGCACAGCCAGGTTGCTGCCCCACAGTGTGGCACCGCCTTCAATATAGAAGTCATCGGGCACCGCCCCTGCGGGCTGCTTGGGCATGCGCCAGCCGGCACCTTCGCCATGGCCGCAAATCAGGTCTTCAAAGCAGTCAAGCATGATGTCGTCCACCTCATCCTTTTGCCCAAAGTCGGCAATCAACGCAGGGCCTGCCCAGCTGGTCGCTCCGGTTTGGGCCAACAAGGCATTTTGAAAAGCGGTGAAATCGCTCAACCCGACAAAGCGGGTACCACTCTCAATTGCGGTGGTGACTGCCGCGTAGTCGATGCCCGGCAGAATGCGTGTCAGGCCATAGCCACCTCGGCTGATCAGGGCCACATCAGCGCCGCTGACCGCAGCCCGGTGAATGGCGGCAATGCGCGTAGCGTCATCGCCGGCAAAGCGCTGGTGGCTGCTCAGCGCATCGCCATCAATTTCCACTTGGTGGCCCATGCCCTCCAGGCGTTTGACAGCGCGCTTGAACGCAGCCTTGTCACGCACAGCACCCGCAGGCGAGTACACATAAATGTGTTTGGGGCCATGGCTATGGTCATGACCACAGCAAGCGTCACCGTGTGCATGGTCATGATCGTGACTGCAGTGCGCGTCATGCACATGGCTGTGCCCGCAATCATGGGCTGCGTGGTCATGGTTGTGCTGACAACCGCTATGCACAGGGTGCATAGGGGCATGGTCTTGCACAGCCGCAGAACTTGTTTTTTTAGTGGAATTGGCCAAAGCGCTCCATGCCGCAACTGTGCGGCATGCTCCGTATTTGATGGTGTCTGTGTGGCTAAGGCCTAAACCTTAGCGAATGGCGCAAAGTATTCCATAGCCTGCCGCACGCTGACTGCCGCCTGCTCCGGAACCAGAGGAGGCATTGGGGTCTGTTGCAATACTTGAGGGTGCTGCGACAAAGCAGGTACCGCAGCCAGCCACGCGCCGTACCACGCGGCCTCTGGCATCAAGGTGTTGCTGGCACTGCGCGTAATCAGGCAGCGCCCTTGCTGGAACCAATCGCCCAATAACGTCTGCGCAACCGGCGGCAGTTGTGCCTGCACCGAGGGCCAGGCTTTGAGGGCTGCACGGTGGCCTGGGTTTTCAAAAGGTATAGCTATGGGCGTTTTTTCCGTCTTCGCTACAGGCCACAAACCTGCTTGATTGAAACCTTGCCCCACATCCCAGCGCGGCTTGTTGGCCGCTGCATGCAGCCATTGTGTCAACGGTTTCGGCAAGCTGGCATCTGGCCATGTATCCATGAACCATCCCCCTGCAAACCGCTCGGGCATGGCCTGCGCCACCGCAAGGCCCAACCGTGCGCCATCGCCTTCACCGATCAGCACTACGCTGTTCAAATCAAGGCGTTGCACCAGTGTTTGCAGCACCTCTATATGCCACTGTGCACTGTGCGCCTTATCGCGCTTGGGCTGGTCGCTGCGGCCAAAACCGGGCAAATCAGGCACCACAACGCGGTGGCCCGCATGCTGCAGAGCCGGCAACCAATGGCCAAAGGCATAACCCCAGCTGGCGGCACCGTGCAAGCACAGCCATGTGATGGGAGCGTGGTTTGGCCCCTCATCGACCACTGCCATGCGCAGCCCTGCCAGCACGGGCCAGTCACTGTGCCATTGGGGCTGGTACGGCCAATCTGGCACTTCGCAAAAAGCGCTGTCTGGATTGCGCAGTGCGGTATCTTTCAAAGGGTGATTGGCCAGTGCCAGCGTTTTGTTGGCGGCACGTCGCTGCTGAAAGAATTGAGCCAGTATTGCGGCACATTCATGGGCCAGCACCCCACGCACAACTTGCGTCTGGTGGTTGATCTGCGGATAGCTGAAAACGTCCAACACAGAGCCTGCAGCACCCGTCTTGGGTTCGGCGGCTCCATAAACCACGGTATCTAGGCGCGCGTGCAGCATGGCTCCGCTGCACATGGTGCAGGGCTCCAGCGTTACATACAAAGTGCATCCATCCAGCCGATAGTTACCCAGTTGCCATGCGGCAGCACGCAGGGCCAGTACCTCGGCATGGGCTGTTGGGTCTTGGCTTGCCAGCGGGGCATTCGCCCCCTCCCCCACCACTTGACCATCTTTGACTACCACGGCGCCCACAGGCACTTCACCTGCGGCAGCAGCTTGCTGGGCCAGGCGCAAGGCATGGCGCATCCAGTGGTCATGGTCAGGGCTTGCAACACTCATAACTGCACATTATCCAGCGGCAAGTGCCACACCGTTTACGCCAGCAGCTTGATAAAGAACTGCAAAAAGATGGCGTTGAGCAAATCAATAAAAAAAGCTCCCACCATGGGCACGATCAGGAACGCCTTGTGCGAAGGCCCGTACTGGTTGGTAATGGCCTGCATATTGGCCACTGCCGTAGGGGTAGCGCCCATACCAAAACCACAGTTGCCCGCACACAGCACTGCAGCGTCATAGTCACGCCCCATGACACGAAACGTCACCAGCGCCACGTAGAGCACCATCACCACCGCCTGCACGGCCAAAATAATCACCAAGGGGCCAGCAAGGCCGGACAGCTCCCACAGTTTGAGCGACAACAGCGCAATGGCCAGATAAATGGACAACGCAGCGCTGCCAAACACATCAATGGCGCGGTCAAACACCTCAAAATGGAACACATAGTCCAGCGCGTTACGGATAAGCACCCCGCCCCCCAGCGCCCATACAAAGGTGGGCAACTGAAAGCTGGCACCCGCCGTCAGCTCTGTCATCAACTGGGCAAAAGCCAAGCACCCAGCAAAGAGCGCCAAGGTTTCAATGGTGGCTTCGGTGGTAATCAGACGTGTCTTGCGCGGTGACTCAAAATTGGGAGAGGCTGCGTCCACCATGTCATCGCTGTTACCTTCAGGCCCCTGCAACTGATTGCGCCGAATCAGCCATTTGGCCAACGGCCCTCCTACCAGTCCACCGATCACCAGCCCAAAAGTGGCGCACGCCATGCCCAGCGTCATGGCGCCCTGCACCCCATGCTCATACTCCAGCACGCTGCCCCAGGCCCCCGCCGTTCCGTGACCACCAAGCAGCGTCATGGACCCCGCAATCAAGCCAATCAGCGGATCCAGCCCCAGTAAAGTCGCCATGCTGATACCGACCGCATTTTGCAGGCCGATAAACACCGCAATCACCAGCAAAAAAACCAACAGAGCGCGCCCCCCCGCCTTGAGTTTGGCGAAGTTGGCGCTCAGACCAATCGAAGAAAAAAACACCAACATGAACGCTGTTTGCAGCTCACCGTCAAAGCTCAAGCGGTAGCCCATGACTGCGTACAGCACATAGCAGCCCGTGGCGGCAATCAAGCCTCCGGCCACGGGCTCAGGAATATTGAAGTCCTGCAGCCAGCGTATGCGACTGACCAGAAACTTTCCCAGCAACAAGACCAAAGCTGCCCAGATCAGGGTGTAGTAGGTGTTGAATTGAATATCCATAAATTCCTGCCTGAAGTCCAACATGGCATGAGCGACCTCTTCACCCTGCCTGAAACACATGAAATAGCTATAGGACAAAAACGAAGCCAGCACGCAACCAGCCGCAGGCGAAGCTCCAACACAACGGCCAGCGCTTGCAATATCCCCCGGTCTCCACAAATCCAGTCGGCGCTGGGATAATTGCCCCCCTATGTCTCTCCTGCCCCACCAGCTCGAACTCCTGTCCCCGGCCCGCGATGCCGATATTGGCATTGAAGCCATCAACCACGGAGCAGATGCTGTCTACATCGGCGGCCCCGGCTTTGGCGCACGCGCCACTGCGGGCAATGAGATCCGCGATCTGGAGCGACTGGTGAAACATGCCCACCGCTTTGGCAGCCGCATCTTCATCACGCTGAACACTATTTTGCGCGACGATGAGCTGCAAGGCGCACGCCAGATGGCGTGGGATGTCTACAACATTGGTGCCGATGCACTGATCATTCAAGACATGGGTTTGCTGGAACTGGATTTACCCCCCATCCAGTTGCATGCCTCCACACAAAACGATATCCGCACACCCGAAAAAGCCCGTTTTCTGCAAGACGCGGGTTTGAGCCAGATCGTGCTGGCGCGGGAGCTGGACCTGCAGCAGATCAAGGCCGTGCACCAGGCCATCGACCCCAGCACCACCATTGAATACTTCATCCACGGTGCGCTGTGCGTAGCGTATTCGGGCCAGTGCTACATCACCCATGCCCACACGGGCCGCAGCGCCAACCGGGGTGACTGCAACCAGGCCTGCCGCCTGCCCTACGAAGTGCTGGATCAAAGCGGGCGCATCATCGCACACGAAAAACACGTGCTATCGATGAAGGACAACAACCAGTCCGACAACATGCGTGCCTTGGTAGATGCCGGTGTACGCAGCTTCAAGATCGAGGGGCGCTACAAGGATCTGGGTTACGTCAAGAACATTACGGCGCATTACCGCAAGCTGCTGGACGGCATCATGCAAGAGCGTGAGTTCTCTGACATGCCATTGGCGCGCTCGTCCTCTGGCACCACCACGTTCACCTTCAACCCCGATCCTGACCAGAACTTCAACCGCGAGTTCACCGACTACTTTGTCAATGGCCGCAAGGATGACATTGGCGCCTTCGACTCCCCCAAGACGCCTGGGCGGGCCATTGGCTGGGTCACGCAGGTGGGTGATAAATGGTTTGAATTTGAGACCAACGACAAGAGCGCCATCATCAACAACGGCGACGGTCTGTGCTACTACGACCTGCAAAAAGAACTGGTGGGCGTACACATCAACCGTGCCGAATGCATGCATGCCAAAAAAGGGATCTGGCGCGTATTTCCCAAGAATGACATTACTGAGTTCAAAGACTTGCGCAAGGGCCTGGAAGTCAACCGCAACCGTGACATGAACTGGGTACGCATGCTGGACAAAAAATCCAGTGACCGCCGCATTGGTCTGTGGGCCCAGTTCAAGGAAACTGCGAACGGTTTTGCGCTGACGCTGACAGATGAAGACGGTTTTGTGGGCACATCTTCGATTGCCCAGGAACACCAAACTGCTACGGATGCCAGCAAGGCAGAGGCCACGCTGCGTGAGCAGCTGGGCCGTTTTGGCGCCTCTATTTTTACGGTTCACGATATTTCGCTGGCCATCAGCCAACCATGGTTCGTTCCGGCCTCAGCCCTGAACCAGCTGCGCCGTGATGCGCTGGATGCGCTGGAGCAAGCCCGCCTATCGGGCCTTGTGCGCCTGCCCCGCGCCAAGCCCGTAGAGCCACCTGTGGCTTTCCCCGAAGAAACATTGACCTACCTGGCCAACGTTTTCAACCAGAAAGCGCATGACTTCTATGTCAAGCATGGCGTCAAGGTGATTGATGCTGCGTATGAGAGCAAGGAAGAAGAAGGCGAAGTCAGCCTGATGATCACCAAGCACTGCGTGCGTTTTTCCATGAGTCTGTGCCCCAAACAGGCCAAGGGCGTGATTGGCGTGAAGGGCACGATCAAGGCCGAGCCGCTGCAACTGCTCAATGGCAAAGAAAAACTGACGCTGCGCTTTGACTGCAAGCCCTGCGAAATGCACGTCGTCGGCAAGATGAAGCGCTCGGTACTGAACCAGCATGCCAAAGAGATGAAAGAGTCTCCCATGCAGTTTTACCGCACACGCCCTGCACCACCGCAAGCCAAAGCGTGATGCTGTGTCGCTGGCTGGGCAAGCACTGCGCACTCCCGGCCGCTGCAGGCTTCACATTGGCAAATCGTCTGATTGATTGAAATAAAAACGATGCCTGCCTCTGTATGGAGGCTTCGTTGAACGCTGTACCTTTTGCAAATGTCGCGCCGCAAACCACCGTCCAAAGAAGAAAGTCAGCTGCTGCCCCCTTACGCAGCACTGCCTGATGCTGCCATTTTCATTCCAGCCACCGCTGAGCAATTTGATGCAGCACGGGCGCAGTTGCTGGCGCAGACAGCCCTGGGCTTTGACACGGAAAGCAAGCCACTTTTCCATGTGGCACAGGTAGATACCGGGCCTCATGTGGTGCAACTGGCCACACCAGACGCAGCCTGGATTTTGCAATTGCACCACCCGCAAGCCATGGCGTTGGCACGCGAGATCATTGCCCATCCGGACATCTGCAAGGTGGGTTTTGGGCTGGACAATGACAAATCCACCTTGCCCAAACGTCTGGGAGCGGAGCTGGCCAACGTTGTCGACTTGGACCGTGTGTTCAAGCGCCACGGTTTTGGGGCATCCACCGGTGTTCGTGCAGCGATTGCACTGGTGCTGGGGCAGAACTTTCACAAATCCAAAAAGCAATCCACCAGCAACTGGTCTCTCAAGACCTTGAACGACGCACAGATCCGCTATGCGGCCAATGACGCCCATGGCCCTGCCATGGTCTATGCCGCTTTGCCTGCTTGGGAAGCGGCACAACCTGACGCTGCAGCACAACCCCAGCGTGCACCGCGTGTGCCGCGCCTTGCATCGGCTGAACCCACGCACCGGCCACACCGCGCTGCTTTGCTACGTGCACCGGAAAACAAGAAAAATACAAGCTAAACACTTACTCAGCAATCGTTAGTAGCTCTCATTTATCAATCATTACTTTTGTTTGATGTGACATAAGCACATAGCATTTGCGTAGTTGGCGCAACCACTTTTTGTTCTCACAATGGCTGGCAATCAAAACCAACCATTGGAGACAAGAACATGCGCCTGGAAACCTTGGCTGTCCACGCGGGCTATAGCCCAGACCCCACGACCAAAGCTGTGGCCGTGCCTATTTACCAAACGGTGGCCTACGCCTTTGACAGTGCACAGCATGGTGCAGACCTGTTTGACCTGAAGGTAGCGGGCAATATCTACACCCGCATCATGAATCCAACCACCGACGTGCTGGAAAAACGGGTGGCTGCACTGGAAGGCGGCATTGCAGCGCTTGCACTGGCATCGGGCATGGCCGCTATCACGGCGGCCATCCAAACCATCGCGGAATCAGGTGACAACATCGTCAGCGCCAGCACACTGTATGGCGGCACCTACAACCTGTTTGCACACACTTTCCCGCAGCAAGGCATCGAAGTGCGTTTTGCCGATGCACGCGACCCGGCCAGCTTTGGCAAGCTGATTGATGCCAGAACCAAAGCCATCTTTATTGAATCGATCGGCAACCCACTGGGCAATGTGACCGATATCCGTGCGCTGGCCGATGTGGCCCATGCCCACGGTGTGCCCCTGATCGTGGACAACACCGTCCCCTCGCCTTATCTGTTGCGCCCCATTGAACACGGCGCAGACATTGTTGTGCACTCTCTGACCAAGTACCTGGGTGGCCACGGCACCAGTGTGGGCGGTGCGATTGTGGACAGCGGCAAATTCCCCTGGGCACAGCACAAGCAGCGCTTCAATCGACTGAACGAGCCCGATGTGAGCTACCACGGCGTGGTCTATACCGAAGCGCTGGGAGAAGCTGCCTACATTGGCCGTGCCCGCGTGGTGCCGCTGCGCAATATGGGTGCTGCCATCTCGCCGCTGAATGCATTCCAGATTCTTCAAGGCATTGAAACGCTGGCGCTGCGCATGGACCGCATCTGCGAGAACACACAAAAGATTGCCGAAACGTTGCAAAAACACCCCAAGGTGGAATGGGTGCGCTACGCAGGCCTTCAAGACCACCCCGACCATGCGATTGTGCAAAAGCAATCTGCTGGCCGTGCCTCTGGCATCTTGTCGTTCAGCCTTAAAAGCACCGCAGGTGATGCGCGCGCTGCTGGCGCTCGTTTTCTGGATGCGTTGCAGCTGTTTACGCGGCTGGTCAATATTGGAGATGCCAAGTCGCTGGCCACCCACCCGGCCTCAACCACCCACCGCCAATTGGATGCCTCCGAGCTGGCCAAGGCTGGCGTCACGGAAGGCATGGTGCGCTTGTCTGTGGGCATTGAACACATCGATGACTTGCAGGCAGATTTGGAGCAGGCCTTGTCCAAGGTTTAATCTACTTCGCCTAGCCAACAGCCCGCCTTGCGCGGGCTTTTTCATGCCCCCCGAAAAACACAAAGAGCAGGCGTAAAAAAACCGCTGTGAAACACAGCGGTTTAAAAGCCCCTTGGAGGAGAGCTGGAAATTAGAAGCGGTAGCCGACACCCACACCCACCAAGATGGGATCAACCTTCAGCTTGCCCAGATTTCCCAAGCCAGCTGCAGTCGCATCTACATTTGTATCAATGTAGAGCTTCTTCACGTCAAAGTTCAGCGACCAGTTTTTGTCCAGCGCGTAATCGAAACCAACTTGCAGTGCAGCGCCCCAGCTGTTTTTCTTGATCTTTACAGCGCCGCCAGCGATGTCCACATCAGAGAAGCGTGTGTAGTTGATACCGGCACCCACATAAGGCTTGAAAGCGCCCAGATTGGTGAAGTGATATTGAGCCAACAGCGAAGGAGGCAGGTGCTTCAAAGTGCCCAGCTTGCCCATACCCTTTACGCCAACGTCGTGCTTTTGCGGGTAAGTCAAAATCAGCTCGGCAGCGATGTTCGGAGTGAAGTAGTAGGAAATATCCAGCTCAGGGATAGTTTTGTTATCTACTTCGACGCCAGCCTTACCAGCAGCACCGCCATTGTCAATATCCAAATGCACAGCGCGCACGCGCACTTGCCACTTGCCATCTTGCTGCTGCGCCATTGCAGCACCGGAAGTCATCGCACACAGAGCGGCCACAGCCAGCAGGGTCTTTTTCATAATGGGTGATCAATAAAAGTCCGGGGACAACCCCCGTGAAAGCTATTGCATCACTGCGCCCCACCCAAGGGTTTGCCTTATGTCAATGCACCACCAAGGCACATTTCAGTGTTTTCTGAAATGTTGGAATTTCGCAACACGCTGTATTTAGTGTGCCGCTGATGCGCCTCGCAGGCGTTGCCACAGCGTGACCAGAACCACGATCACGCCACCAATGGCTGCGCCCACCAGCACGTGCACCAGCAAAGGTACGACGGCTTGCACCACACCACCTTGGGGCATCACGGCACTTTCAATCCAGCCCTGAATGGGGCCGATGCCGTGCACCAGCAAGCTACCACCCACCAGAAACATGGCTGCTGTACCGACGATCGACAGGCCTTTCATCAGCCACGGTGTAAACGCAATCAAGCCTCGACCCATGGCTTGCACCGCGCTGCTGTGCTGGCGCATGAGCCAGTTGCCCACATCGTCCATCCGCACAATGCCGGCCACCAAACCATACACAAAAACGGTGATGGCAATCGAGACAGCCACCAGTACCGCCACCTGCTTGGACAGTGGTTCATCAGCAATGGTGCTCAACGCAATGGCCAAAATTTCTGCCGACAAAATAAAGTCGGTTCGAATAGCGCCGCTGATTTTTTGCTTTTCGTAAGTGGCGGGGTCAATGCCCAGCTCTTTGCTCTGGCGTACAGATGACGGGGCCAAACCTTGGGCCTGAGCCTCCTGGGCTTCTTGTACAGGGTCGTGCGTTTTGCTGCGCTTGTGCAGGGAGTGCACAATTTTCTCTACCCCTTCAAAGCACAAAAACGCCCCGCCCACCATCAGCAGCGGGGTAATCAGCCAGGAGGCAAAAGCGCTGATGAGCAAGAACGCCGGCACCAAAATCACTTTGTTGAGCAGCGAGCCCTTGGCCACCCCCCACACCACGGGTAATTCGCGGTTGGAACGTACGCCAGAGACTTGCTCGGCGTTGAGGGCCAGATCGTCCCCCAAAACGCCCGCCGTCTTTTGCATGGCCACCTTGGTCATTCCGGCTACGTCATCGGCCATGGTGGCGGATTTGCGTGCCGCCACCTTGGTCATTAGCGCCACATCGTCGAGCAGTGCGGCGATGTCATCGAGAAGCATTAAAAGTCCGCCACCAGCCATGCTCATGTCCTTGCGTAAGAAAGCATCATCTTGATCGGTACGCCCTCAACCTGCGTGTAGGAAGAAGGCAGAAAGCGCACGTGTTCAGGGCTTGTCGTAATAGTTGTGCGCTGGCTCACTGAGCAAATTGGGCAGCATGCTCACGCCATAAGGCAGGCCCAAGAAGTTGCGCCAGCCGCTCCAGTCCGTCTGCGTGATTTTTCCATCCTTGTTCACATCCAGGGCCACAGGGGTTGTGCCATAGAAGGTGTGACTGGAGTTGGCCAGTTTGAGCTTGTCGCCCTTTTTATCGGTGCTCAGCAGCTTGCCCGTTTGTGCATCGACGGCGGCCATGGGTTCGCCCACAAAACCTTCCTTGATGACGTAAACCTCGGTATAGCCCTGGCCCGCAAAACGTTTGTCGATGAACAAATCAGGGCGTGCCAGCACATTGGCGGCATCAACTGCGCAAGCGCCAGTGCGGCACAGAATGGCTACAGGTGCGTCTTTGTACGGCAGCACCGCCTGCACTGCCTGCCAAAAACTGTCAGCGCTAGTGCGTACTTCACTGCCCTGCACCACACCGTAGCGGCATTGGCTGCCGTCATCCGAGCGAATCTGCGCCTCGGGAGCGCCGCTGGGGTGCGGCTGGCATTGCTGGTATATGCGCGGATACGGCAGATGGCGCGCACCTTCGGGGTGGCCCAGGCGGTATTCCGTGGCATCACGCACATCCAGCAGAGCCATCCTCTGGCTGAGCGGCAATTGCGTGCCGATATAGGCTCGTGCAGCACTGATATCGCCGGCGTAATGGCGCTCGGGCGCATACATCACTTGTGAGGTAGTGGCCGTGGCTGCCTGCACAGGGGCAGTTTTTCCACCATACAAGCCTTTGACATAGGTACAGCCCGAAGTCAGGACCACCGCACTCAATGCGCTCAACTTGAGCGCCCATGTAAATTTGCTGCTTGGCATAAAAATCTTGTTTTCAATCAACGAAACGGCAGCCGGGCTACCCTTTGCAGCAACAGCGCACGCACTTGTGTCAGTGACGGTAGGCAGTCAAAGGCCACCGCAGCAAGCCCATGCGGTGCATACGGCAGGCCAGACAAGGACATTTTGGGAGTACGTGTGCCCAGAGCGCTAAGCCCGCCATCATAGGCGTTTGCCTGCACATGGAAATTGCGGGCACTGCACAATGCAACCATCATGTTTGCAAGTGCCGAGCCTGCCCCAACCAATTTTCTGGAAGCCATTTTGGCCTTGCTGCGCTGGCTGGGCACGTTGCTGCAATGGCTGAGCTTTTAATCCAAGCCCGCTGCACCGCACCGGTAAAGCATTGGCTACAGTGTGCCCCCTGCATTGCGCTGCGCACTCAAAGCGGATGGATCCTGTACCTGTAAAAACGGCCACTTAAGCCATCGCCCCAGCACTACAGCGCTGTGGTGCATGCATGCGCGCGATTGCATCACGGGCTCAGCCAATCCACTGGCCGCACCAAGCACTGAATAAACCAAGAATTCAATAAGATAGCTGCCAGCGCTTTACTCGATTGACTTTCAGATACTTTTATATCTAAAAACCAATACACACAAGCGTTAGCAGCTCTACTACTCATAGCACCCTCAAGCGCTATCAAGCATCTGCAGCCAATTGCCGCAGCGCCTGCTCAAACACTTCGACCGGCTGGCCACCTTGAATCAGGTGGCGGTCATTGATGATGACGGCAGGCACCGAGTGAATACCGTGCTGCTGGTAGAAGGCTTCACGCTCGCGCACTTCGTCGGCAAACATGTCCGAGTCCAGCACCTGGCGTGCGCGCTCCACGTTCAGTCCTGCGGACTCGGCTGCACGCAGCAGCACCGCATGGTCTGCTGGGCTTTGGCCGTGCGTGAAATAGGCAGAAAACAGCGCCATCTTCAACGCCAGTTGCTGGCCCTGTGCCCCCTCTTGCCCAGCCCAGTGCAACAGCCGGTGTGCATCAAAGGTGTTGTAGATACGGCTGCGCTGACCCATATTGAAAGTAAAGCCCAGGGCCGCACCGCGCTGCGTAATGGCATCGCGGTTTTGCTGCGACTGCTCGGGCGTGGCGCCGTACTTTTCCATCAGATGCTCAGCCATGTCCTGCCCCTCAGGGGCCATCTGTGCGTTCAGCTCAAACGGTTGAAAGTGCAGATCCAGCGCCACCTGGCCTTGCAAACGCTCGGCAGCCTGCTGCAGCGATTTCAGACCGATCACGCACCACGGGCAGGACACGTCAGAAACAAAATCAATCTTCAAGGTAACAGGCACACTGGTCATGGCAAAGTCCAGAAAAAACGAATGCGTTCATCGTAGGCGGGGCCCAAAACCCGCGCTGGCATCGGGCTTGCGCTGCAAGCGGCATCGGGCACGCTCCAGCGGTATGCCGGGTGAAGGCGCACTACAGAAACAAGCACGCCCCTGCACCAGCCCATAAAAAAACACCAGCGGGCCGCACAGGCCCGTGGTGTATTCAAAGGCTCAAAGCGGCGTGGATGCCGCTTTTCACGCGTCAGAACTTGTAGGTCATGCTGACATTGACGCTGCGCGGCTCACCCCAGGTGTAGGTGCTGTAGTGGCTGAAGATGGTGTAGTACTTCTTGTCCAGCAGGTTCTTGATGTTGAGCGACGCCGACAGTTGCTTGTTGAACTGATAGCGGGCCATGGCATCCAGCACCCAGTAATCCTGAACGGTGTGCACCGTCTTGCCGCCTGTGGGCACATTGATCGTGCCCCAGGTTTTGTCCTGCCAGCGGGCACCACCGCCCAGAGTCAGCCCCGTCATGGCGCCACCCAGCTTGTAGCTGGTGTACAGGTTGAACTGGTTGGCTGGCGTCAGCGTGGATACACGCTCATCGCCCTTGCGCGCAACGCCGTGCGAGTAGCCCGCCTGAATCTGCCACGCCGGGGTGATCTGGCCAGACACTTCAGCCTCCCAGCCCTTGGTCTTCACGCCCTGAATGGCGCGGTAGGCAGGGTTGCCGCTGGGCGTGGTGCCTCCGCTTTCCACGGCGAAATTGTCTTGCTGTATCTGAAAGACGGCGGCACTGGCATTGAGGCGACCACCAAAAAATGACGCCTTGGCACCCAGCTCGTAGTTCTTGCCTTCTAACGGGTCTAGCGTGCGCCCCTTCTCGTTCTGGGCGGACTGCGGTTTGAAGATGCCGCTGTAGCTGGCATAGACAGAATAGGTTTCATTCAGGTCATACACCGCACCCAAATAGGGCGTGAAGACGTTCTTTTCGTCTTGCTCCTGCACCTTGTTTTTGTAGTTGGAAAAACGTCCGCCGGTGATCAGCTTCAGATCGTCCCGCAGATTCCAGCGGGCCGTTGTGTAGATACCGCTTTCGTGTGTGGTCTCGCCATCGGTGTAATCCGGGGTGCTGTTCCACACCGGAGCGGGCACATTGCCATTCCACTGGTAATAGTTGTCCACATCACCGTTGAAACCGCTGTTGTCGTTGTAGTAGCCGTCATTTTTCCAACGGCGCTTGGCCAGGCTGCCGCCCACCACCAGTTCATGCTCGCGCCCCAGCAGCGAGAAGGGGCCGCTGGCGTACACGTCAGCGGCATCGCTGGTGGTGCGGCCAATGTACTGGCCACGCCACATTTTCACCCCCGCACCCGTTACAGGGTTGGGGTTGCCGCCTGCGGCAGCGCCCAGATTGGCGTCGTAACCATTGATCTGGTGGTTCAGCTGCAGCTTGGTGACCCAGCCGCTGTCAAAGTTGTGCTCCAGCGTGGCAAAGGTGGTGCGGGTGTACTGGTCCCAGTGGCTCCAGTTGGCACCGTTGTTGAACGAGCGGGGCATGGCGTTGAAACTGCCATTGGAGTCCAGCAACGGAATACCACCCCAGGTTGATGCCGTGGGCTTGTTATCCTGGCGGTCAGCACCCACGGTCAGCAGCGTGCCGGGCGTCAGATCGACTTCAACAATCCCGTACAGCACGCCTGTCTTGCGCTCGTACCTGTCCATGAACGATTGCTTGTCCTGATAAGTCGCCACGCCACGCGCACGGATGCTGCCGCTTTCGTTGAGGGCACCGCTGATGTCCAGCTCACCGCGGTAGTTTTGCCAGCTGCCTGCACTGAGGGTGGCGTGGCCAGCAAATTCACGCGTGGGCTTCTTGCGCACTAGGTTGATGGTGGCTCCGGGGTCACCACTGCCGGTGAGCAAACCGGTAGCGCCCTTGAGCACCTCTACCCGGTCATAAATGGCCATATCAGTTTGTGTGTTGCCCGCGGAATAGGCAGAGTTACGCGTCATTGGAATGCCGTCGTACTGGAAGTTCTGAATGGCAAAGCCGCGCGCGTAGTACTCGGTGCGCTCGCTGTCGTACGTCACGATGCTCACGCCCGGCGTGTGATTGATCACGTCGTCAATCGAGTTGAGCTGAAAGTCATCCATCACCTGGCGTGTCACCACACTGACAGACTGCGGTGTCTCGCGCGGCGTAAGCACTAGGCGCGTGGCCGTGGCAATAGCGCCCGGCGTATAGGAGCCACTGCCCTCGGTGATTTCGCCCAACTGGTTGGATCGAACCGTCACCTCAGACAGGGTGCCTGGCTCGCCCGCGGCAGGGGCAGACTGCACGGTGAGCATGCCACCCTCAACCCTGCCCTGCAGACCCGAGCCCTTGAGCAACGCATGCAGCGCCTGCTCAACATCTTGCGCGCCCTGCACAGCAGGCGCTTGCCGCCCTTGCGCAGCCGTTGCAGGCGCAGCCAGCTTCAGGTTGGCCTGGCGGGCAAACTGCTCCAGCGCGCTGGCCAATGGCTGCGCGGGAATATCAAAACGCGCGGTTTGTGCCATGGCTGCCTGCATCTGCAGGGCCAGACCCAAGCAGACACTCGCATGCGCCAGCAGGGTGCGACGGGGTTTAAAGGAGGGGGAGAGCATGAAAGAAACGTCCTCGTCAGATCAGAAAAGTGCTGACTTGCAGAGGCGGCCATGGCCCAAACCTGCCGCGCGCCTGAAAGTCAGCCATCAGCGCCAGCAGCACACTCGGTAGTGCAAGGCGCAGGCAACCTCAGGTGCAGCCCACAACAAAGGCGCTGATAACGCACCCTTTGCATAGCCTGCACAAGACCTTGCGGGAACAGCACGGTTCACAAAAAACGGCTGCAGTCGCCCTGCACAAGGCGGTGCCGATGATACATTTCTAAAAGCGAATCAGTCTCAATATGATTTGTATGCGTTGCCGGGCAGCAACAATTTCTGACAACAAGACGCACCACTGTGCGGTGCCAATATGACGCAGTTTTTTGATCTAAAAAATAGCCGCTAATACACGGGTCGCAACCCCCTGCACCGCCGTGTGTCAGCACAGCCCACCCCCGAAAGCGGCGTTGGCTGGGCATGCCAAACCAGCAAGCAGCGTTGGCCTGCCACCCGTGAAACAGCAAAACGAAAGATGGATTTTTTTGCGCTAAAGCAATCAACCATAAAGGGCTGATTGCAGCACTTACATGCGCACTCATTTCAGATCAGCCTGCAGCCTGAAGCCTGAAGCGGCTCAAGCGAAAGCTGTGCATCAAGAAAGGGCTCCAAAAGAGCTGCTCATGAGTTCTGTGCGGGAGCCCTCTGCCGCACTTTTTCTACCCTGATTTAAACGGGTTCGCAGCCTGCAACTCCTGAACATAGCTATCGACAGCCACTGTTTCCTTGCCCAAAAAGTCTTCAATTGCTTGCGCAAACTGGGGATGGGCTACGTAATGCGCGGAATAGGTTGTCACGGGCAATAGACCCCGTGCCATTTTGTGTTCGCCTTGGGCACCGCCTTCAAAGGTTTGCAGCTGATGAGCAATGCAATAGGCAATGGACTGCATATAGCAGGTCTCAAAATGCAGGCCACGTATAAATTCTTGGCTTCCCCAATACCTGCCATATAAGGTGTTTTCAGCACGCACATTCAATGCACAGGCCACAGGCTGCTGATCACGTTCAGCAAGTACAAGTACAAAATGCAGCGTCCCTTGCGCATGGGCATGCTGAAAAAATTCTTCGCTCAGATACGGCTGTGAATGGTGCTCCAAATAGGTTTGCACATAGCAGCGAAAGAAAAATGACAGATGCTCCGGCGTGAGCTGCTCGCCCTCCAGCCAGCGGTAGCTGATGCCGGCAGCCGCCACATACTTGCTGTCTTGGCGTATTTTTTTTCGTTTGTCTTGCGCCAATTGAGCCAAGAAGCTTTCCACACTCTCATAATTTTTATTGTTCCAGTGGAACTGCACCCCTTCTCGCACCATAAAACCGGCGCGCTCAAGGGCGTAGCGGTCGTCAGCATTCACAAACAAGGTGTGCACGGAAGACGTTCGCACCTGTTCACAAAACTGCCGAAGCCCCTGTGCCAGAGCCAGTCGAGCCTGCGTATCCACCGCTAGCAGCCGAGGGCCTTGCACCGGTGTGAAAGGTGATGCTACGACCAGCTTGGGGTAGTAAGGCAAGCCATGCTCGGCAAACGCCTGTGCCCAGCCTTGATCAAATACAAACTCACCGCGTGAATGTGTTTTCAAAAAACAAGGGGCCGCGCCCACCAAGGTATCCCCCTGATGCAGCAGCACATACTGCGGATACCAGCCTTGTTGCGTACCTACACAGCCGGTTGCTTGCAGCAGGCGCAAGAAGTGGTAGCCCACGAAGGGGTTGCCTTCAGCCATGGCTTGCCATGCAGCGGGATTTACCTCATCCAAGTTATCAGTGACAGTGAGCGTGTAGGCAGTGTTCATTCAAATCACAAGACAGCTGCTTGTGTGTACGGATGCAAATAGCGTCTGCCAATTGTCGGCAATATGACTGCTTGCTGCAGCCAAACTCGCACTGCAAGGGCGCCAAGCATCAAAAAAGCCAGCGCCAACTTCTCTCAAGATTTACCTTGGTTTACGCTAATGGGCTAGCAGAACCTGCGCTTGGCCGTTCAAGCCTGGTCTGCAGCAATAGGCTAAAGCTCATGGCTATATACGATGAAGCCGCTATGTTGAGCTAATTTATCGTATAGCGCCCGCCCAGCTTCATTCGTTGTCTGTGTCTGCCAATAGACACGATTTGAACCAGCTAATGCAGCTTGCTGATACACGCTGTTTATCAGTGCACTGCCAATACCTAGTTTGCGCCGAGAGGGGGTGGTAAACAGATCCTGCAAGTAGCAAACTGGCCCAAGTCTTGTCGTGCTGCGGTGAAAGATGTAGTGAACCAGCCCAACTATTTCTCCATCGTCCTGTGCGACCATCGCAAATACGGGCTCAATCGGATTAAAGAAACGCGTCCAAGTCGCCTGTGTAATTTCCGCAGGTAATGCAGTTGCACCCGTACGGCCATAAAAGGCGTTGTAGCCATTCCATAGTGGCAGCCATGAATCAAAGTCATTGGACTGAATTTCTCTTACGACTAAACCTGATGCGGTGTGATTTTTAGACATGGCTGCAAACTTTAGCAAAGCAAATTTCCGGTAATTTAGCTGTTTTTCGACTATGCCAATGTCTGCTCTTGGCCGTCAATTGAACCGATTACAGCCCCCTGACCGTGGCTGACCATCAGGGCAATGGTGATGAGCAGATTCAACGCGAAGCAGCAGGCAAGCGGCCTGCATGCATTTTTTGCCACTTGCAGAAAGAGTGGCCTGAATGGGCGCACTGCATCAGTTCAGCAATGGCCGCGCAATCAAATAAATAGCTTATAGCGCTTATCTTATGGTCATTTAAGATAGTTTTATATCCAAAGTATCCATTCTGCGGGCGCTATAAGCTCTTATTTTTATGTACACACCCATAAAAAA
>CAUQST010000032.1:0-53084 GCA_963520865.1 uncultured Comamonas sp.
TTATTCCCACTCAATGGTTGCTGGTGGCTTGGTGCTCACGTCATAAGTCACGCGGTTGATGCCACGCACTTCGTTGATGATGCGGCCAGATACCTTCTTGAGCAGGCCGTAAGGCAGCTCTGCCCAGTCGGCAGTCATGAAGTCGCTGGTTTGCACAGCTCGCAAAGCCACGACGTAGTCGTAGGTGCGGCCATCACCCATCACACCCACACTCTTGACGGGCAGGAACACGGTGAATGCCTGGCTGGTCAAGTCGTACCAGCTCTTGCCTGTGGCTTCGTCGATCCAGTTGTTCAGCTCTTCGATGAAGATGGCGTCGGCGCGGCGCAGCAAGTCGGCGTATTCCTTCTTCACTTCACCCAAGATACGCACGCCCAGCCCGGGGCCTGGGAAGGGGTGGCGGTAGACCATGCCACGGGGCAGGCCCAAGGCAACGCCCAGCTCGCGCACTTCATCCTTGAACAGGTCGCGCAGGGGTTCCAGCAACTTCAGGCCCAGTTGCTCAGGCAGACCGCCCACGTTGTGGTGGCTCTTGATGACCACGGCCTTCTTGCTCTTGGCACCGCCGGACTCGATCACGTCGGGGTAAATCGTGCCCTGGGCCAGGAAGGTTGCACCCTTGCTACCGGCGTTGGCAGCCTTGAGCTTGGAAGCCTCGGCCTTGAACACATCCACAAACAGTCCACCAATAATCTTGCGCTTGGCTTCTGGCTCGTTCACGCCAGCCAGCTTGCCCAGGAACAGGTCGGCCGCATCGACGCGAACGACCTTGGCGTGCAGCTTGCCTGCGAACATTTCCATGACCGCATCGCCTTCGTTCAAGCGCAGCAGGCCGTGATCAACAAACACGCAGGTCAGCTGGTCGCCGATGGCGCGGTGAATCAGGGCTGCGGCCACGGACGAATCCACGCCACCGGACAAGCCCAGGATGACTTCTTCATCACCAACTTGCTCACGGATCTTGGCAACGGCTTCTTCGATGTAGTCGCCCATGATCCAGTCTGCATTCGTGCCGCAAATATCCAGCACAAAACGGTTCAACAGTGCCTGACCCTGCACGGTGTGCGTGACTTCCGGGTGGAACTGCACCGCATAAAAGCGGCGGGCCTCATCTGCCATGCCGGCAATCGGGCACGAAGGGGTCGATGCCATTACCTTGAAACCTTCAGGCAGCTGGGTGACCTTGTCACCGTGGCTCATCCAGACCTTGAGCATGCCGTGGCCTTCGGTGGTCACGAAGTCTTCAATGCCGTCGAGCAGCTTGGTGTGACCATGGGCGCGCACTTCGGCGTAGCCGAATTCGCGGCTGTTGGATCCTTCAACCTTGCCGCCCAGCTGGGTGGCCATGGTCTGCATGCCGTAGCAAATGCCCAGTACGGGCAGGCCCAGCTCAAACACTGCGTCAGGGGCACGGTCGTCTACTTCGTAAACGCTGGCGTGACTGCCTGACAAGATGACGCCCTTGAGGTGGCCGTCAGCGGCAAATTCGCGCACCCATTCGCTGCTGACATCGCAGGGATGAACTTCGCAATAAACATGGGCTTCGCGCACTCGGCGTGCGATCAGCTGGGTGACTTGGGAGCCAAAGTCAAGAATCAGAATCTTGTCGTGTTGCATGGTGTGATCCAAAGGCAAGAGAAAGGAGTATCCGTTTCAAAAATCAGCCGCAGCCAGCAACGCGATTCCACGCTGCTGCGCTGCCGTGATCTGGGCAGGATCGAAAGTGGCCAGCGGCAATCGCAGGGATTGCGCCAGCCATAAATAAGCGGCGTCGTACACGGGCAAGCCCGTATCCAGCGCAACGTCCAGCACAGCTTTGTGCTGTGCAGGGGCCAGCTCGTGCAGCTCAACACGGTGGCGAATGGCCTCTAATACCCCCCACAGCCCCTCAACCGAGCTTTGTGGAATACGGCCAATATTGACACCCGAAGCAATCAGGTTGCCACATTCCCATTGCCAAACATTAGGCGCCTGCGGGTCAACCTCATGGCGACGAATGCGGGCATACAAACGCTGGGTGTCTGCGCTGGCGCAATCAGGGAGCAGCCATGCAGCCGTTACAGACGCATCAATGACAAAAGCGCTCATGCCTGACTGCGCCCTGTTTGGCGCAGCATAGCGGCAGTATCTGTAGCTGCTTGTGCCCGCACGGTCTTTTGCAGCGCCTGAATTTGCTCTAGCTCACGGGCAATCTGCTCATCGGTAATCACGGGACGGCGGCGCACGGGCAGCATGCGCACCACCTCTTTGCCATGGCGCGTGATGCGCACTTCTTCGCCCTGCTCGACCAATTCGATCAAGGCAGAAAAACGAGTTTTGGCTTCGTAGATACCGACGGATTGCATGGAGTGGAAGATTAAGCAGCTATCTTGTGGTTGAAATCAGGCTAGATTTTAGCATTCTGGCCAGAATTTTCAATTCTAGTCAAAAAAGAATGGCTATTGGCATAAAGGGGAGCGCCACGTCAGTGCAAGGTAGTGCTGTGTGCAATGTCACATGTACGCTGTCAAAGGTGATGGGCTGATTGGTCCGGTGGTTTTAGCACCAGCGCTGCCCTTCACGCTCTACAGGAGAGACCAACTTATTTTCAACCTCTTGGCCTCACCGAGGTCTTTGCACTCGCCCGTGGCGCTCCGAAACTCAATAGCAATGCTCAGATATCAATCTGCCAGTTGGCCGCTTGCACGGCCACATTCACTTCGCGAATCTTGCGCGACAGGTCATCCACCTGCTTTTGCAAACTGGCTACATTGATTTGCGGCACCCATTTGATCTCGCGCTGGCTGTAGCGATCGACCTCTTTGTGCGTAGCCGCGATGGTACTGGTCAGCAAAGAGTGCTGCTCAATCAGCATGTCGCGCTGCGCCAGCAGATCGGCCAACAAACGGCCATCAGCAAGTTTGGCTGATGCATTGGTGGCATTGATGCTGCGCACCAGTTTTTGCTGCTCTTGCAATGCAGAAGTCGCTTGGGCCAACAGATCTTCAACCTTCTCCTGCGGCACCTCACCTTCTTGCAGCATGGCGTTGCGGCCAATACGCTCACGCAGCGAGGCCAGTTTCTTCTTCAGATCAGCGCGCAGCAGCAGTGCTTCGGCAAGTTTCATGAGGGACTCCTGAAAAAATAAAAGCGGGGCCAGCCATGCCAACCCCGCTTGTGACCTGTGGGCCAATCAGCCCATCACTCAGTCGGCGCGGTAATTTGGCGCTTCCTTGGTGATTTGCACGTCGTGCACATGAGATTCACGGATACCAGCTGCGGTGATCTCTACAAACTCAGCCTTCTCACCCATTTCGGCAATGGTGGCGCAACCGCAGTAGCCCATAGAGGCACGCACGCCGCCAGCCATTTGGTAAATGATGGAGACCATCGAGCCCTTATAGGGCACACGGCCTTCAATACCTTCTGGCACCAACTTGTCTGCATTGGGGTTGCCAGTGGAAGACTCTTGAAAGTAACGGTCGGCCGAGCCTTGCTGCATGGCCCCGATAGAGCCCATGCCGCGGTAGCTCTTGTACGAACGGCCCTGGTACAGGATCACTTCGCCAGGAGCCTCTTCAGTACCCGCAAACATGCCACCCATCATGATGGTAGAAGCACCGGCAGCCAGCGCCTTGGCGATGTCACCCGAGAAGCGGATGCCACCGTCACCAATCAAAGGTACGCCAGTGCCCTTGAGGGCTTCGGCCACGTTGGAGATCGCCATGATCTGGGGCACGCCCACGCCAGCAACGATACGTGTCGTGCAAATCGATCCGGGGCCAATACCGACCTTCACCGCGTCAGCACCCGCCTCAACCAAAGCCAGCGCGGCTGCGCCGGTGGCGATATTGCCGCCAATGACTTCAAGGTGCGGGTAGTTTTGCTTGACCCAGCGCACGCGATCAATCACGCCCTTGGAGTGACCATGGGCGGTATCGACCACCACAGCGTCAACACCAGCCTTGGACAGCAGGTCAACACGCTCTTCGGTGCCAGCACCCACACCCACAGCGGCAGCCACACGCAGGCGGCCAGCGGAGTCACGCGCTGCGTTAGGGAAATTGGTTTGCTTGTTGATGTCTTTAACGGTGATCAGGCCCTTGAGCTCGAATGCATCGTTGACCACCAAGATACGCTCCAGCTTGTGCTTGTTGAGCAGTGCTTTGGCTTGTGCGGGCGTGGTACCGTCTTTTTCATTGACGGTGATCAGCTTCTCGCGGGGCGTCATGATCTGGCTGACCTTGACGTCGTAGCGGGTCTCAAAGCGCACGTCACGGCTGGTCACAATACCGACCACCTTGCCACCATCGCACACGGGAAAGCCCGAAATGCCACGCTCTTCCGACAGCTGCAGCACTTGCAAAACGGTGTGATCTGGGGTGATCACGACAGGATCAATCACCACACCGGATTCATGGCGTTTGACCTTAGCCACTTCAGCCGCTTGCTCTTGGGCTGTCATGTTCTTGTGGATCACGCCAATGCCACCTTCTTGGGCAATGGCAATCGCCAGACGCGCTTCGGTCACCGTGTCCATGGCCGCAGAGACCAAAGGCAGGTTCAACGTGATGTTGCGTGTGAACTGTGTGGAGAGAGTTACGTCCTTGGGCAGGACTTCGGAGTAGGCGGGAACGAGCAGAACGTCGTCGAATGTCAGTGCTTTTCCGAGAAGGCGCATTGTGAAGGCTCCAAAAGAAAGATTGTAGCTTTCTCAGCACTAACCCGTGCCAAACATGCAACAAGAAACCTTGCACGATCGCGCTAAACTGAAAGCCATGAACACCCACAAACTATGGATTGCAGCTGTCTTGAGCATTTGCAGCAGCAGTGTTTTGGCCCAATGGCAATGGATTGATGAAGCCGGTCGCAAAGTGTTCAGTGATCGGCCACCACCTGCGCACATTGCGCCTGAGCAGATTTTGAAGCAACCTCACGGCGCACGTTCTTCCAGTCCCCGCGTGGTTTACCCCAGTGCAGAAACTGCCGCCTTGCCACCTAAATCTGCACAGCCCTCACAGCCTGTGCAACCCATCCAGACTGAAGCCGAAGCGACGCCCACAGCCCAGACACCAGAAGCCGCCGCACAGGCCAAACAAGCTGCTGAAGATGAGGCCAAGGAAAAGGCCCTAGAAGCCGCCAAGCGCAAGGCCGAAGAAGCTGAGGAAAAAAAGCAAAAAGCCCAACAAGCCCAGGCACGCCAAGAAAACTGCCAGCGCGCACGCTCAGCACAAGCCACGCTGCAGTCAGGCAGCCTGCTGGGCACCGTCAATGCCAAAGGCGAACGTGGCTTTATGACCGAAGAGCAGCGCAAGGCCGATTTGCAGCGCGCGCAGCAGGCAATCAAGAGCAATTGCTCCTGAACCACCTGCCCCACTTCTTCAGGATTTGAATCAGTAACCAGCTTTGCTGTGGGTGCGCCGGCTGGCAAACAGCCCTGCACTGCGCGCGCCCTGCTTGGCAAACCGCTCGCGGCGCGCTACTTTGGGGTCAACCTTGAGCGGTTGATACAGCTCCACACGGTCACCATCTTGCAAAGTGCAATCCAACGCCTTGGTACGCCCCCAGACACCACAAGCCTGCGCCGCCGTTAACTGCAGGCAACAGGCGTCAAGAGCATCTTGCAAGCACGCCCCCTCAGGCAATGCTACCGCTCGCTCTTGCACTGCGGCGCTGGCGTCCGCCCAGACCACCTGCACCTTCAGCATGCTGGCATCAGCCATAAACTTTTTCAGCACGTTTGATGAAGGCATCAACCATTGAGTTGGCAATGCGGTCAAAAACCGGGCCAATCAGCGTAGCAATGGCCACGCTGTCAAAGCCGTAATCGAGCTGCAGCTCGACTTTGCAGGCACGCTGCGAGCCGTCGCCTACGGGGTGAAAAATCCAGTGGCCTTCCAGGCGCGAAAACGGGCCTTTGACCAAGCGCATGCTGATCTTGGTCTTGCCTTCGTGCACATTGCGTGTCACAAAGGATTTGCGCAGTGCGCCCATCGACATGCCGACTTCCGCCGTCATGCTCGTTGCGTCCTGCTCCAGCACCTTGGTGTGCGAGCACCAGGGCAAAAATTCTGGATAGCTTGCAACGTCCGCCACCAAGGCAAACATTTCTTCGGGGCTATACCAAATAAGAACAGACTTGTTAACGTTTTTCATGAAAGCACAAAGCCAGCACGGCGCATGCCTGGGGCATTGCTGCACCAACGGGCCACGCACGGCTGGAGAAACTAGAATTGCTGTTCAGCGGGAGAAACGCCCATTGTAGGTAGAGCCCGGCATCTGCGGGTCACCCGCCCAGAAAGACCCATGGCAACAAAATCAGAAACACCATCTCGCATTGCGGATAACAAAAAAGCGGCGTTCAACTATTACTTTGAAGAGCGCCACGAGGCAGGCATTGTGCTGCACGGCTGGGAAGTCAAAGCCTTGCGCAGCGGCAAGGCACAGTTGACCGACGGCTACGTGATCATCAAAGACGGCGAGCTGTTCTTGATCGGTTGCCAAATCCAGCCACTCAAGACCGCGTCCACGCACGTCACCCCCGATTCAGCACGCATTAAAAAGCTGTTGATGAAAAAAGACGACATCAAGCGTTTGATTGGCAAAGTGGAGCAAAAAGGCTTTACCTTGGTACCCGTGAATCTGCACTGGAAAAACGGCCTGGTGAAATGCGACATTGCCTTGGCCAAGGGCAAGGGCGAGCATGACAAGCGCGATGTGATCAAGGATAGAGAAGGCAAGCGCGAGGTGGAGCGCGCCATGAAAAGCCGCAACCGTTAAACGCCAACATCCAAAAAAATAGCAGTTAGCGCTTTACCCACGGGGTTTTCAGATACAAAACGATCTGAAACCCTTTAAATACCAGCGCTTAGTGCTTCTTTTTTTAAAAAACCACGCCTGTGCCCTGCGTGGTTTTTTTGCATCTACTTCAGTCTTTGAGGTGAGCAAAGGGGTGTGAGTGCGCAGGCCATGGGCTGACAAAAAACGCTTTCCACAAATCTTCAGGCACGTCTTCAATGCGCGCGGGGCTCCATTGCGGGTTGTGGTCTTTGTCCACCGCCAGCGCGCGGATGCCCTCCACCGTTTCGCTTTGGCCGGGGCGCAGGTAAAAACAGTGGCGCACCATGTCGCGCTCCATGCGCAAGTCTTCGGCAACATCCATGCTGCGCGCGCGGCGGATTTGCTCCAGCACGACAAACAGCATCAAAGGCGAGCGCTTGCGCAGTGCAGCTGCGGTGGCTTGCGCCCACTCGCTGGTATCTGCCTCCAAGGTGCTGATGATGTCGCGCACCGTGGGCAACGCAAAAATACGGTTGATCTGCTGCACATCGCGCACGGGTTGCGGTGCATGGGGCTGGGTGCGTGCCTGCACAAAGGTGTGCACGGCATCCCCATCGGCAAACGGCTGCGCGCCCAGTGCCTCCCACAAAGCGCCCTGCTCTGCGGCAGGCACATAGGCATCAGCCAAATTAAAGGCCAGGGCTTCAGCCGCCAGGATGGTATCGCCCGTCAACGCCAGCCACTCGCCCACAGCACCCGGGCAGCGCGAGAGGAAGTAGCCCCCCCCCACATCCGGGAACAGGCCAATGATGGTCTCGGGCATGGCCATCTTGGTTTTTTCAGTCACAAGACGCAGGCTGGCACCTTGGCTAATGCCCATACCGCCGCCCATCACAATGCCGTCCATGAAGGCGATGTAAGGCTTGGGGTAAGTAAAGATCAGGTGGTTGAGCGCGTACTCTTCCGTGAAGAAGTCTTCCAGCTCTGGATTGCCCGTGCTGCCCGCCTGGTGCAGGAATCGAATGTCACCACCCGCACAAAAATGCCCAAACACGCCCTCTTTGTGGCTGCCGCGAATGGCCACGGCCAGTACTTTGGGATCATCTTTCCAGATCAGCAATTGCGCCAGCAAATCGCGCACCATGCCCAGTGACAAGGCATTGATGGCTTTGGGCCGGTTCAGGGTAATGAATCCAATATGGCCGCGTACTTCGGCCAGAACGTCTGCAGGGGTCTGTGACATATTTTTGTGCTCCAACTGTCTCCAACAAAGTGAGCACAATACCGCAAGCGGCGTTTTTGTTTTGTCACTCTGGCTGCATTTCAAGGGCACCCTGGCATGAAAAAAGGCCGCACAAGGCGGCCTTTTGTAAGCAAGCTGAACGCGGCTTAGTTGTCGCGCTGAGCACGCTTGCGCTCGTGTTCCTTCAAGAAACGCTTGCGTACGCGCAGGCTGGTAGGCGTGATTTCCAGCAGCTCGTCGTCTTCAATGAAATCAACACCGTATTCCAGCGACAGCTGGATAGGAGGCGTGATCTTGATCGCGTCTTCCTTACCAGATACACGGAAGTTGGTCAGCTGCTTGGTACGCGTGGCGTTGACGATCAGATCGTTGTCACGGCTGTGGATACCAATGATCATGCCTTCGTACACAGGGTCGTTGGCCTTCACAAACATACGACCACGGTCGTCCAGCTTGCCCAGGGCGTAGGTGAAGATTTCACCGTCGTCCATGGAGATCAGCACGCCGTTCTTGCGGCCACCGATGTCACCCTTATGGGGTTCGTAGCTGTCAAAGATGTTGGCGATCAGGCCCGAACCACGGGTCATGTTCATGAACTCGTTGGTAAAGCCGATCAGGCCACGGGCAGGAATACGGTATTCCAGACGAACGCGACCGCGGCCATCGGGTTCCATGTTCACCAGTTCACCCTTGCGCTCGCCCAAGGCTTGCATCACGCTGCCTTGGTGACCTTCTTCGATGTCCACAGTCACCAGCTCGATTGGCTCGTGCTTGACACCGTTGATGTCCTTGAACACCACGCGTGGCTTGGACACGGCCAGTTCATAGCCTTCACGGCGCATTTCTTCAATCAAAATGGTCAGGTGCAATTCGCCACGGCCCATCACTTCAAAGATACCGTCTTCGTCGGTTTCCTTGACGCGCAAAGCCACGTTCGAGCGCAGTTCCTTTTGCAGGCGGTCCCAGATTTGACGGCTGGTCACGTACTTGCCTTCGCGGCCCGCCAAAGGCGAGTTGTTCACGCAGAAGTTCATGGTCAGTGTGGGCTCGTCAATCTTCAGCATCGGCAGAGGCTGGGGATTAGTGGGGTCAGTGATGGTTTCACCGATACCGATGTTTTCGATACCGTTGATCAGCACGATTTCCGAAGGACCGGCTTCCGTGGCTTGCACGCGGTCGATACCCTGGAACTTGTGGATCTGGTTGATCTTGCCGTTGTAAGCCTTGCCATCAGGACCGGCCATCACTTGCACGTTCTGGCCAACCTTCAAAGTACCCTGGGTGATACGGCCCACAGCGATACGGCCCACAAACGTGGAGTAGTCAAGCGCAGACACTTGCAACTGCAAAGGTGCAGTGGCATCGCCTTGCACGAAAGGCACGTGCTCCAAGATGGTGTCAAACAGGGCCGACATGTCTTCGCCCCACTTTTCACCTGGTGCGCCTTCTACTTTGGAAGACCAGCCGTTGATGCCCGATGCGTACACCACGGGGAAGTCCAGCTGCTCGTCAGTAGCACCCAGCTTGTCGAACAGGTCAAACGCAGCGTTCACCACCTTGTCGGGGTTGGCACCGGGCTTGTCCACCTTGTTAACCACCACGATAGGCTTCAGACCCAGGGCCAAAGCCTTCTTGGTCACGAAACGCGTCTGGGGCATAGGGCCTTCTTGCGCATCGATCAGCAGCACCACACCGTCCACCATGGACAGAGCGCGCTCAACTTCACCACCGAAGTCCGCGTGACCGGGTGTGTCAAGAATGTTGATGTGGGTATCGTTCCACGATACGGCACAGTTTTTGGCCAAAATCGTAATGCCACGCTCACGTTCAATGGCGTGGTTGTCCATGACGGTGTCGACCACTTTTTCGTGTTCGGCAAAAGTGCCCGATTGGCGCAGCAGTTGGTCAACCATTGTGGTCTTGCCATGGTCAACGTGCGCGATGATGGCGATGTTGCGGATTTGTTTGCTCATACGATTTCCAAAATGCCGCGGTCTTGTGGGCGCGGCGTGCCTTCCAAAATTTGTTGAATTTCTAGGGGGCTGAGCAGGCGATCAGGAATCAGCTCCCCACTTGTGATGTGCCCCACACCCAGCAAGGCGCGTGGTTCATCTCCATAAACTGCGACAGCCTCGGCATCGGGCCATTCACCGCGGCGACGCAAACCGGTCAGAAACCGGCCGCTTTCACTCGCATCCAGCGTCACGCGCGTATGGTCATGCAGCAGACAATCTGCCGGCTGCACCACGCTCATGCGCTCTTCTTCGGGCATGTTGATCAAGGCATCCAAAGTGATGCAACGATCGACACCAATGCCGCCCGTGTCAGTACGGCGCAGTGAACGCAGGTGTGCGCCGAAACCCAGCGCTTCACCCACATCCTCTGCCAACGTACGAATATAAGTACCCTTGCTGCAGGTGACTGTCAGCTGCAGGGCATCAAAACCGTCCGCATCCTTGCACAAAACAATGTCCAGTGCGTGAATAGTTACATTGCGTGCAGGACGCTCAATTTCAATACCTGCGCGCGCATATTCATACAGCGCCTTGCCATCTTTCTTGAGGGCACTGTACATAGGTGGCACTTGCTGGATAGGACCCGTAAAGCGGGCCTGCACCTGCGCCAGCAGCGCTGGCGTGATGGCCGACATATCCACCACCCGCTCACGCACAACCTCACCCTCTGCATCAGCAGTGGTGGTGGTCTGGCCTAAGCGAGCGACAGCAATATAGGTCTTGGCAGCTTCCAGCTGCAACTGACTGAACTTGGTGGCAGCCCCAAAACACAGCGGCAGCACGCCGGTGGCAAGGGGGTCCAAAGTTCCAGTGTGGCCGGCCTTTTCCGCACGCAACAACCACTTTACCTTCTGTAAAGCGTCATTGCTGGAAAGACCCAGCGGTTTATCGAGCAGCAACACCCCATGCACAGGGCGCCGCTGCACCCTGGTGCGTGTGGCGTTCATTGCTTAGCCTTCTTCAGGGCCGCGTGACGCCACAGCCTTGGCAATCAAGGCGTTCATGTCAGCAGCACGCTCTGAGGTGCGGTCGTAGACGAAGTGCAAAGTAGGCACGGTGTGGATGTGCAAACGCTTGAACAAGCCATTGCGCAGAAAGCCTGCAGCTTGGTTCAACGCCTTTTGCGACTCATCCGGGTCACCGATCAGCAAGCTGAAAAACACTTTGGCGTGCGCATAGTCGGGCGTCACTTCAACGCCTTGCAGTGTGACCATGCCAACACGCGGGTCCTTCAACTCGCGGGCGATCAGCTCCGACAGATCACGCTGGATCTGGTCAGAAACTTTGAAGCTGCGGTTAGGCGCAGCAGATTTACGTTTAGGTGGCATTAAAAATTATGAGCTAGTAGCGCTAGTCAGAGAAGGGTTTGAAAGCCTTTCGACCTTCAAACCCTTTATTCATCAGCGCTGAAAGCTATGGTTTACAGCGTACGTGCAATTTCCTTGATTTCGAAAACTTCCAGCACGTCGTTTTCGCGGATGTCGTTGTAGTTGCGCAGCTTGATACCGCACTCGAAGCCTTCCTTGACTTCCTTGACATCGTCCTTCAAGCGGCGCAGCGATTCGATCTCACCCGTGTAGATAACCACGTTGTCGCGCAGCAAACGGAAGTGTGCGTTGCGGACCACATGACCCTGGGTGATGTAGGAACCAGCAATCGTACCGATCTTGGTTGCCACGAACACAGTGCGGATCTCGGCCATACCGATGATCTCTTCGCGCTTTTCAGGAGCCAGCATGCCGGACATGGCGGACTTCACTTCATCTACGGCGTCGTAAATGATGTTGTAGTAACGCAGATCCACATCGTTGCTTTCAGCCGTCTTACGGGCCTGAGCGTCAGCACGCACGTTGAAGCCGATGATGATGGCCTTGGAAGCCAGCGCCAAGTTGACGTCGGACTCGGAAATACCACCCACGCCAGAGTACACGATCTGTACCTTGACTTCGTCGGTAGACAGCTTGAGCAGCGATGTTGCCAGCGCTTCTTGCGAGCCTTGTACGTCGGCCTTGATGATCAAAGGCAGTGTCTGCACGTTGCCAGAAGTCATGTCCGAGAACATGTTCTCCAGCTTGGCAGCTTGCTGCTTGGCCAGCTTGGTGTGACGGAACTTGCCTGCACGGTAAGTCGCGATTTCGCGGGCACGGCGCTCATCGGCCATGACCATGAAGTCGTCGCCGGCCAAAGGCACGTCGGACAGACCCTGGATTTCCACTGGGATCGAAGGACCAGCAGACTTGGTCTGCTTGCCGTCTTCGTCCAGCATGGCGCGCACGCGGCCATAGGTTTGACCTGCCAGCACCACGTCACCGACCTTCAACGTACCGGATTGCACCAGCACCGTAGCCACGGGGCCGCGGCCCTTGTCCAGTTCAGCCTCGATCACCAGACCCTTGGCGGACGCGTCCACTGCAGCCTTCAGCTCCAGCACTTCGGCTTGCAGCAGAACTTGCTCCAGCAGCGCATCAACGCCAGCACCGGTCTTGGAGGACACGGAGATGAACGGAGAATCACCACCGTACTCTTCCGGCACCACCTCTTCGACCACCAGCTCTTGCTTGACCTTCTCAGGGTTCGCGTCAGGCTTGTCAGACTTGGTAATGGCAACCACGATCGGCACACCCGCAGCCTTGGCGTGCTTGATAGCTTCCTTGGTCTGAGGCATCACGCCGTCATCGGCAGCACAGACCAAAATTACGATGTCGGTGGACTTGGCACCACGGGCACGCATAGCGGTAAACGCCTCGTGACCCGGAGTGTCCAGGAACGTCACCATACCGCGTTCGGTCGTCACATGGTAGGCACCAATGTGCTGGGTAATACCACCGGCTTCGCCGGTTGCCACTTTGCTGCGGCGGATGTAATCCAGCAGCGAAGTCTTACCGTGGTCAACGTGGCCCATGACGGTAACGACAGGAGCACGCGAGACCAGTTCACCGGTGTACTTGGAAGTATCTTCCTCGCTGAACGCTTCTGGAGAATCCAGCGCAGCGATCTTGGCTGTGTGGCCCATTTCTTCCACCACGATCATGGCGGTGTCTTGGTCCAAAGGCTGGTTGATGGTGACCATCTGGCCCATCTTCATCAGCACCTTGATCAGCTCGGATGCCTTGACTGCCATCTTGTGAGCCAATTCAGCCACAGTGATGGTTTCTGGCACCGAGATTTCCAACGCACGGAATTCTGGCTGCTGTTGCTGCTGCTGGTGATCGTTGCGGTCGTTGCCACGACGGCCACCACGAGGACCACCGCGCCAGTTGGAACGGTTACCCACGCCACCCGAGCTGTCGCCACGGGTCTTGATTTCCTTCTTCTTGCCGTTCGCGTCATTCGACCAAGTTGAAGACAACTTGGAAGACTTGACTTCCTTGTCCTTGGCACCGGCGCGGCCAGGTGCTGTCGTAGCAGCGCCTGCAGCAGGCTTGGCATCCTTGGAAGTGGTTGTCTTCTTGGCATCTGCAGCCGGAGCTGGAGCAACAACCTTCTTGGGCTCTTCAGGCTTCTTGGCGACCAGCACCTTCTTAGGCGCAGCCATCATGGCGCGAATAGCTTCAGCTTCTTGCAAAGCCTTGCGACGACGATCTTCCAGATCCTTGGCGCGAGCAGCTTCTTCAGCCTGGCGTTGACGGGATTCGTCATCGGCCTTGGCACGTGCGTCAGCTTGCGCCTTGGCACGCGCTTCAGCAAACGCTGCATTACCTGCAGCAGCTTCTTTTTGTGCTTCCTTGGCTTGGCGAGCCTTCACGGCTTCGGCTGCTGCGTAAGCAGCAGCGCGCTCTTCCGCTTCGCGCTCTTTGCGCACACGGTCTTCGCGCTCTTCACGCTCATGGCGCGTTTGCGCTAATTCAACTTCTTCTTGGCTAATCATCTCTGCTTGCTTGCGGACTTCTTCCTCGCGGCGCACCAGCTCTTGGGAAGCCTGTGCAGCTTGCGCAGAACGGGCAGCAGCTTCGGCAACTACCTCGGGGGCATCGTCACGTTTGATGAAAGTACGTTTTTTGCGCACTTCCACTTGAATAGTGCGGGCTCTGCCAGTGGCATCGGCCTGCTTGATCTCGCTGGTCGACTTTTTCGTCAGCGTGATCTTCTTTTTGCCGTCGCCTTCAGAGCCATGGCTGGCTTTGAGGTGCGACAACAACATTTGCTTGTCCGTTTCGGTCAAGGCATCAGTGCCAGAACTCTTTGCCACACCAGCGGCATTGAGTTGTTCCAGCAGAGTCTCAGGGGATTTTTTAAGTTCGCTAGCGAACTCAGCAACAGTGTTCAAAGACATACTCCGTTCGATCCTCCCTGACCCTTATTCCTGACCGTCGGTGAACCAATGTTCACGCGCCTTCATGATCAAAGCCTTGGCTTCGTCATCAGTTTGACCGGTCAATTCGGTCAGTTCATCGATGGCCAAATCGGCCAAGTCATCACGAGTCAACACTCCGCCAGCAGCCAATTTGGCCACCAACTCAGGTGTCAGACCTTCCAAGTCACGCAACTCTTGCGAGACTTCGCTGACGCTTTCTTCTTGAGCAATTTCCATGGTCAGCAACGCATCCTTGGCACGGGCGCGCAACTCAGTCACGGTTTCCTCATCAAAAGCTTCAATTCCCAGCATCTCGGACAAGGGCACATAGGCCACTTCTTCCAAGCTGCTAAAACCTTCATCTACCAAGATGCCAGCGAACTCTTCGTCCACATCCAGCTTCTCCATGAACAGCTTGCGAGCACCATCGGTCTCTTCAGCTTGTTTCTGGGCAGATTCTGCCGCATCCATGATGTTGATCTTCCAGCCAGTCAGATCGGACGCCAGGCGCACATTCTGACCACCACGACCAATGGCGATGGCAAGATTTTCTTCATCCACCACCACATCCATGGCGTGCTTTTCTTCATCGACAACGATGGAAGAAACGTTGGCAGGAGCCAAAGCGCCAATCACAAACTGCGCAGGGTCTTCCGACCACAGCACGATGTCTACGCGCTCGCCCGCCAACTCTGTGGTTACAGCGTTCACTCGGGTGCCACGGACGCCCACGCAGGTTCCGATTGGATCCACGCGCTTATCGTGCGAAACAACCGCGATCTTGGCACGACTACCGGGATCGCGTGCGCAGCTCTTGATTTCCAGTAAACCTTGCTCGATTTCTGGCACTTCGTTGCGGAACAGCTCAATCATGAACTCAGGGGCCGAACGCGACAGCACGATAGGTGCGCCACGCAGGGTCAAGTCCACTTCCATGATCATGGCGCGTACACGGTCACCGTTGCGCAGATTTTCCTTGGGGATCATCTCGCTGCGACGCAGGCGGCCTTCAACACGACCGGATTCGACAATGATGTCGCCCTTGTCCATGCGCTTGACCGTGCCTGTGAAAATCTTTTCACCGCGTGCCATGAATTCGTTGAGCAGCATTTCGCGCTCAGCGTCACGAATTTTTTGCAAGATTACTTGCTTGGCAGTCATCGCACCGATACGCCCGATTGGCAACGACTCGATTTGCTCTTCAATGAACTCACCGACCTGAATACCTGGAACGCGGTCTTCCGCATCCATCAGCATTTCTTCAGCTTCGGGGTTTTGCAGACCGGCGTCATCAGGCACCACCACCCAACGGCGGAAGGTGTCGTAATCGCCGCTGTCGCGATCAATCGCAACGCGAATATCCGCTTCGCCTTCGTACAGCTTTTTGGTAGCTTGCGCCAAAGCCAACTCAACAGCGCCAAACACCACATCGCGTTCTACGTTCTTTTCGCGCGAAATGGCCTCAACCAACATCAACAGTTCGCGGTTCATGCGATGACTCTCCTAATTTCAATTCTTTCAAGCGGTGGCACCAGCTTGGGCACCCATCTAGCTCTTGTGCTCTATCTCAAGCGGGCTTAGCGCCACGCCCCTTGAAACTCACCACGGGCGCCAAACGCGCCTCTCGCAGCTCTTGCAGCGTAAAGCCCATTGCCTGTAACGGCGCCGGCTCACGCTTTTTGCTCACTTTCGCACCGGGCTTGCGCGGCGGCTCGTCACTCCAGACGATCTGCCAGCCACCCGATTCAGCACGCTCCAGCGTACCCCGGAATTTCTTACGGTTTGCATTCACCACACCACCACCAGCAGCCCCAATGGCCTCCTTGAGGGTGATGTCAATTTCTGCACCAGCGAAACGAACAAAGTCCTGTTCATTGCGCAGGGGGCGATCGATTCCAGGAGACGACACTTCCAGACGCGTGTAATCAATACCGTCGACTTCCAGCGCAAATTGCAGTTGACGCGTGACCTTTTCGCAATCCTCTACGGTCACGAAAGCCTCCGGCACAGGATCCGCACCTTCTTGCGGAGCCTGCCAAGGCAAGTCAACGGTGACACGAAGCAATCCGCCAGCGGAACGCTCGATCTCCACCAGGTCATAGCCTAGACCCGTTACGATTTGTTCAACAATTTGCTGTAGTGCCACGTGCTCAGTTCAATCCCGGAAGTACAAAAAACCCGATAACCATCCTGCAATTGCTTGCTGGCGGCTTCGAGCTCCAAATGCAAGCGACCAAAAAAAAGGGCGGTTAATACCCGCCCATTTGGTCGTGAATGTTCTATTGTATCCGCAAAGCATTGATTCGCAATGTCAAGCACCCGGATTTCCTGCAGCAATCATAGCTATTGCGCTGTAATTCGTTGCCATAGTGGTACAGCTTCTGGCGGCATGGAGGAAGCTTTCTGTGGGGCCTGTAACAAGGAGGCCAGCAACCGCTCCAGCACTTTAACTTGTGGCAGCACAGGCCCAAAAAATAACGGTTCAGCGCCCTGCCCGATCAGCAATGTGGGAAATGTCTCCACATCGACATCGCCCATTATTTCTTCTTGGTCTTCCACATCCACCCAGACAAAGCGGATTTGGGGAAATGCTGCTTGAATGGCCAAAAACTCTGGCTCGTACTGGCGACACACACCGCACCATGCCGCGCACAAGCACACCACCTGCCAAGTTGCGCTGTCATGCGCCGTCACGTGCTGCATGGTATCTGAGGGCTTGTCACGGTACATCTTCAACTGACTCCACAACCCCTCACAGGGGCAGCATCATGGCTTTAAAGCCATGCATCCTAACGACAACCGATCCACACACACGGTCTTTTTTCGAAATGCAGAGCAAAGCAGACAACTTTGCGGCCTTTGCATCATCCATAAAAAAAGCCCCAGACAGGGCCTGAGGCTTTCTTGGGCAAATTTGGATAACGAATCATCCAAACATGCTTCGATGGATTAACCCGAGTGAGGGCGCTTGCCGGCGCTCTTCTTGCTGCGAGTGTGAGCACCACGCTCCAAGCTCGAGCGCTGGCCACGGCCTTGTGGCAACAAAGTTACGCCGTTAGGGGCAACAGGACGGGGTGTGCGCTTGCGGTCAGCTTCAGTAACGATCTTATTGCCCATGGCAATCTCTCCAGTTGAGGTTTCAGTAAACCCGTTATTTTTCCACACACTGCAAGGCAACGTGACGGCGGGATTCAAAAAATTGTCTCACATCTGGGCATTCTTCTCTTTTTACTGCCATTTTTGGGCATACACACCACAAGCTCAGCACATCAGCACACGGATTCACGGACGTGACCTACACCGGCGCAAGCCTTCTGCTACAAATACTGTGTGCATTCGAGTGCGCCTAAAAGGTGCCTGTTTCTGCATTTTTTGACACAGGATCATGCCCATGTCTTTCTTTGACCGTTCTTGCAAGGCCAACATCCACTGCGCTTGCCCCAAGTGCAAGGCCTCCACCAAATTACAAAATACAGTGCAAAGCCTTAAAACAGCGCTGCATCCCACCAACGCACCCTCAGTTTCAGCCCCCAGCCGCTCTAGCGTGACGGTGGGCAATGCTGTGCTGTGCACGATTGGCCTGGCGGCACTGGCGGGAGCTGCCATCTATGCAACGCGCAACCCGCGCATCCCTGAGGGCATTCAGCCTGTCGACGACTTCAACCTAGACCGCTATCTGGGCAAATGGTATGAAGTGGCCCGCATTGAGCACAGTTTTGAGAAAGGCCTGCAGCGCACGCAAGCCGAGTACAACCTCAACCCCAATGGCAGCATCCAGGTCATCAACCGCGGCTACGACCCCAAGCGCGGCGAGTGGAAAATTTCGCACGGCAAAGCCCATCCGACAATTGCACCGGACATTGCGGCACTCAAGGTGTCATTTTTTGGTCCGTTTTATGGCGGCTACAACGTAGTCGCGCTGGATGAAAATTACCAATGGGCCATGGTGATTGGCTCCAACCTGGACTATTTCTGGATTCTCTCGCGCCAGCCATCGTTGCCAGAAGGCGTGGAAGAGCGACTGCTGCACCAAGCGCAATTACTGGGCGTGGACAGCCAGAAAGTGCTGTGGGTACACCAAGATGGCGTCAACCCCACAGGCAGCTACAAATAAGTAAGCTACTAGCGCTTACACAGCAATGCTTTTAAAGTGTTTTACATTGCAATACTTCACCAGTCATGCGCTAGCTGCTATTAAAACAAAGAACCGATACCTATGGCATCGGTTCTTTGTTTTACAGAGCAATAACTTCACTGCGTTGCCGCACCTTTCAAAAATCCAGGACAGGCACTTAAAAGCAACCGCAAAAAATCAATCACCGCGCACCCAAGTGCTCATGTGCAACCGTCAGTAACCCAGAACCAGTTGCGCAATCACGCCTGTGGCCACGGCCACCAGCAGATAGTCGCCACCATATTGCACCCACTGCTGGCCACGCGCAGGACGCTTGAGGCCATGACCGCGCCAGTCGTTAACCACATAGTGGGATGAGCGGTATTGCGGCGGCACGCGGCTGCCTTTAACCCAGTTGTGCTGCGGGCCTGCACCCATGCGTTTGGCCTGCCCCGGAGGCATTCCGTGTGGATGCCCATGGTTTGGCTGCACGCCAAGGCGATACGCAGGTGCGGCAGGCTTTGCCGGCTTGTGCGCTTGCTGCCCCTTATGGGCGCCATGCGAAGGGCGCTGTGAAGCCCCTTGACCTTGCCAGTCACCACCACCATGGCGTGGCTGGGCTACGGCGGAGAGGGAGGATGCAGCCAGGACCAATGCGGTCATTGCTGCGGTCACGTATTGCTTGTTCATAGCGGCCCCTTTCGTGAGTGATTGCTGACAACACCAATGCTAGGCACACCAAGCAACGCTGAGCCCAATGCCTTGTAAAGATGCGGCAAAACATGCAACGCTGCGTGCACCCCACGCAGCGAAACTGCCTAAAAGGTTGCTGTAACCAGTTGCCGGGTGTAGGGGTGCTGGGGCTGCCCCAGTACAGCATCGACCGTGCCCTGCTCCACCACCTCGCCGTTTTTCATTACCAAAACATCGTGCGCCATGGCGCGAATCACTTCCATATCGTGGGTAATCAGCAGATAGCTCAGCCCCAGCTCCCGCTGCAGGCGCTGCAGCAAACCCAGCACTTGCTTTTGAATCGTCACATCCAGCGCGCTGGTGGGCTCATCCAGCACCAAAATTTTGGGACGCAAGATCAAAGCTCGCGCCACAGCCAAGCGCTGGCGCTGCCCCCCCGAAAACTCATGCGGGTAACGTTGCAGCAAACCGGGGAACTGCTGCTCACTCAAGCCTACGCTCAGCAGCACGGACAGCACTTGTTCACGCCGCCCCGCTTCGCTGATGTCAGGGGCGTGCACGCGCAGGCCTTCGCCCACAATTTCTTCCACCGTCATGCGCGGCGAAAGCGATGAAAACGGATCTTGAAAAACAACCTGCACCTGGCGGCGCAGTGCCTGGTTGGCAGGTGTATTGCGCATGGCGGGCTGCTGCCAGTTTTTGCCACTGATGTGCAACTCTCCGTGGCTGGGCAACAACCCCAAAATGGCTTGCGCCAAGGTGGATTTTCCTGAGCCAGACTCTCCGACAACGCCCAGCGTCTGCCCTTCACGCAAGCACAGTTGCGCACCTTGCACCGCAACAAACTCACCCTTGCCAAACCAACCCCTGATACCCGCAAGCGGTACGGGATAGCTCACACACAACTGACTGGCCTGCACCACTGGCCTGGCCCCGGGGTTGGTCTGCAGTACATCTCGCACAGGCTGGCTGTGTAGCAGTTTGTGCGTATAGGCATGCTTAGGGTGCTCAAAAAGATCCGTCACTGGCCCCTGCTCTACCAATACGCCATGCTCCATCACGGCCGCACGATCTGCAAACCGGCGCACCAACGGCAAGTCGTGCGTGATCAGCAAGATTGCCATCCCCGTCTGGCGCTGCAGATCACTGAGCAGCTCCAACACCTGCATGCGCAGCGTTACATCCAGTGCCGTTGTGGGCTCGTCTGCCAGCAGCAATTTCGGTTTGGAAGCCAGCGCCATCGCAATCATGGCGCGCTGACGCTGCCCACCACTGAGCTGGTGCGGATAGCTTTGCGCGCGGCGTTCAGGTTCTGGAATGCCGGTGGTCGCCAGCAACTCCACCGCCTGTCTCCATGCCTGGTGCTTGCTCAGCGCCTCTTTGAGTTGCAGCACCTCTGCCACCTGAGCCCCCACCGTCATGAGCGGGTTCAGCGCAGTCATGGGCTCCTGAAAGATCATGGCCACATCACCGCCGCGCACTGCACGCATTTCTCGCTCCGTCAGCGAGAGCAGATTTCGACCATTGAGCAAGGCTTGCCCGCTGATATGTGCGTCTTCCGCAAGCCGTAGCAAACTCAAAGCTGTGATGGTTTTGCCAGAGCCGGACTCGCCCACCAAAGCCAGTTTCTCGCCAGGATGCACATCAAAGCTCACCCCCTGCACCACCGTCTTACTGCCAAAGCGCACCTTCAGGTCATGCACAGACAGCAATGGCGGCTTGTCATCAGCCGTTTGCATCACACCCCCTCCTTGGCATCGGTCACTTGCGCCTTGCGTGGGTCCAGCGCATCGCGCAGGGCATCGCCCATAAAAGTCAGCAGCAGCAGCGTCATGACCAGCACGGCAAACGTGCCCAGCGATATCCACCATGCATCAATGCTGTTCTTGCCCTGGCTCAGCAGCTCGCCCAGGCTAGGGGTACCCGGTGGCACGCCCAACCCTAGAAAGTCCAGCGACGTCAGCGCCAAAATGGCGGCACTCATGCGAAACGGCAAAAAAGTAACGACCGGCGTCAGGCTGTTGGGCAAGATGTGTCGCCAGATAATTTGCCCATTGGGCACACCCAGAGCGCGCGCGGCCTTCACATAGTCCAGCTGGCGGTTGCGCAGAAACTCGGCCCGGACATAGTCAGACAGCCCCATCCAGCCAAACAGACTGAGCAGCACCAGCAACAAGCTGATGCTGGGCGCCAGCACGGCACTGAAGATGATGAGCAGGTACAGCTCAGGCATGGAGCCCCAGATTTCAATGAACCGCTGAAAGGCCAAATCGGTCTTGCCCCCAAAAAAGCCTTGAATCGCTCCCGTCACCACCCCCAGCAGCACCCCGACAACGGTCAGCGCCAGCGCAAACAGCACACTCACCCGAAAGCCATACAGCAGCTGTGCCAGCAAATCACGCCCTCGGTCATCGGTACCCAGCCAGTTGGCGGCAGATGGCGGGGCAGGATTTGGGGCATGTGCGAAATAGTTGATCGTTGCCTCACCATAGCGATTGAGAGGAAACAACGCCCAGTTGCTGCCCTTGTGCAGTTGCTCAGTGATGTAGGGGTCGAGGTAGTCAGTGGTCGTCTCAAAGTCGCCACCAAAAACGGTCTCTGGGTAGTCTTTGAGCAGCGGGAAGTAGGTTTGCCCTTCATAGCGCACGATGAGCGGCTTGTCGTTGCTCACCACCTCAGCGCACAGGCTGAGCACCACCATCACGCAAAACAAAATGAGGCTGTAAAAACCCAGCTTATTGCGCTTGAAACGCTGCCATGCCCTGCGCCCCGGAGAAACAGAGCGTGGGGCCACAGTGGGTGAAGCATCAATAAGCATAGCTGCTTGCGCAGATGGTTCTTGCGTTAGAGCCATATTTCAATCAAATTTTACGCGTGGATCAACCCACACGTAGCACAGGTCGCTGATGAGTTTGGTCACCAGCCCGATCAAGGTAAACAGGTAAAGCGAGCCCAGCACCACAGGGTAGTCGCGGCGAATCACGCTCTCGTAACTCAGCAGACCCAGACCGTCCAGCGAGAACAGCGTTTCAATCAGCAGCGAACCGGCAAAGAATGCACCAATGAACGCTGCCGGAAAGCCCGTGATGATGGGAATCAGCGCATTGCGAAACACATGCTTCCACAGCACCTGCCGCTTGCTCAAGCCTTTGGCACGCGCCGTCAGCACGTATTGCTTGCGAATTTCTTCCAGAAAAGCATTCTTGGTGAGCATGGCCGTCACCGCAAAGCTGCCCGCCACCATGGCGGTTACCGGCAGCGCAATGTGCCACAGGTAATCCACCACCTGGCCCATGGCACTCAGCTCATCCCAGTTGGCAGAAGTCAGCCCGCGCAGCGGAAACCACTGTAACTGCCCGCCAAAAATCACCAGCAACGCCACGCCCAGAACAAAACCCGGAATGGCGTAACCAATCAAGATCAGCAGCGTGGTCACCAAATCAAAACGCGAACCTGCACGTACCGCCTTGGCCACGCCCAGCGGTACCGCGACCAGATAGCTGATGAAAAACGTCCATAACCCCAAACTGATGGACACCGGCAGTTTTTCCACAATCAAAGCCCATACGGGTTTGTTCTGAAAAAAACTGGTGCCCAGATCGAATTGGGCAAACTGGCGCAGCATTTGAAAGAAACGTTCGTGCGCCGGTTTGTCAAAGCCATACAAAGCCTTGATTTGCTCGATACGCTGTGGATCCACCCCCTGCGCACCGCGGTAAGCCATGCCGCCGCCTTCGGCACCCCCACCCGCCCCTGCTTTGGCCTCCGCCAGGTACTGCTCCACAGGGCCACCGGGAACAAACTGTATGACCACAAAAGTCAGTAGCAGTACACCCAGCAACGTGGGCACCATTAGCAGAATGCGTTTGAGAATGTAGGCCAGCATATTTATTGCGCCTGCTCTTTCAAGACCACCGGGGCCGTTTCCGCTGTCAAGGGCGGCATGCGCGCCCACCACGTATCGATCACCCAGTTTTCGCCATTGGAGTACGGCGGAATCACCTGCGGGTGCTCCAGACGCCACTGGTTATAGGCCATACGGTGCGTGCTGGACGACCATTGCGGAATCAAATAGTGACCGTGGGCAATTGCTCGCTCCAGTGCATGGCAGGCTGGCAGCAATTGCGCCTCGGTCTTGGCCGACACCATGGCCTGAATGAACGCATCCACTGCCTTGCTTTTCACACCAGGGAAATTGCCCGAATCTTCTTGATCTGCTGCAGCACTGCCAAACAAATCTGCAAACTCCTGCCCCGGGTTGTTGGTGCCCTGGTAGGCAATAGAGGTGATATCAAAGTCAAACTTTTGCAGGCGCTGCTGGTACAGCGCATAGTCCACGGCGCGAAAATTGAGCTGTATGCCCAGCTTTTGCAGATTGCGCTGCCATGACGCTACGGTGCGCTGGCCGGCATCATTGCTGTCCAAGTATTCCAACTCCATGGCCTGGCCTGCGCTGTTGCGTAGTACACCGCCTTGCACCGTCCAGCCTGCCGCAGCCAGCAAACCTTTAGCTTTGCGCAAGTTCTCGCGCAGGCTGCTATCGCCATCCGTACGTGGTGCAACCGTCATGGGCCCAAAGGCACCTGGGGGCAACAACTCGCCCCAAGGCTGCATCAGAGCCAGTTCGGCAGCGCTGGGCAGCCCCGTGGTCTGGCACAAGGTATTGCCAAAGATGCCATTCACGCGCTGGTAAGCACCGTAAAACATCTGGCGGTTCATCCACTCATAGTCCAGCGCCAAGCCCAGTGCCTCGCGCACGCGTACGTCCTGCAAAAAAGGCCGACGCACGTTGAGCACATAGCTTTGAAAGCCCGTGGGTTGCTTGTGCTCAAACTCGCCTTTGACCAATTCACCAGATTTGAACTTGCGCCCATCCACACGCCGCGCCCAGTCGCCCGCACTGTAAAAACGCATCAAATCAAACTCACCGGCCTTCAGCGCTTCCAGTCTGGCGGTGTTGTCTTTGTAGATTTTGACGTTGATATTGTCAAAGTTGATCGTGCCTCGGCGCACGGGCAAATCTTTGGCCCAGTAATGTGCATCACGCACATAGGTGATGTCTTTGCCAAAGCGCACCGGGCCAATTTTGTAGGGGCCGCTGCCAATTGGTGTGTCCATCACCACTTCATTGAAGGGCTTGCCGGCACCCCATGCCCGGCTGAAGATAGGCAAGCTCCCCACGGTCAGCGGCAACTCACGATTGGGCGCTCGAAAAGTAAAACGAACCGTACGGTTGTTGATCACCTCGCAGCCAGCAACTTCGGCCAGCATAGTTTTGTAGGCGGGCGAGGTGTGCGGCCCCATCAACGTGGCAAAACTGTGCTGCACATCCTGGGCCAGCACCGGTGTGCCGTCGTGAAAGCGTGCTTGGCGGCGCAAGCGAAAGGTGGCAGACATGCCATCAGCGGCCACCGTCACGTCTTCTGCCAGCAGACCATAGCCTGTGGCTGTTTCATCCATGCTGCCAGTCAGCAAGGTGTCAAACATTAGGTTAGACAAGTACGCGGGTGCATTGCCTTTGATGGTGAACGGGTTGTATTTATCAAAGGTTGAAACCCGCAAATTGCTGACCAGCCGCAGCTCCCCGCCCTTGGGGGCTTGAGGGTTGACATAGCCAAAGTGTGCAAAGTCTTGTGCGTACTTGGGCTGCCCCCACAAAGCGTAGGCGTAGTCGGCCCAAGTCGGGGCAACCGTAGTGGCTCCTGCGAGCAAGAAACAAAACTTCCAAAAGCGCATGCGACAATTCTGCACCACTACGGCCCGCCGCCCTGTGTTTTTTGCGTTGTACAAAACCTGCGGCTGGCCTTCACTGAATTTCCTAAGGAGAAGAACAATGGGTTTTCTGACCGGCAAGAAGCTGCTGATCACTGGCGTGCTGTCCAACCGCTCCATCGCTTACGGTATTGCCAAGGCTTGCCACGAGCAAGGCGCTGAACTGGCTTTTAGCTATGTGGGCGAGCGTTTCAAGGACCGCATCACCGATTTCGCGGCTGAATTCAACTCGACCCTGATTTTTGACTGCGACGTTGCCGACGACGCGCAGATCGAAGCCATGTTCAAGGGCCTGGGCGATGCTTGGGGCAAGTTTGACGGCTTTGTGCACTCCATCGGTTTCGCGCCCCGCGAAGCCATTGCAGGCAATTTCCTGGAAGGTCTGAGCCGCGAAGCTTTCCAGATCGCCCACGACATCAGCGCCTACAGCTTCCCCGCAATGGCCAAGTCGGCTCTGCCTTACCTGAACGACAAGTCGTCGCTGCTAACCCTGTCGTACCTGGGCGCACTGCGCTCTATTCCCAACTACAACACCATGGGTCTGGCCAAGGCATCGCTGGAAGCTTCAGTGCGCTACCTGGCTGAAGCCGTGGGCCGCACCGCAGATGGCCGCGCCATCCGCGCCAACGGCATTTCTGCCGGCCCCATCAAGACTTTGGCAGCTTCGGGCATCAAGGACTTTGGCAAGTTGCTGGGCCGCGTGGCCGATGCATCGCCACTGCGCCGCAACGTCACCATTGAAGATGTCGGCAATGTGGCCGCATTCATGCTGTCCGACCTGGCTTCTGGCGTGACAGCCGAGATCACCTATGTAGACGGTGGCTTTAGCCAGACAGCAGGCCTGTCAGCCGATCAGGTGTAAGCCACGCCTGCTTTAGCTAAAACTAAAGCAGGCAGCTAATGCCTCATGTCTTAAAAATACATAAGGCATGCGCGGTTGACTCTAAATAGCTGTCAACACTGAGTTTTTATCGTGGACACAGTCGATATATAGAAACAGCGCAATACATCACCGCACCCAGATGCCGACGTAAATGTCGGCGTTTTTTTAGGTAATCATTTGCGTTTGGATCAACCCGGATGGCGCAACCTCAAAAGCATTGGTGAAGCACTCCAGTGGATATACACTTTTGGACCAAGCTGCTCTCGACTCCGTATCTAAGATGAAGTTTGTCCGAAAGGGCCATGCAAAGCCCCAGTGGTACGCAGTTCCAATGACCTTCTCATTGCAGAAGTGAAAAAACCAAGTTCAGCATCTACTAATAGCAGTCAATGCCAATGACCGTTTTTATCGATCTGCGGCTGGCATGACCGCCCCGTAGCTGACTTAACTTGCAGCCAGCACAAGCGTCAGCAAGGCGATGACGCACTTCACACTCAAAATCTAATCCACGCTTGTTCGAGATACCTACTTTTCACTATGGATAAATTGTTGCTGCAGCAGCAGGTGCTGGAACGACTAGCTGAGGATCTGCGGCAAACCGAACAGGCTGCGCGTGCGGCCCATGAAGCGGCGATTCACGAAGAAAATATCGCCGAAAACAAATACGACACACTGGGCCTCGAAGCCGCGTACCTGGCCACGGGCCAAGCACGTCGCGCCGAAGCCATCCGCCAGGCGATGGCCAATTGGCTCCAGTTTTGCCCGCGCCCTTACAACGCTGACAAAGGTATAGAGCTTGGTGCGCTGGTCTGTCTGGTGGATTGCGAGGACAAGCAGCAACAGCTTTTTCTAGGCCCGGATGGGGGCAGCATGCAGCTGGTCATTGGCGCTGAACTCGTTCAGGTCATCAGCAGCGAAGCCCCTTTAGGCAGGGCCATGCTAGGTAGGTGTGAGGGTGATGAAGTATCGATACAGATTGCTCGAATCCGGCAGCAGTTTGAGGTGCTGCGGGTTCATTAAGCCGCAAGCAGGTTCACTCCTACTTAGTCAGCAATTCATCGTCCCTGCCCCTCTAGGGCCAATCATCATCTCGCACTAGTCTCAATGCGTGACGACTGCCAACCTGCTTGAAACATTCGCGCTACTGCACTTCAGCGTGTTAGACAGAAGCTCAAGTCACTGGGGACTAGGGCTGAATCCAGTCAATGCTAAATCGGCCTGTCTTGAATATCTTGATGTCTGCTGCTTTCCACTGCTGTGAATTTTCTGGGAGATTTTTGCTGAGCTTTTCTACCAACATCGTTGGAATTAGAGGTCTGCATGGTTCCAATCTGCTTGCCTCCCCTGCAACACTCACACTGTGCTTCACAGAAACTTGGTTCAGGCCTTTTTCATTCACTCCATCACGGGAGTAGTGAACCGAAAGTTCCTCCCAATTTTCTGGCGCATTCTCAACCAAGCAAGATGCAAGAACTTGCACCACTTCTTTTTCAGAGTCAGCCCAAGCAGGGTCGATAAAGCTAATGACAACGAAGATTGGTAAGAGAAATTTTTTCATCTAATCCTTAGCAGCTATTAATTTTGAGGATAGCAGCACAGAGCAATGCCTGGCTGCACTGGCTTTACAGGAAACAAATCCATTTTTTGATGGATGTCTGCTTCCACTGCGGTAAGCCGCCCTCACGTGCAATGCAGTCACCCCAGCCAAAATGCGCACGTTCTGGAGCACGCACACCAAGCGTTAACTTGCGACACAACGGCCCAGTTAGCCGTCATATTTCTCGGACTGCTTGGTGTTCAAGGAGGCTCCGGCAGGGCAAGCATTCACGCAGGGTGTTCCTGCCACATTAGCGGGCAGCACGCAGACATAGCTGCCCCTGGGTCTGCAAGGCTTGCGGGGTTTTTTTGCGCCTGTGATCCTCTCATCACCCGCTGATCGCTCTTCAAAACACCCTATTTCTCAGGTGCATCCGGTGGTTTGCTCGCATTTTATCTGCAGCAACGCAAATATTGAATGATAATAATTCTCAGTCAATTTATGCTGCGCAAAATTTGGCAGCACCACTACCCAAGGAATGCCTGCGGATGCACGCCACCAACATTTCTGATGCTTCAGATCAGCACGCTGCACAGGACGACAGCAGTCTGCAGGCCTGGGAGCATCTGGCACAACGTGCCATGCAGTTCACTCTGAATGGCAAGACAGAAAGCGCGCTGGCGTTGCAAATCAAAGCACTGCAGGTGGCAGCGCGCCTTCTGGCCGGGCCACTGCTGCATGCACACCCTGATCACTGCATGGCAGTCTGGGTGGTGAGCCACCACAACGTTGCCCAATTGCTGGAGCAGCGCCAGCAACGGGTACTCGCCCTCGATTACCTGTGCGATGCACACATCGGGCTGAGCAGCATAGAAAGTGCCCAAGCGACAACCCCCGAGGTGCAGCAGGCGGCCCTGCGCCACTTGCGCGAAACACGTGGCGCCCTGCTGCAATGGCAGTGCCGCCACGGAAGCTCTGCCTGCATTGATGCTGCTTTGCGTGCCCCCATGCCAGGGCAAGCTGACAGCGCTTGCTTTGCACCATCGACACCCAGCATTCGTTACCCCTCCGGCCATCTGCACTGATGGCTATGCTCTCTGACTGAAAGCCTCGACATGACCCTTCACACACTGCCCACACTGCCCTATGCCTTCGACGCGCTGGAGCCGCATATTGATGCACAAACCATGGAGATTCACTACACCAAGCACCATCAGGCTTACGTCAACAACCTGAACGCAGCGCTGAAAGACACCCCCCACGCCGATGAACCACTGGAGCAGCTGATTGCCGATCTGTCCCGGCTGCCTGAAGGGATACGCGCAGCTGTGCGCAACAACGGTGGCGGGCATGCCAACCACAGCCTGTTCTGGACCGTGATGACCCCTAAAGGGCAAGGTGACTCGGGCCTGACAGGTGAGCTGGCACAGGCCATACAAGCAGACCTGGGCGGGCTGGAGGCATTCAAGGCCGCGTTCACGCAGGCTGCACTCACGCGCTTTGGCAGTGGCTGGGCATGGCTGGTCGTCAACGCGCAAGGCACCCTGGCTATCGAAAGCAGTGGTAACCAGGACAGCCCGCTCATGCAAGGTATTGGTTCAGGCTCTACCCCGATCCTGGGGCTGGACGTGTGGGAGCACGCCTACTACCTCAAGTACCAAAATCGTCGCCCCGAATACATCGCCGCGTTTTACAACGTCATTGACTGGGCTGAAGTTTCCCGTCGCTTTGCCGCCGCCCGCAATGCCTGACAAGGCTAAGCAGGTACGCCCATTACCCCAAAGAGCATGCGCATGAAGAAACACCCCGCTGCCATTGACGATTCGCACCCACGTCTGCGCTCGCCTGTGGAAGTGCGCCACAGCTTCAGACTGTGGATCGGACTGACCATCATGATGGTTGGCGTCTGGGCCCTGTGCCACCAATTTTGGGCCTATGCGCAAAACCACCCGGTGGTTCTGCAGGCTCTGGCGGGTGGCTCTGCCGCAGCCCTGGCAACAGCGCTGGGAACAGTGCCCGTCATGTTCTCGCAGCGCATGTCCGAGCGCACGCAAGACACACTCTTTGGCTTTGGGGCCGGGGTCATGCTGGCTGCCTGCGCTTTCTCGCTCATCTTGCCGGGGCTGGAAGCTGTCCGCAGTCAGGGCATGTTTGGGGGCAGTGGCTGGGCGGCAGGTGGCGTGATTGGTTGCGCCATATTGCTGGGCGCACTGACCCTGATGGTCATGGACAAGATGCTGCCCCATGAGCACTTCATCAAAGGCCGTGAGGGGATGGATGTAGATGCTGCGCGCAAACTGCAGCGCACCTGGCTGTTTGTGTTTGCCATTGCCCTGCACAACCTGCCTGAAGGCCTGGCCATTGGCGTAGGCTACGCCAGCGGCAGTGCAGCAGGCAATGCACTGGCCACCGGGATTGCTATCCAGGACGTGCCCGAGGGGCTGGTGGTTGCGGTTGCCTTGCTCGCTGCAGGCTACAGTCGCAAGCTTTCCGTGCTGCTGGGCATGCTCAGTGGCTTGATTGAACCCGTCGGCGCAGTTCTGGGTGCAGCCATTGTCAGCACATCACTGAGCATTTTGCCTTGGGGCCTGGGCTTTGCAGCGGGGGCCATGCTGTTTGTGATCAGCCATGAAATCATTCCCGAATCACACCGCAAAGGGCATGAGACCTATGCCACCGGCGGACTCATGCTGGGCTTTGTGCTGATGATGATCATGGACACCTCGCTGAGCTGAGCTGAGCTAAGTGCGTACACAGCCACAGCTCGTCTGGGCAAATTCAGTGACAAGCGGTAATCTATTACGTAAAGCTCGGACGGGGTGGACATGCCCCAGAGGCTGTACCCTGCATAGTCAAACCCTGTTCCCCTATTCCAACAAATTCGGAGGTTGCCATGTTCTATCGATATTTTTTAGGCGGTATTGCTGCTGCATCACTGATCGGTTGTGCAGGCACTTACAAAGGCGTTTCTGCCACTGCAGAGCTTGAGCCCACCGCAGGCAACGCGGTCACAGGCAAGGTGCATTTCAGCCAGCACGAGCACGGTATCGTCAAGGTATCGGGCCAAGTCAGTGGCCTCAAGCCTAATTCCGAGCACGGTTTTCATATCCACGAAAAAGGCGATTGCAGCAGCCCTGACGGCACCAGCGCAGGCGGGCACTTCAACCCTGCAGCCAGCGCACATGGCAAGCATGGTCAAACGGCCAGCCATGTGGGGGACTTACCCAGCTTGCAGGCCAATGCCAATGGCCTGGCTATCGTGCAGTTTGAGTCCACCCAGCTGGCACTGGGCAAAGGTGATCACGACATTCTGGGCAAAGGCTTGATCGTGCACGCTAACCCCGATGACTTTCACACCCAGCCAACTGGCAATGCGGGTGCCCGTCTGGCCTGCGGTGTGATTGAGCGCCAATAAACGATCACCGCGAATAATCACCATGTTTTAGGCTCTTGACGCCCATCCAGCCTTCGTACAAAGCTCCCTTTTTAAAAGAGCTCAGGTTTTTGGATGGCGTCAAGCATTAGTCCATGCCTACAGCGTAGCTTTGCACACGCATCGACGCGCAGCTGCCGCCATCGCACAATCGCGCTCATCGTTGCTGCCTGCTTTTTTTGTGCAATCTACAAAATCATCGTTTACCGCCCTCACGCTGGGTGCTTTGGGTGTCGTCTATGGGGACATAGGCACCAGCGTTCTGTACGCGCTCAAAGAAGTTTTTAACTCCGGCCACGTCTCGCTCACCACCCAGCACGTCTACGGCGTGCTGTCGCTGGTGGTGTGGACTGTCACGGTCATTGTTTCCCTCAAATACGTCACCCTGGTGCTGCGCGCTGACAACCGCGGCGAAGGGGGCTTGGTGGCCATGCTGGCGCTGGCTGCACACGCGGTAGAAGGGCACCCTCGCCTGCGCCGCTATCTGATGGCGATTGGCATTTTCGGCACCTGCCTGTTTTATGGCGATGGCGTCATTACGCCTGCCATCTCGGTGCTCTCGGCTGTTGAAGGCCTGGCCGTCATCTCACCCAACTTGTCGTCAGCCATTTTGCCGCTGACGCTGGGCATCTTGTTCGTGCTGTTTGCCGTGCAAAAGCGTGGTACGGCAGGGATTGGGCGCTGGTTTGGGCCCATCATGCTGCTGTGGTTCCTGAGTCTGGCCGCGCTGGGCATCTGGCACATCGTGCAGCTGCCCCAGATTTTGTGGGCACTCAGTCCCCACTATGCGCTGGCTTTCATTGCCGAAGAACCCGGTACCGCCTTTTTGCTGCTGGGTGCCGTGGTGCTCTGCGTGACGGGCGCCGAGGCCTTGTACGCCGACCTGGGCCACTTTGGCAAACGGCCCATTCGCCAGGCCTGGTTCAGCGTGGCCATGCCAGCGCTGCTGATCAACTATCTGGGCCAGGGGGCCTTGCTGCTGCAGCAACCTGATGCCGTCAGCAACCCCTTCTTTGCCATGGCTCCGCGCGCCATGCTGCTGCCTTTGGTGGTACTGGCTACAGCCGCCACCGTGATTGCATCACAGGCCTTGATTACGGGCGCCTTCAGCGTGACCAAACAAGTCATCCAGCTGGGCTATCTGCCGCGCTTGCAGGTGCTGCACACCAGCGAAACCGATACAGGCCAGATCTACCTGCCACTGGTGAACTGGGGCCTGTGCGCCGGTATTGCGCTGGCCGTCATCTTTTTCCAGTCCTCTGGCGATCTGGCTGCGGCTTACGGTATTGCCGTGACGCTGGACATGCTGATCACCACGGTGCTGACGTTCTTTGTTGTGCGCTGGGGCTGGAAGTACCCGCTGTTCCCCGCCGCTGCGGCCACCCTGTTCTTTTTGGTCGTGGATGTGAGCTTTTTTGCATCCAACCTCATCAAACTGCCTGATGGGGGCTGGTTCCCACTGGCCATTGGTGCCGGCATGTTTGTGCTGATGCGCACCTGGCACACAGGCCGCCAGCTGGTGCAAAGCGCCATGCAGCCACATGCGCTGTCACTGGCCGAGTTTTTGCAAATGCTGCGCCGTGACAGCGTCACGCGCGTGGCAGGCACAGCGGTCTTTCTGTCGTCGCAATCTGGCACGGTGCCCAGCGCCTTGCTGCACAACCTCAAGCACAACAAGGTGCTGCACGCTCGCAACGTATTTGTCACGGTGCGCCACCATGAGCTGGCACACATTCCCCCAGCACACCGCGCCACGGCGCACGATCTGGGCCATGACTGCTGGCAGGTGATGCTGCACTTTGGCTTTATGGATGACCCGCACGTGCCCAACGCTCTGTCCATGCTCACCCAGCGTGGGGAGCTGCCGTCCACCTCCATCATGGAAACCAGCTACTTCCTCTCGCGCGACATCATCGTGCCGCAGCGCGGCCATGGTATGGCCCTGTGGCGCGAAAAGCTGTTTGCCCAGATGTACCGCAACGCAGGCTCAGCGGCCGACTTTCTGCGCCTGCCGCATCGCAACGTGGTGGAGCTGGGCAGCCAGATTGTGATTTAGGGCCGCGCGGCGGCTCCTTGCACAGCGCTCAGGCTTTGCCGCTTGTGCCCTTCTGAGCTTGTGCTCATCTGACTTTCGGGCTTGGCACTGCAGCACCAATTTGGTGAAATGCAGCCACACCAAGACCTATACCCAACGTCAGACAGGAAAGGAGCTGCCATGTCCACATGGATGGTGCTGCGCCGCATGCTGTGTGCAGCGCTTGCCGCAGCCTGCGCCACTGCGGCATGGGCCAGTGATTTGACACTGGCCAACACCTACCGCCCTGACATCGATGTACAAGCCTATTGGGTCAGCGAAAAATACGACGGCATTCGCGCCCACTGGGATGGCAAGCAACTGCGCAGCCGACAGGGTGTGCCGATTGATGCGCCCGCATGGTTTACCCGCCACTGGCCTGCACAGCCCATGGACGGTGAGCTGTGGGCCGGACGGGCGCAGTTTGCAGCCGTGCAATCGAGCGTTGGCCAAGGCAGCAAAGACGAGGCGGGCTGGCGCGCACTGCGCTACATGGTGTTTGACCTGCCCGCGCACAGCGGCCCTTTTACACAGCGCCAGCAAGCGCTGCAAAAACTGGTGGCAGCCATTGGCCAAGAGTGGGTGCAGGCTGCTGCGCAATGGCAAGTTGCCAGCCATGAGGCACTGATGCGCCAGTTGCGCACGGTGAGCGCAGCCGGTGCCGAGGGCCTGATGCTGCGGCGGGCCGACAGCCCTTACCGCGCAGGCCGCAGCGATGACCTCATCAAGCTCAAACTGTTTGAAGACGCCGAGGCCGTGGTGGTAGCCCACCTGCCCGGCAAAGGCAAATACCAGGGCATGACAGGCGCGCTGCTGGTGGAGATGCCCAACGGCCAGCGTTTCAAGATTGGCAGCGGGTTGAGCGATGCCGAGCGCGCCCAGCCGCCCGCCATGGGCAGCACCATCACCTACCGTTTCAACGGCAGCCACCCCAGTGGCCTGCCAAGGTTTGCCCGCTACTGGCGGGTACGCAGTGATAGCACCCTGGTCAACACTTCTTCTAACGATTCGCCCTAAAAAACAACAAAAAAAGAGCTACCAGCGCTTACGTACATTGGTTTTTAGATATAAAACTATCTGAAAACCAGTGTACGTAAGCGCTGGTAGCTCTCTTTATTAAAGGCTTGCGGCTAAAGCCTTGGCAGTTTTGTCAGCCTTTACTTGGCTGCAGCGCCAGTGGATTTGGCCACTGGTTTGCGCACTTGCGAACGTGCACGGGGCTTGACCGCGGCAGGCTTTTCTTCGGCCACGCAATCTGCGTAAAAGTGCACAACGCCGTTGTCGTCCGTAATCTCCACCAGACCGTGGATATCGGTTTCAAAGCCCGGGCACTCTTTGGCAAAGTCACGCGCAAACAGCAAGTAATCCACGATCTTCTTGTTGAAGACTTCACCAGGAATCAGCAACGGAATGCCCGGTGGGTAAGGTGTAACCAGACCCACCGTGGTACGGCCAACCAGGTGGTCGATCTCTACACGCTCGGTCTTGCGCTGGGCAATGTGTGCGTAGGCATCCGATGGCTTCATGGCGGGCTTCAGGTCCGACAGGTACATCTCGGTGGTCAGGCGCGCAATGTCGTACTTGGCGTACATCTGGTGCACGTGCTGGCACAGATCGCGCAGGCCCATGCGCTCGTAGCGGCGGAACTGCTGGCAGAACTCGGGCAGGATGCGTGTGAGCTGCTGGTTGCGGTCGTAGTCGTCCTTGAACTGCTGCAGCGCCGTCAGCATGGTGTTCCAGCGGCCCTTGGTGATGCCGATGGTGAACATGATGAAGAACGAGTACAGGCCCGTTTTCTCCACCACCACGCCATGCTCTGCCAAGTACTTGGTCACGATCGAGGCTGGAATGCCAGTGTCGGCAAAGTCACCATCCAGATCCAGGCCAGGCGTCACGATGGTGGACTTGATGGGGTCCAGCATGTTGAAGCCGTCGGCCAGGTCGCCAAAGCCGTGCCAGTTGTCGAACTCTTTACCGTTCTTTTTCTTGGACTTGGACTTGGGCGTAGCGTCCTTGCCGCGAATGATCCAATCCTCGGCACGGCCCACGCCTTCTTCAGCCAGTTTTTCGGGGCCCCAGACTTCAAACCACCAGTCGTCGTCACCAAACTCGTCGTCCACCTTGCGCATGGCCCGGCGAAAGTCCAGTGCCTCCACGATGGACTCTTCCACCAGCGCAGTGCCCCCGGGCGGCTCCATCATGGCAGCAGCCACATCGCAGCTGGCAATGATGCTGTACTGCGGGCTGGTCGAGGTGTGCATCAGGTACGCCTCGTTGAACAGGTGGTGATCCAGCTTTTCGTTTTGCGAGTCTTGCACCAGCACATGCGAAGCCTGGCTGATACCGGCCAGCAGCTTGTGGATGGACTGCGTGGCGTAAACCACAGACTCTTTCGGGCGCTGGCGCTTCTTGCCCATGGCGTGGTAAGTGCCGTAGAAAGGATGGAACGCCGCATGGGGCAGCCATGCCTCATCAAAATGCAGGTTGGCCACATAGCCGTCCAGCATGTTCTTGATGGTTTCGGTGTTGTAGAGCACGCCGTCGTAGGTGGACTGCGTCAGCGTCAGCACACGGGGCTTGACCTTTTTGGCATCCACCCCCTTGAGCAGCGGGTTGGCGGCAATCTTGGCCTGAATGGACTCCACGCTGAATTCGCTTTGCGGAATCGGGCCGATGATGCCGAAATGGTTGCGCGTGGGCTTCAGGAACACCGGAATAGCACCCGTCATGATGATGGAGTGCAGGATGGACTTGTGGCAATTGCGGTCCACCACCACCACATCGCCCGGGGCCACGGTGTGGTGCCAGACGATCTTGTTGGAAGTGGATGTGCCGTTGGTCACAAAGTAGCAGTGATCGGCATTGAAAATGCGCGCTGCATTGCGCTCAGATTCACCAATCGCGCCGTTGTGGTCCAGCAACTGGCCCAGCTCTTCCACCGCATTGCACACGTCGGCGCGCAGCATGTTCTCACCGTAAAACTGGTGGTACATCTGGCCCACAGGGCTTTTCAAAAACGCAACACCACCTGAGTGACCGGGGCAGTGCCAGCTGTAGGAGCCGTCTTCGGCGTAATCCAGCAGCGCTTTGAAGAACGGCGGCTGCACGCTTTCCAGATAATTCTTGGCTTCACGGATGATGTGCTTGGCCACAAACTCCGGCGTGTCCTCAAACATGTGAATGAAGCCGTGCAGTTCACGCAAAATGTCGTTGGGCAAATGGCGTGCCGTTTTGGTTTCGCCATAAATGTAGATCGGCACTTCCTCATTCTTGCGGCGCACTTCACCAATGAAGTTACGCAGGCTGTGAATGATGGGGTCATCGTTGTCGCCGGTCAGCTCTTCATCATCGATCGATAAGATGAAGGCACTGGCGCGACTTTGTTGCTGCGCAAACTGGCTCAGGTCACCGTAACTGGTAACACCCAAAACCTCAAAACCTTCAACCTCTATGGCCTGTGCCAGGGCGCGAATGCCCAAGCCAGATGTGTTGTCGGAGCGGTAATCCTCGTCAATGATGACGATGGGAAAACGGAATTTCATGCGCAACCCTTTGCAATCGGGGATCAATAAAAGTCAGATAGGCGCGCAGTGTAAGTAATATCGCAGGCAAGACTGCAATTTGCAGACGCTTTTCCTACATTTACAGGCAGTTTCATGACACTGCCATTAACAAGACAAGGGAGTCGACACATGGAGGAAAGTACGTTGTGGTGGATATTGACGGGCATCACCATCGCCGCCGAGCTGCTCACGGGAGGTATTTATCTCTTGATGATTGCACTGGGCATGGCAGCTGGCGCTGTGGCCGCACATCTGGGGCTGAACGTTTCCATCCAGATCAGCACTGCCGCCATCGTGGGCGTGCTGTCGGTCATGCTGTGCCGCCGCATACGTGGTCGGCGCATGCCTGAGCTGCCTGCAGGCGCCAACCCCGATTTGAATCTGGATATTGGCGAGACCGTGCATGTCCCAGAATGGAACAGCGACGGCACCGCCCGCATCGCCTACCGCGGCAGCCAGTGGACCGTGGTACTGCGCCCCGGCAGCATGCCCGCAGCAGGCCAGCACCGCGTGATTGAGGTGCAAGGCAACCGACTGATCGTAGACAAGGCCTGAGCGCCTTCTTTTTTCTTAACCTGTTTCTCTTCTCTTATAAGGTTTAGACCATGGAAATAGCCATTGTCGGTTTAGTGATTGCTGCCATCTTCATCAGCATGTCAGTCAAAATCATTCCCCAGCAGCACGCTTGGATCAAGGAGCGCTTTGGCAAATACGCAGGCACGCTCAGCCCAGGTTTGCGCATCATCATTCCGTTCATCGAGAAGGTTTCGTACAAGCACAGCCTCAAGGAAATTCCACTGGACGTGCCCAGCCAAGTCTGTATTACGCGCGACAACACACAGCTGCAAGTTGACGGCATCTTGTACTTCCAAGTGACCGATCCCATGCGTGCCAGCTACGGCTCGTCCAACTACATCATGGCGGTGACACAGCTGGCGCAGACTTCGTTGCGCAGCGTGATCGGCAAGCTGGAGCTGGACAAGACCTTTGAAGAGCGCGACATGATCAACGCGCAAGTGGTCAACGCCATCGACGAAGCCGCCCTGAACTGGGGTGTCAAAGTGCTGCGCTATGAAATCAAGGATTTGACACCGCCCGCCGAAATTCTGCGCGCCATGCAGGCACAGATCACTGCTGAACGTGAAAAACGCGCCTTGATTGCAGCTTCTGAAGGCCGTCGCCAGGAGCAAATCAACATTGCCACCGGCGAGCGCGAGGCGTTCATCGCCCGCTCTGAAGGCGAAAAGCAAGCTGCAATCAACAAGGCCCAAGGTGAGGCAACAGCCATCACCACCGTGGCTGAGGCCACCGCGCAAGCGCTGGAACGTGTCGCTATTGCCATTCAGCAACCCGGCGGCGAGCAGGCTGTGCAACTGAAGGTGGCTGAAAGCGCTGTGGATGCCTACAGCAAGGTCGCCAAAGACGCCAATACCACCCTCATCGTGCCCAGCAATATCTCTGAAGTGTCGGGCCTGATCGCCTCTGCCATGCGCGTGGTGCAGCAAGGGGCACGCAACTAACTTCGTTTTTTTAGGTGCAATAGGCCTTTAAAGCCAAGCACCTCTAAAAATCAGGTTAGAATTTCAGCTTCGGAAGGGTGGATGAGTGGCTTAAGTCGCACGCCTGGAAAGCGTGTGTGGGTTAATCCCCACCGCGGGTTCGAATCCCGCCTCTTCCGCCACATACTGTTTTTGATGCTCAAGCATTCCAAGCTCGGGATATCGTCAAAATCAAGAGATCAAGCCCCAGTGCAGCAATGTACTGGGGCTTTTTTGCATCTCCGCCTCAGTCTTTAAGCCTTGCGCGCCTGACATCCGCAATCTGCAATTGCAGCGCTTTCCATGTCTGCGCACTCCAACACTTTGCGCAGCAACCCGATCAAGCTACAGCACACTACAGCCTTCGAAGCAACTGCGCTCTAGCTGTGCCTGTTGCTTTGCCTGAATGCGCGTTGAGCGCCCTGCGCATTCAGACTTTTTACACCCTCACCCCGTCACTGCAAGCTGCAGGCATCCAGTTTTTTCAGCGCAGGCCAATCGTGCCCATGAAATGCCAACTGGCGGCCTTGCGGCCCAGCCAGCCCCGTCAGCACACCGGGAAAACCCAGCGCTGCCACCGAGATATCGGCCAGCGCTGCGTTGCTACGCACCAGTTGTTCGCGCTCGGCCTGAGCAAACTGCGGCACAAGCTGTGGGAAACGCTCACGCAAAGCTGCGTTGCTCCAGGTCAGCAGCGGCACCTGCAGGCTGCTTAAACCACTGCCAGTGCGGTATTGATCTGCACACGGGGGCATGGCCACACCATGATCGCTGGAGTACAGCAGCAAGGCTGTTTTCCCCTGCCCAGCGCCACGCTCCACCATTTGTATCCATTGCGCCAGCAAGTCACTGGAATAGCGCAAGGAATTGTCATAAGCATCCGCAAATAACGCTGCAGTTCCGGGGTAGCGCTCCTCGACCTGAAAGTGACTGCCATAGGTATGCAGCACTACCAGCTTGCGTGGCGCGGGGTCTTGCAGCGCTTCTTGCAGATGCGGCGTCAGCACTTCATCCCACTCGCCATTGCCAGCCTTCAAGAACACATCCGCAGCACGCCGGAATGTGACTCCATAAAAATCTTCTACAGCGCTGTGATAGCGCGAATTGCTCACCACAAAGGTTTTGTAGCCCGCTTGGCGGGCAATATCCAGAAAAGACGGGGCACGATGCTCCACACTGTCTTGTGCCGCCATGCCCGTCAGCAGATACGGCAGCGCTGCCGCTGTGTTCAAGCCATGGGCCATGGCACGTGCCACTTGCACACCCGGCAATTGCGCCAGGGCACCATTGGTGTCAGCACCCTGATATCCCAGCAGCGACCAACGCTGCGCTGACGAACTCTCTCCAATCACAACCACCAAGGTATCCACCTGTTCAGCCTGCGGCGCAGCACTGGGCAGCTGGGGCGTGTAAAACAAGCTGTCCGTCAATTGCTGCTGCGCCGTCCATGCGCGCACGATGTGCATGGGGTAAATGGTTTTCAGCTTGCGGATCACTTCATCAAAGTCATACCGCTTGACCAGCACAAACACAAGAAAAACACTCCAGATCAGCACCCCGGCCCAAGACAGCTTGCGCAACACGGGAGATGCCTTGGCCGGCATGCCTGCGAAATGCCAGACATAGCGACAAGCAAAGACACCCACTACCAGCCATGCCACGGCACATGCCACCCATGGCCAGGGCAGCACACCCACAAACTCCTGCGCCTCCTGCCAGTTGGTGCGCAGCGCGGTCGCTAGCAACAGCTGGTCTGCCAGATTTCCAAAAAAACCGACGTGAACGATGTTGACAGTACCCAGCCCCAGTAACCCCGCCATACCCAGAGTCAAAGCTGGCCGCCACAGCGTTAATGGCCAGAACAAAAAGGCGGCTGTAATCCAGAGAGCACCAGCACGCAGGCTGAGCCCTTCTAACAATGCTGGCGTGAACAGCCACATCCAGCACACAAAGGCCAACCAGCCTCGGCTATTTTTTGGAGACATGCAACTCAATCGATATTCAATGCGTCGCGCAGCTTACTGCATCTGGACGCATGTTTTTGGGCAAGCAGGTACAGTGCGAAACCTTCACTTGCTGGCGTATTGCGCTTGGCTACCAACTTTCATTTTCCATCACCATACTGAATGACCGCTCCCGCACTGCCCATCCTGTATTCCTTTCGCCGCTGCCCTTACGCCATGCGTGCGCGTTTGGCTTTGGCACATGCCGGCATGGCTTGCGAGCTGCGTGAAATCAATTTGCGCGCCAAACCTCAAGCACTGCTGGATGCGTCGCCCAAGGGTACGGTGCCTGTGCTTGTAGTGCAAGATGGCCAAGTGATTGAGCAAAGCCTGGCGATCATGCTGCACGCGCTGCAAACGAACGACCCAGATGGCTGGCTCACCCCCACCCATGGCACACAAGATGACATGCTGGCCTTGATTAGTCGCAACGACGACTTTTTCAAGCAAGCGCTGGACCGTTGCAAGTACCCCGAGCGCTATACCGCCGAGGCCGTCAATCAGGCACAGACCGACGCCATCACGTGGCTTTCGGCATTGGATGAGCAACTGGCAGAAACAGGCTATCTGTATGGCTTGAACCCCAGCCTGGCTGACATGGCTTTGCGCCCCTTTGTGCGCCAGTTCGCGCGCATTGATGAGGCTCAATGGGCTGAGCAGCCCTGGCCTCACCTGCAAGACTGGCTGCAGCGCTGGATTGATTCCGCCCTGTTTGCCGAAGTCATGGAAACCTACCCAGGCTGGATACCCGGCACAAAGGGCCCAGTCTTCAGCACCAACAGCATTGAATCTGCTTAAAACTTTGACCGCCCCAAGCTTTTAAACCTGCGAAGACCACACAGCCAGCCATCGACTCCTGATTGAGAGACGTCTCAAAGTCGCAGAAAGCACAAAGGTGGACGGCAAGGCAGAGTGACGCTGCATCAAGGTGACTGTAAGCCTCTCTGAGGCTTGCAGCGTTTGTATAGCCAGCAGCGCCAGTCGCTCTTTTTTTTATTTTTTCTTGTTAAACCAAGCCCCGGGACGGCGTGCCGACACCACCGGGCTTGTCTTTTTATGCAGCGCCGGTGCTGCAGCACTGCGACGGGCCTCACCAGCGGGCATGCTATCGCCCCACTGGATGTCTGCACGCTCAATGCTGCGCCATTCACCCGGGCGCAAATTACCCAGTTCCAAATTGGCAATGCTTTGGCGAATCAGGCGCAGTGTCGGGTGGCCAATCGCCGCCGTCATCTTGCGCACCTGGCGGTTCTTGCCCTCAACCACCTGAATTTGCATCCATACATCCTGCACACTTTTGCGGACACGCACAGGGGGATCACGGGGAGCGATTTGCGGCTGTGGTTCGAGCAACTGCGCCTGGCAAGGCAAGGTGGTGTAGTCCTCAATGCGCAGACCTGCACGCAGGCGCTGCAAGGCTGCTTCATCAGGCACACGCTCTACCAGCGCCCAGTAGGTTTTCGGCTTTTCGTTGCGAGGGTGCAGCAGCTGCTCAATCAAAGGGCCATCGTCTGTGAGCAACAACAGCCCTTCCGAATCCTTATCCAGACGGCCTGCCGGATACACCCCCTTGGGCAAATCAAACTCCGCCAATGAACGCGCGCCATCCTCAGGGGTGAACTGGGACAAAACGTCATAGGGCTTGTGAAAGAGGATGTACTGGGACATGCAGAAATCAAGAGGTCTCAAAGCACAGATTGTCAGCCAAAGCAAAAAGCCCCAGCACGACAAGCATGCTGGGGCTTTTTGCGGGTGATTGCGAAAGATTAAGTGCGCTTTGCGCCTTTGAGCAGCAAGACCAGCAGCAGCACCGAAAAGCCCACAAAGCAGATGAACGACCAGTTGGCAATGGAGCCACCAAGGAACGTCCAGTCCACCGCGGTGCAATCGCCAGATCCACGGAAAATCATGGGAATGGCGCGGCTGATCGAGTAGTTTTCAATCATGCCGTAGAAGTCACGCCCGCAAGTAGCGAACTCCGGGGGGTTCCATTGCAGCCAGCTTTGGCGCGCAGCCACAAAGGCACCAAATCCAGAAGCCAGCAAGGCCAGCACACCAAAAGATTTCCACCACCCACTTTGCCCTTTCAGGCTTGCCAGCCCAGCGAAGACAGCGACCAACATCAAGGCATATCGCTGCACGATGCACATCGGGCAAGGCTCTAAGCCCTGCACGTGCTGCAGATACATGCCGAAGGCCAGCAGGCCCACACAAATGACAGCAATCAGCGCCAAAACGCGGCGCGGGGCTGTGGTGATCTGGTTCAAAACCTGCATGGTTCTCTCATCAACAGGAGGGGCGGCATCAACGCCCCCTGCCCCATGCAGGTGACGCTGTTAGATGCCGGCAGCTTCGTCCAAGAATACCTTGGCGCGGCGTGGTGTCACCACCAGCGTCTCTCCTTCGCGCAGCCCCATTTCACGGTACTGCTGCGCAGAGATTTGCGCCTCGATCAAATGCTCAGAATCCGCATTGTCTGTGGTTTGGTGATCATCCGCAGCAATAAGTTCCAAACGTGCGATGGGGCCCACCACAATCGCGCGACTGAGCTGCACCACCATGCCTGTTTGGCGGCCATTGCCATCGGTATGCTGCCCCGGCGAGTAGCGCTCTACATCAAGCTCATGCGGGCGCACATACGCAAATGCACCCTTGTCAGTGGCACCTACCGCCTCACTGCTTTCCAGCTGCATACCCTCTTCCAGATAGACATGCCCATCCTTGGCACGGCCCTTGAACAAGTTGACGTCGCCCAGAAAACCGTAAACAAACGGACTGGCAGGGTTGTCCCACACTTCCTGTGGTGTTCCCTCTTGCTCAATCTTGCCCTGGTTGATGACCACCACACGGTCGGCCACTTCTAGCGCCTCTTCCTGATCGTGTGTCACGAAGATGGAGGTCACATGCAGCTCATCGTGCAGGCGGCGCAACCAGCGGCGCAGCTCTTTGCGCACCTTGGCATCCAGCGCACCAAAAGGCTCATCCAGCAGCAACACCTTAGGCTCAACGGCCAAAGCGCGCGCCAAGGCGATACGCTGGCGCTGCCCGCCAGACAACTGCGAAGGGAAACGGTCGGCCACCCAATCGAGCTGTACCAGCTTGAGCAGGCTCATGACCTTCTCTTTGATCTGCGCTTCGCTGGGACGTTCTCTGCGAGGTTTGACGCGCAGGCCAAAAGCCACGTTCTCAAACACCGTCATATGCCTGAACAAGGCGTAGTGCTGAAATACAAAGCCCACGTTGCGGTCGCGCACATGCACGTCCGTGGTGTCTTCACCGCTGAAGTGGATGCTGCCCACATCGGCCGTCTCCAGGCCTGCGATGATGCGCAGCAGCGTGGTCTTGCCGCAGCCCGAGGGGCCAAGCAGCGCAATCAGCTCTCCAGACTTGATGTCCAAGCTCACATCGCGCAGGGCCTGGAAGTCGCCAAACTGCTTGCTGACATTGCGAATTTCAATGCTCATGGTCTGTCTCTTTCAAATGCGTCGCACGCTCAAGATGCCTTGAGGGGTGTCGGACGCTCTGGCGGCAAATTGATTGCCGCCTTGATCTGTTGTTCGTGCTTCCACTCCGCCACGGTCTTGATGAGCAAAGTCACCAGCGCCAGCAAAGCCAGCAAAGATGCCGCTGCGAAAGCCGCCACGGACTGGTATTCGTTGTACAAGATCTCAACGTGCAAAGGGATGGTGTTGGTCTGGCCACGGATATGACCAGAGACCACCGACACCGCGCCAAACTCGCCCATGGCACGGGCGTTACACAAGATCACGCCATACAGCAGGCCCCACTTGATGTTGGGCAAGGTCACATGCCAAAAGGTTTGCCAACCGCTGGCCCCCAGCACGATGGCCGCTTGCTCTTCGTCATTGCCTTGCGCTTGCATCAACGGAATCAACTCACGGGCAATGAATGGGAAGGTTACAAACACGGTCGCCAGAACAATGCCGGGCACAGCAAAGATGATCTTGATGTCATGCTCAGCCAGCCAGGGGCCCAGCCAGCCGTGGGCACCAAACACCAGCACGTACATCAGGCCAGCCACCACGGGCGAGATAGAAAACGGCAAGTCAATCAGCGTGGTCAAAAAGGCTTTGCCTTTGAACTCGTACTTGGCAATACACCAGGCCGCGGCCACACCAAATACCAGGTTCAGTGGCACTGCAATCACGGCTGTCAGCAAGGTCAGTTTGATGGCGGCCCAAGCGTCTGGCTCATTCAAGCCCTCCCAATACGCTTCCAGCCCTTTGCGCAGCGCCTCGGTAAACACAGCCGCCAGCGGCAGCACAAGGAACAGCAAGATAAAAGTCAGTGCCACCCCCACCAGCACCCAACGCACCCAGCGTGGCTCGGTCGTGGAGAGTTTTTCAGGCCTGCTGCCTTTGGGAGGGGCTGTGAGCTTGTAGGCAATCACAAGCACCACCAGGACAGCCAGCAGCACCTTCAACAAAAAGTAATGTTGCTCGTTCATGCAGGAGCTCCTGTATGGCGGCGCTGCCACGCTTGCAAGGCATTGATCACCAGCAGCAGGACAAAGGAGATCACCAGCATCACCACGGCCACGGCTGTGGCTCCGGCGTAGTCATACTGTTCGAGCTTGCCGATAATGATCAACGGTGTGATTTCTGAAACCATGGGCATATTGCCTGCGATGAAGATGACCGAGCCGTATTCACCCACCGCGCGCGCAAATGCCATGGCAAAGCCTGTCATCAACGCTGGCAAGATGCTGGGCAGAATGACTTTGTAGAAAATCTGCCAGCGCGAAGCACCCAGGCTGGTGGCTGCTTCTTCCAGTTCTTTTTCAGAGTCTTCCAGTACGGGCTGTACGGTGCGCACCACGAAAGGCAACCCAATAAAGATCAGTGCAATCACGATACCGTTGGGGTTGAACGCCAGTTGAACTCCTAAAGGCTCCAGGTACTGCCCCACCCAGCCATTGCCAGCCAGCAATGCCGTCAGCGAAATGCCTGCCACTGCCGTGGGCAGCGCGAACGGCAAATCCACCAGCGCATCGACAATCTTTTTGCCCGGAAACTTGTAGCGCACCAGCACCCAGGCAATCAGCAGGCCAAAGACCAAATTCACGCACGCAGCGATGAACGACGTGCCAAAGGTCAGCTTGTAAGAGGCCACTACGCGTGGTGAAGAGACTGCTTCCCAGAACTGGGGCCAAGACAGCTCAAACGTCTTGAAGATCAGTGCTGACAATGGAATCAGCACAATGATGCTCAGATAAAAAAGTGTGTAGCCCAAGGTCAGCCCGAAACCGGGCAAAACGCGCTTAGCGCCACGCCCACGGCGAACCGGGGCGGTGGCGCTAAGACTGCTTGGGCTGGCGGGAGATGCAGAAGCCATGGTGTCCCTGTCAGCCTGAGATTGTTGTTATGTGCATGCAAAGCGCAAAAGCGCTGTGCATTACTTGCCTGGTGTGTAAATTTCGTCGAACTTGCCACCATCATTGAAGTGAACCTTCTGTGCTTCACCCAATGAACCAAAGTACTTGCTCACCGTAAATTGCTTCAGGGGCTTGAAAATATCGGCGTGCTTCTTGAGCACAGCTTCCGAACGGGGGCGCAACGCATGATTGGCTGCAATCTCTTGGGCTTCGTCCGAGTACAGGTAGTCAAGGTAAGCCTTGGCCAATGCGCCTGAACCTTTCTTCTCAGCCGTACGTTGAACAACAGCCACAGGGTTCTCTGCAATGATGGAGCTGGATGGGTACACCGCCTGCACCTTGCCTTTGCCAAATTCGCGGTCTACGGAGATCACCTCTGATTCAAACGTGATCAGTACATCACCAATATTGCGCTGCAAGAAAATGGCCGTGGCGTCACGCCCACCCTTGCCCAATACCGGAACGTTCTTGTACAAATTTTTCACAAAGGCCTGCGCATCAGCATCCGAGCCACCGTTTTCTCGCACCGAGCCCCAAGCGGCCAGATAGGCGTAGCGGCCATTGCCACCGGTTTTAGGATTCACCACCACCACCTTCACATCTGGGCGAATCAGATCTTTCCAGTCTTTGATGTTCTTGGGGTTGCCTTGACGCACCAGAAACAGCATGGTGGATGTTGTGGGCGATGCGTCATTAGGAAACTGCTTGGCCCAGTCTTTAGCAACCACGCCGTTGTTGGCCAGAAATTCAATGTCTGTGGTGGTGTTGAAAGTCACCACATCGGCAGGCAGACCGTCGTTGACTGCACGGGCTTGAGCGCTGGAGCCGCCATGCGCTTGGTCAATCTTGACGTCCTTGCCAGTGGTCTTCTTGTAGTGTGCAACGAAGGCTTGGTTGTAGTCCTTGTAGAACTCACGTGCAACGTCGTAGGAAACGTTGAGCAATTGATCCTGCGCACTCGCCATGCCACCGGCAGCCAGCGCAATCGTTGCCAACAGAGTCTTGAGCTTCAAAGATGTCATGGTGTGGTCGCCTTGCTCACTAAGAGCGTTTTAAAGAGATGCTTCGAATTGTGATGAAGAGTTCTTAAAACTCAAAAGAATATATTCTTTTAAATTTATCGAAAAATTGCATATAGAAAATATGAGCAAAACTAGCTTGATTGACAGCGCATGTCCGTACTTTCAATACCCGGATCAAGCCGCAATCTGCTGCTTGCCCATGCCCCAATCCATGTCTTGCAGCAACGATTGAAGCAAGGCAAAGCCCAGCGGCCAGCGGCCATGACCTGATTCCACATTAATGTGGCCTGCGTTTTGCAGCCGCACAAATTCACTGCCCCATGCCCGTGCATAGGCTCCCGCCAGGCGAACAGGACAATATGGATCGTTGCTACTGGCAACCAGCACACTGCGATAAGGCAAAGCCTTGTAGGGCACCGGCGCGAAGTCGGCCAAATGAGCTCTGCGCTCAGGGTCTGCCGGAGCCACCAGCAATGCGCTGCGAATGCGCGCTGCAGCAGTTGCTGAGACATGGGTGGTCGTAATGCACCCCAGACTGTGCGCCACCACAATGGCGGGCTCAGGGCGCGACAGCAGCACGGCCTCCAAAGTACGCACCCAGTCTTCACGCTTGGGCGTGAGCCAGTCTTCTTGATCTACACGTTCTGCGTGGGGCAGTGCTTGGGCCCACAAACTTTGCCAATGCTCGACGCCAGAATTGCGCCAGCCCGGAACAATGATGATGCGAGGTGGGGTGGTGGACATGGCATGCTCTCCTTGGGAGGGCCGATTGTGAAAGCCTGCTCACCAAACTCCAACGAATGATTCGTTGTTTCCTTATGCGCATAAGCATGTGCATATAGGAGCAACAGCGCCGCAAACACCACACGGTTCAGGAAATTTGCGGCCGGTCTTCGTGTCTTGATGACAAAAAATAGCCATAAAAAAAGCGCTACACCCTATCCAGGATGAGCGCTTTAAGCTGTTTATTTGACGACTAAATATCAGCCGCCAAGGCAATGTTCACGCGTTCACAGCTTGCATACAACGCATTCAGGGACACCTTGGACATCACACGCTGCCCGTCAGGCAGCTCTAGCTCAAACACAAAGTGGCTGCCACGAAAAGTGCGTTCACGCACCTTCACACTCACACCGCTTTCAGCCACACGCACATGCTCAGGGCGTAGCAAAACTTGCATGCCATGCGCAGTGGAGTAATGGGGATGCCCTGCGGGCAGCAAACCCAGTGCCGTTTGCCATTGGCCACCAGCCGTGGTTTTCGCATGAACCAAAGCCCCTTCGCCCACAAACTGCGCGACATCCTGTGTCGCAGGTGCACAGTACACCTCGACTGCATTGCCCCACTGCATGAGCTGGCCACGCGCCATTACACCCACGTTGTCGGCCATGGCAAAGGCCTCATTTTGATCGTGCGTCACCATCAATGCTGTGGCTTTGGCCTGCTTCAAGATGGCCCGCACCTCGCGCGCAATGCTCTCGCGCATGCTGGTGTCCAGACTGGAAAAAGGCTCATCCATCAGCAACAGACTGGGCTTGGGTGCCAAAGCACGTGCCAGGGCCACGCGCTGCTGCTGCCCGCCCGACAAAGCATGGGGCCAGCGCTGACCCATGCCCTCTAGACCCACCAGCTCCAGCATTTCTTGCACGCGGGCAGCACGCTCATTCTTGGTCATGCGGTGCAAGCCAAAACCAATGTTGTCTCCCACATTCAGGTGGGGAAACAAAGCGTGGTCCTGAAACACCATGCCGATGTCACGCAACTGTGGCGGCACGCTTTGCGCAACTGTAGCTACCGCCCGGCCCTGTAAATCAATCTGGCCTGCCCGCACAGGCTCAAAGCCTGCAATGGCACGCAACAAGGTGGTTTTGCCACAGCCCGAAGGGCCAAGCAGACAACCAATCTCACCCTGATCCAGACGCATGCTCACGTTTTGCACCACGATGGTGGCGCCATAGCCCAGCGAAACGTTTTTAACTTCAAGCATTCAAAAATCTCGGCAATGTTTAACCGCCTGAAGACGGTGTCTTTTCCGTTTGCAGCACCAGCAAAATCACGGGCAACAAACCCACCAGCACAATAGCCAAAGCAGGCAAAGCGGCTTGATCCCACATGGATTCTGATGTGAGCTGGAACACACGCACGGCCAAGGTGTCCCAGCCGAACTGGCGCATCATCAGCGTGATGGGCATCTCCTTCATCACGTCCACTACCACCATCAGAAAAGCAGACAGCAAACCTGTGCGCAGCAGCGGAAGGTGCAAGCGGCGCAAGGTCTGCCACGGCCCCAGCCCCAAAGAAGCACAGGCTTCTTCCTGACTGCGCGTAATGCGCTGCATGGCAGCATCGGTCGCGTTATAGGCAACTGCCAAGAAGCGGGCTGCCAGCGCAAGCAGCATGCCAGCCAGACTGCCCTTGATGATGCCCAGACTTTGGACACCCCAAGGCTCCAAGAGCGCCATCAACCAAGCATCCAACCACGCAATGGGCACGAACACCCCCACCGCCAGCACAACGCCTGGCATGGCATAACCCAGAACAGCCAACCGCACGGTCCAGCTGGTCAGGCCATCTGTGTAACGGCGTCGAATCCAGGACAGCATCAGCGCCAGCACAGTGGCAATGGCTGCAGTCATCAATGCAAGCGACAGCGTATTCCACGCATAGCTCCAGTAATCACTGTTCAAATCATCCTGCCATACCGACAGCGACCAAGCCACCATTTGCACCATGGGCACAGCAAATGCAGCAGAAAAAACCAGCAAACACAGCGCAAAAGCCACCCAGCGACTGCCACCTTTAAGCACCACGCGGTACTGCTGAGGATTGCTCACATGAAAGCGCTGTGCACTGCGCGAGCGCTGCTCGGCAGCCAGCAACAGCGTGACCACGAGCACCAGCATGGCAGCCAGTTGCGCGGCAGCGCCAATGTTGTGCAGGTCAAACCACGACTTGTACAACGCTGTGGTGAACGTATCAAAGTTAAAGACCGCAATCGCACCAAAGTCAGCCAGCACCTCCATCAACACCAAGGCCAAACCTGCACCGATCCATGGGCGTGCCAAAGGCAGGCCAACTTTAAAGAACGCGGCTACGGGGCTATAGCCCAGCGCTTGCGCAGCTTCCATGCTGCGGTGCCCCTGTGTGAGAAATGCACTGCGTGCCATCAAATACACGTAAGGGTAAAACGCCATGACCAGCACCATGACCAGCCCCCACAGGCTGCCACGGATATCAGGGAACCAGCGACTGCTTCCAAAGATATCGCGCAGAAAGCTTTGCACTGGCCCTGCATACTCAAACAGACCCATCTGCACAAAAGCCAGCACATACGCAGGAATGGCCAGCGGCAGCACCAGCGCCCAGGCAAAAAACTTACGGCCGGGGAAATCACACATGGCTGTCAGCCACGCCAAGGGCACGCCGACCGCCAGTACGACGATGCTGACAATCAGCATCAGCAGCAATGTATTGGCCAATACACGCGGCAGGACGTGGTTCCACAAATGCTGCCAAATCTCAGGTTGAGGCGTTAAAGCCATTCCCACCACCGCCAGCAAAGGCACGATGGTGAGCAACGCAATGGGCAGCGCAAAAGCAAAACCGCGCCAGCGGTAGGCTGGCGCGGTATGGTCTACAACAGACAAATAGCTAACCTAATTGGAAAAACTGATTAACGATAGCCGACACGGTCCAGCAGCTTGATAGCTTCTGCCTGGTGCGAGCCAATATCGCCAGCATTCAGAGGGCTAGGAATAAACTTGCCCCACGCCTTCACGATGGGATCTTCTTCAGCCTTCTTGTTGATCGGGCTCTCGTAAGTGCCGTGGGTATAGGCCGTCTGCACCTTCTCGGAAGACAGCCACTCCAGCAACTTGCGTGCGCCTTCTGGGTTCTTTGCGTGCTTAACCACACCAGCACCCGACAGATTCACGTGTGTGCCACCTTGCCCGGGGCCTTGGTTGGCCCAGAACAATTTCACTGTCTTGTTGAATTCAGGCTCTTTGGCCAAGATACGGCCAAAGTAGTAAGTGTTGGCGATACCTACATCACACTGACCAGCAGCAATGGCTTTGAGCAAGCTGGCATCGTTGGTGAACACGTCACCGGCCAAATTGTTCACCCATCCCTTGGTGATGGCTTCTGCTTTTTCTACACCGTGCTTGGCAATCAACATGGCCACCAGCGACTGGGTATAGGCTTGCTTGGAAGTGCGCAGGCACAGCTTGCCCTTCCACTTAGGGTCAGCCAAGTCTTCGTACGTGCTCAGTTGCTCTGGCTTGACACGATCTGCTGCGTAAAAAATGGTGCGCTCGCGCTGCGACAGGCCCCACCAGCGATTGCCTTCGTCACGGAAGTTGGCTGGCACATTGGCGTTCAGTGTCGGGGAGTCGACCTTTTGCAGCAGGCCACGCTCAGCAGCGTTCCACAAATTGCCCACGTCCACCGTAATCAGCACGTCTGCCGGAGAGCTGGCACCTTCTGCGGCCAGACGCTCGGCCAAAGAACCTCCACGGTCGGTCAGCAGATTGATTTTCACACCGGTTTGCTTGGTGTACTCGTCCAGCGTAGGCTTGAGCAACGCTTCAATACGCGAGGAGTACACGGTCACGGCCTGAGGTTGCGCGGCTTGCGCCAGGGTTGCAGCGCCCACCAAGCTCATGCACAGAGCTGTCTTCCAAAGTTTCATTTTGAAAAGCTTCCAGTCAGAAAATCGTGCCGCATCGGCTGCAGCACTACACCGTCGAGGTGCGGGAGGTTACAAGAATTGCAGTCAGGAACACCCAACAACTAATAAGAATAATTCCTATTACTTTATTCTAATGCAAGTGCTACCTACAGCTTCCATTCATGTCTGTATGAACGCACGGTTTTTAACGCGCTACCACCAGTGCCCTGCCTTGGCTCGTACAAGACTTGTAGCCACTAATACACAGATGCCTGAGCATCCATGAAAAAAGCGCATGCTTGTCAGACATGCGCTTCGATGCAATTGCCACTGGAGCGGACGCTGCCAGCAGCATCAAGATCAATGGTTTCCGTCAACCAGCAGCTTGCCTTGTGCAATCAGCTGCTTGATCAAAGCATTCTGTGCCCCCGCATCGTTACCGGGATCTGTCCACTTCACGCCTTCCATCGTGATCTGCTGATCAAACCCAGTGCCGTTACTGGTCAAGGCACCAGAGCTGGATACCTTGAGAACCGTGTTGTTGCCAGTACGGTCTATGTGCAGATACTTACTCAGGTCACCTGAGTTTTCTTCACCCTGCAGCAAATCACGCAAATCCAGAGTGTCATTGCCTTTGGCAGCACCGCCTTCACCAAAATCCTTGATCACATCCTTGGCAGGAGCTCGGGCAGTCCCTGCATCATTTTTCAGCCAGACAAAGATGTCATCACCCTGCCCGCCCAGCAGAGTGTCATGGCCTTTTCCGCCAATCAGAATGTCTTTACCAGCGCCGCCACTCAGGCTGTCATTACCTAGCCCGCCCACCAAAATGTCATTGCCCTCACCACCCTGCAAGACGTCATCGCGCGCCACGACATCAACCGCGGCCAAAGTCAAACTCGTCGGGACATCGACATGCTCAAAATTGCCATCGACAGCCACTACTGTTGCCTGCAAATCTGATGACCCATCGGTAATCACAGAAAGCTTGCCGTAGCCATTGGCATCCAGTTGCACGCGATAAATCTGCCCCGCAATATCAACCTGTGCGGTGGGAAAAGTATTCACGAAATCATATTTGCTGGGATCCGGCGCATGCGTGGTCCTGAACTCAAAAGTCACATCACTGACGCCTGAAATGCTTTCCACACCACCCGCCACCACCTCTCGATAAGCGATGGAGTGAATCAAATAATCATCTCCGGGGCCTACCGCAGAAAATACCGCCGATGCGAAGGTCTGCCCGCTGCCAGGTTCAAAGGTGTAGGCCAAATCCACCTTGTCCGAACCCCCTGCCGCTTTTTCTGTTCTGGTGAGGTTGCCACTGGCGTCGTAGTACTTCACCAGCGCCTCTGTGCTGGAGCCTCCGCCAGAAACAATTGCCCAACCTACAGACTTGCCTGCAGCATCAAAAAACTCCACCTTGGCGGCTTCACCGTTATGGCGCCAAGCGAACTGGACATCAAAATTCTTGACCTCGTTTTTGAACTCAATGGCAATTTTTTCACTCTTGCCATTGTTGTAGCCCAGCTCTTTGTCGTCGCCCGATGCCGCACCAGCCACACCAAAGCCGTCGTGATCTGTACCTCGCACCGTAGAGATATCAGCAGGCTTCCCATCCACCCCATAAGCCTTCACTACAAAACTTTGGCTGGTCGATACGTTGTCCACATTGATCACTGATGTCTTGGTCACAATGGCATGGATATCCACTTTGACCGTGTCAGGTGTATCGGCAACCACCACATCCGCAGTGGCTGTGGTGTCCAGGTTTTCGAAGTTGCCGCCACCGTTGGTGCCCGTAATGGTCAGCGTCTCGGTGGCGCCATCCTTGTAGACGTCATCAGTTTGCACAGCAAACTCGCTCGATTGCACCACGGTGCCCGGCACATAGCCCACGCCAAAGGTGATCGTGGCACCGTTGCTCAGTGTCACCACCAGCTCGGTCTGTGGTGCATGGTCGAGGCTGCCGCCCACCGTCACGTTGGTGCTGCCTTCGACGGCATTGGTGCCCACCAGGGTCACTTTGACCGTGTCAGGTGTATCGGCAACCACCACATCCGCAGTGGCTGTGGTG
>CAUQST010000033.1:0-50673 GCA_963520865.1 uncultured Comamonas sp.
AACATGTGACCCCTGCCGTGTGAAGGCAGTGCTCTACCGCTGAGCTAATCACCCTTGCCTGTATTTCGACAAGACTTAGATTATTGCACAGCTTAACTTATGCTTTTTCAAATACGCCAAATTGTTTTGCCGCCAGAGGCCTTATCCAGCTCGTTGAGCGCAGCTTCGTGAGCAACAAGCTCCTGCTCATTTGCTTTCAAAACAGGCAAGCGAATAGAACGCAAATCAATGCCTTGCGGCACGTCTCCACCCAACTGCTGGTCACTTACATCATCGTCATCAGGCATGACCAAGGCATTTTGCCCGCGCGTCATATTGATATAGACGTCGGCAAGCAACTCCGCATCCAGCAGCGCCCCGTGCAAAGTTCGCCCACTGTTATCCACCTCAAGGCGTGAGCACAGCGCATCGAGAGAATTTCGTTTGCCAGGAAACAGATCCTTGGCCATGGCCAGCGTGTCGATCACACCATCTACGTAATGGCTTAAAGGCTCCAGCCCCAGAAGCGAAAACTCCTTATTCAGAAAGCCCACGTCAAATGGAGCGTTGTGAATAATGAGTTCTGCACCCTGCAGATAAGCCAAGATGTCTTGCGCTTTTTCTGAAAATTTGGCCTTGTCACTCAAAAAAGCTGTCGTCAGGCCGTGCACACGCAACGCATCAGGATGGCTATCACGCCCTGGATTGAAATACAGGTGCAAGTTATTACCTGTGAGCTTTCGATTCACCAGCTCCACACAGCCCAACTCAATGACGCGATCGCCATTCTCAGCAGACAGGCCTGTTGTTTCCGTATCCAGAACGATGAGACGCGACATAGATCAGTGATTTTCTTTAGCGTGATTGATCGAGTACTTGGGAATTTCGACAACCAAATCTTTTTGAGCAACGATAGCCTGGCAGCTCAAACGCGATTGCGGCTCCAGACCCCATGCACGATCGAGCAAGTCTTCTTCCTCTTCTTCTGCCGCATTCAGCGAGTTAAAACCTTCACGCACGATCACGTGACAGGTCGTACATGCACAGCTCATGTCGCACGCATGTTCAATTTTGATATTGTTGTCCAGCAATGCCTCGCAAATCGAAGTGCCGGCAGGAACTTCCAGTTGCTTGCCTTCAGGACAGTATTCTGGATGGGGAAGAATTTTGATAACAGCCATGTTTTATATCGCTCAAGAAATAAATTGAATGCTCTTGCCCGCCAAGGCTTCACGGATGCCGCGGTTCATGCGTTCTGCAGCAAATGCCTCAGTACCCTTAGCCAGCGCCTGCGTCGCAGCCTCAATGTGCGCAGCGTCCTCAGAAATTACCGCTTGGCGCAAGGCTTGCATCAACGCCAAGATGTCGTCGCGCTGCTGAGTGGTCAAGACATCGCCATCCGCATCCAACGCACTTTGTGTTGCCATCAACATGCGATCCGCATCCACACGAGCTTCAACCAGAGCGCGCGCCTTCATATCTTCTTGCGCCGTACTAAATCCGTCTTGCAGCATCTGAGCTACTTGCTCATCAGACAAACCATAAGATGGCTTGACATCTACCTGCGCCTCAACGCCGCTGATTTCTTCTTTGGCATGCACAGCCAACAAGCCATCGGCATCCACCGTAAAGCTCACGCGAATACGGGCTGCACCAGCGGCCATCGGAGGAATACCGCGCAACTCAAAGCGCGCCAAGCTGCGGCAGTCTTGCACCAGATCGCGCTCACCTTGCACGACATGGATTGCCATGGCGGTTTGACCATCTTTGTAGGTGGTGAAATTTTGCGCGCGGGCCGTGGGAATGGTTTCGTTGCGCGAAATAATGCGCTCCACCAAACCGCCCATGGTTTCAACACCCAATGACAGCGGAATCACATCGAGCAACAACAGCTCACCGGCCGAGTTATTGCCCGCCAACTGATTCGCTTGAATCGATGCACCCAACGCCACCACTTCATCTGGGTTCAAGTTTGTCAAAGGCGACTGTCCAAACAACTGAGCCACCGCATCCTGCACCTGGGGCATGCGAGTTGCCCCACCCACCATAACGACACCCTTGACATCTTCCACCGTCAAATCTGCATCGCGCAGCGCGCGCCTCACAGCTTGGAGTGATCGCTTAGTCAAGGCTGCTGTGGATTGCACGAAGTCTTCACGCGTCACCAGCTGCTCGATAGCCGCTCCGCTGGGCAAAGTTAAAACGAATTGCGTACTTTCAGCCTGCGTCAGGCGCTCTTTGCAAGCTTTCGATGCCACCCGCAAAGCCGCTCGGTCTTCTGCTGCCACCAAAGCAACACCAGCCCGCTCTTGCACCCACTGGCCTAAAGCTGCGTCATAGTCATCCCCCCCCAAGGCGGAATCACCACCGGTTGAAATAACCTCAAACACACCCTTTGTCAGCCGCAATATTGAAATATCAAACGTGCCCCCACCCAAGTCATAGACGGCATAAATACCTTCACTGCCGTTATCCAGACCATAGGCAATAGCTGCTGCGGTTGGCTCATTGATCAATCGCAGCAAATTCAGTCCAGCCAATTGCGCTGCGTCTTTGGTAGCTTGGCGCTGCGCATCGTCAAAATATGCAGGTACAGTAATGACAACGCCATGGATATCGCCGTCAAACGTATCTTCTGCACGATAACGCAGGGTGGCCAAAATTTCCGCACTGATCTCTACCGGGCTTTTAAGACCTGCACGGGTTTGCACTGCAACCATTGCATTTTCAGTCACTTGCACCAACGCGTAAGGCAAGTGCTGCGCCTGATCACCCAAATCAGAGAGACTGCGCCCCATAAAGCGCTTGACGGACACGATGGTGTTGGCAGCGTCATCCACTTCATGCGCACGCGCGTCATAGCCAATTTGACGCTTACCTTCTGGGGCATAGCGCACAACCGAAGGCAATAACACACGGCCCTGATCATCCGGCAGACACTCTGCAACACCATTGCGTACAGCGGCAACCAGGGAGTGCGTTGTTCCCAAATCAATCCCTAGCGCGATGCGACGCTCGTGCGGATTGGGCGATTGACCGGGTTCGGAAATTTGCAATAAAGCCATGGTAAATCTGTCTCTGAATGAACGGCACTCCGTCCCTATGCCCCGAGCACACGCTGCAGGGCGATGTAGTCAACTATTGTTCCAGTTGCTCGCGACGACGTTCAATGTCTTGCGCAAAGCGCTCAACAAACATGAGGGATCTCACCGTTTGAACCGCTGCTTTAGCACCTTCAGAAGATGCCAACAATTGCTCGCATTCTTGAAGCATCTCACGCTTGGTTGACGCCACCTCCAGCGCTAAAGAATCAACATCCTCTTCGCTGACCGCGTCGTCCAGTGCTTCGCGCCATTCCATTTGCTGCATCAAAAATGCAGCAGGCATGGCCGTGTTGTCTTCTGCGCGTACCGGCGCGCCATACAGCTCGCACAAGTAAGCAGCACGCTTGAGGGGATGCTTAAGGCGCTGGTATGCCTCATTGATACGCACCGACCATTGCATGGCCACACGCTGAGCGACACCACCCTCACCCGCAAAACGATCGGGGTGAGCCTGTTTTTGCAGCGCTTTCCAGCGCTCATCCAACAGCTCGCGATCCAGTGCAAACTGCCTTGGCAAACCCATCAACTCAAAATCATCAGACTGCAGATTCATGTCAATAAAAAACCGCCAGTACGGGAGCATTGGCGGTTCTGTTTTAAAGGCTCGAGCCCGTTAGCAATTAAATGCGGAAGCTTTCACCGCAACCGCAACGGTCACGTTCGTTCGGGTTATGAAATTTAAAACCCTCATTCAGACCTTCACGCACAAAGTCCAACTCTGTACCGTCGATGTACGCCAGACTTTTTGGATCAATCATCACCTTCACGCCATTGCTTTCAAAAACAACGTCATCCGGATCTTGGTCATCCACGTATTCCAGCTTGTAGGCAAGGCCAGAGCAGCCCGTGGTCTTAACCCCCAAGCGAACCCCAACCCCCTTGCCACGCTTCGTCAAATAGCGATTAACGTGGCGCGCTGCTGCATCAGAGAGCGTAATTGCCATTTTTATTCAGCAACAACCGCTTCACCGCGCTTGGCTCGGTAGTCATTCACTGCCGCCTTGATTGCGTCTTCGGCCAAGATGGAGCAGTGCACTTTTACTGGAGGCAAAGCCAGCTCTTCAGCAATGACACTGTTCTTCAACGCAGCCGCCTCATCCAGCGTCTTGCCCTTGACCCATTCAGTCACCAAAGACGAAGAGGCAATCGCAGAGCCGCAGCCATAGGTCTTAAAGCGTGCGTCTTCGATCACACCAGTCTCAGGATTGACCTTGATTTGCAGCTTCATTACGTCACCGCAAGCAGGAGCGCCAACCATACCTGTACCCACAGTGTCGTCACCCTTTTCAAAGGAGCCAACGTTGCGGGGATTTTCGTAGTGGTCAATAACCTTGTCGGAGTAAGCCATGGTGTTTACCTCTTCAAATTCAAAAAATCTGTTCGTCAGTGTGCTTAGTGCTCAGCCCACTGGATGGTGCTCAGATCCACGCCATCCTTGTACATTTCCCACAGAGGACTCAGCTCGCGCAGCTTGGCCACGTTTTGTCGAATCGTTGAGATGGCGTAATCGATCTCTTCTTCCGTGGTGAATCGGCCAATCGTCATACGCAACGAGCTGTGCGCCAATTCATCGCTGCGACCCAAGGCGCGCAATACATAGCTAGGCTCCAAGCTGGCCGATGTACAGGCCGACCCCGAAGAAACCGCCAAGCCTTTGATACCCATGATCAACGACTCGCCTTCAACATAGTTGAAGCTGATATTCAGGTTGTGCGGCACACGGTGCTCAAGATCACCATTCACAAACACTTGCTCAATGTCTTTCAGGCCATCTAACAAGCGTTGCTGCAAGCGCTGTGCATGCGCATAGTCCTGCTGCATTTCGTCTTTGGCAATGCGGAAGGCCTCACCCATACCCACAATTTGATGGGTGGGCAACGTACCAGAGCGCATACCACGCTCGTGACCACCGCCATGCATCTGCGCTTCCAAACGCACGCGAGGCTTACGACGCACATACAGCGCGCCAATACCTTTGGGGCCGTACGACTTGTGCGAGGCCAAGCTCATCAAGTCGATTGGCATGCTGGACATATCCAAAGGCATCTTGCCCGTTGCCTGGGCCGCATCCACATGGAAAATGACGCCCTTTTCACGGCAGAAGGCACCGATGGCATTCAGATCCTGGATCACACCAGTTTCGTTATTAACTGCCATCACGCTGGCCAGGATAGTGTCAGGACGAACAGCCGCCTTGAATACTTCCAGATCCAGCAAGCCATTTTCTTGCACATCCAGATAGGTCACCTCAAAACCCTGACGCTCCAGCTCACGCATGGTGTCCAGCACTGCCTTGTGCTCGGTCTTGACAGTAATCAGGTGCTTACCTTTACCTTGGTAAAAGTGTGCAGCGCCCTTGATGGCCAAGTTATCAGATTCTGTGGCACCGCTGGTCCACACGATCTCGCGTGGATCAGCGCCGATCAGGTCTGCAACTTGTGTGCGCGCCTTCTCAATAGCCTCTTCCGCCTCCCACCCCCAAGCATGGCTGCGGGAAGCCGCATTACCAAAATGCTCGCGCAACCACGGAATCATGGCATCCACCACGCGAGGATCGCAAGGCGTTGTTGCACCGTAGTCAAGATAGATGGGGAAATGTGGGGTCATGTCCATGGCTGGCTCTACTGATATCTGTCTGGCAAGCACCAAGCTGCCTATTGAAAACTCATAACACCTGCCGAGCACGCTCGACGGGTCTACTCACGTGCTCAAGACTTGGCGAATACGTTGCCCAGTGCGAAGACTGAGTTAGGCGCATTCACACGAATCGGCTTGACCACAGGAGCTGTGGAGATGGCGCGACGCACAACAGGCTTATCCTCAATTTGGATGCCCTTGGCCAGTTGCTCATCCACCAGCTTTTGCAGGGTGACAGAGTCCAAGAACTCCACCATGCGCTGATTCAGTGCAGACCACAGTTCGTGGGTCATGCAACGACCTGCTTCACCCATACAGTTTTCCTTGCCGCCACACTGGGTAGCGTCGATTGGCTCGTCAACCGAGACAATGATGTCTGCGACAGTGATTTCAGAAGCCTTGCGTGCCAAGGTATAGCCACCACCAGGACCGCGTGTGGATTCAACCAACTCGTGGCGGCGCAACTTACCGAACAGCTGCTCAAGGTAAGACAGGGAAATTTGTTGACGCTGACTGATAGCAGCCAACGTGACAGGACCGTTGTTCTGGCGCAATGCCAAATCGATCATGGCTGTGACCGCAAAGCGGCCTTTGGTAGTAAGACGCATCGTGAGCTCCTTCAGTCAGGCTGTTAGTTACAGAAACATCAATCGCGGCAACCGGATTGACTACCGTCTCCGCCCTTACTCTGTCACCTCGTCAAGGCACAGAGCCCTTCTTCTAAGAAGTCTTTTGTTGTTGTTGAATGTTGAAACGAAGTATATCAGAAACCCCATCAATTTTGTCGGATACACGCAATCAACGCCATTAAGTCAGACTATTGCCGCAGAAAAAAAGCTTTGAAATCAAGCCCCAAACAGTTTTTGTTTAAGAACAGCCAACTGATCACGCAAGCGCGCTGCGGCTTCAAACTCCAGATTCTTGGCTCGCTCCAGCATCTCTTTTTCCATTTTCTTGATTTCTTTGGCCAGCTCGGCGTCAGACATATTCTCAAAAGCACCGTGACGAGCCATTGCACGGCTTTGCTCGTCGGATGCCCGCACACTTTTCTCGCTATACACGCCATCAATCAGGTCTTTCACCCTCTTGACAATCGCCTGCGGCTTGATGCCATTGGCTTCATTGTGCGCAATTTGCTTTGCCCGGCGCCGCTCGGTCTCGTCCATGGCTTTACGCATGGAGTCGGTAATACGGTCTGCATACAAAATGGCTTTGCCGTTCAAATTGCGCGCCGCACGGCCAATGGTCTGAATCAAGCTGCGCTCGGCACGCAGAAAGCCTTCTTTATCCGCATCCAAAATTGCCACCAACGCCACCTCGGGAATATCCAACCCTTCACGCAGCAGGTTGATACCAACCAAGACATCGAACACACCCAGACGTAGATCACGAATGATTTCGACACGCTCCACGGTATCGATATCAGAGTGCAGGTAGCGCACTTTCACGCCGTTTTCAGTCAAATAGTCAGTCAATTGCTCAGCCATGCGCTTGGTCAGGGTGGTGATCAGCACCCGCTCTTCACGCTCGGTACGCACACGGATTTCTTGCAGTACATCGTCCACCTGGTGCGTAGCTGGGCGCACTTCAATTTCAGGGTCCACCAAGCCTGTGGGCCGCACGACCTGGTCTACCACCTGCCCGGAATGGGTCTTTTCATAATCGGCCGGCGTGGCAGAGACAAAAATCACCTGTCGCATGCGCTGCTCAAATTCTTCGAACTTGAGTGGGCGGTTATCCATGGCGGAGGGCAAGCGAAAGCCGTACTCCACCAAGGTGGTCTTGCGAGAGCGGTCACCGCTGTACATCGCGTTGAGCTGACCAATCATCTGGTGGCTCTCGTCCAAAAACATGATCGAGTCTTTGGGCATGTAATCCGTCAACGTGCTGGGTGGCTCGCCCGGCACAGCGCCCGACAGGTGGCGCGTGTAGTTCTCAATCCCCTTGCAGTGACCTACTTCGCTGAGCATTTCCAGATCAAAGCGCGTGCGCTGTTCCAAGCGCTGCGCTTCCACCAGTTTGCCCATGCCCACCAGCTGCTTGCTGCGCTCAGCCAACTCCAGCTTGATGGTTTCCACCGCTGCCAGCACTTTGTCACGCGGAGTCACATAGTGGCTGCGTGGGTAAACCGTAAAGCGTGGAATGCTTTGCTTGATGCGTCCAGTGAGCGGATCAAACAGCTGCAAGCTATCCACCTCATCGTCAAACAGCTCAATACGCAGCGCCAGCTCTGAGTGTTCCGCCGGAAACACGTCGATCGTGTCGCCGCGCACACGGAACGTGCCGCGCGAAAAATCCTGATCATTGCGCTGGTATTGCATGCGAATCAGCTGTGCAATCACATCGCGCTGATTCATACGGTCACCCGTGCGCACCGTCATCACCATGCGGTGGTAGCTCTCCGGCTCGCCAATACCGTAGATGGCCGAGACCGTCGCCACAATCACCACGTCGCGCCGCTCCATCAAGCTTTTGGTGCACGACAGGCGCATCTGCTCAATGTGCTCGTTGATCGCGCTGTCTTTTTCAATAAACAGATCGCGCTGCGGTACGTAGGCTTCAGGCTGGTAGTAGTCGTAGTAACTGACAAAGTATTCCACGGCGTTTTTTGGGAAAAACTCGCGAAACTCGCTGTACAGCTGCGCTGCCAGTGTTTTGTTAGGCGCAAAAATGATGGCGGGTCGACCCAAGCGCGCAATCACATTGGCCATGGTGAAGGTTTTGCCAGAGCCCGTTACTCCCAGCAAGGTCTGAAAAGACTCGCCATCCTGCACCCCCTGCACGAGTTTTTCGATGGCTGCAGGCTGATCGCCTGCCGGTGGGTACGGCTGGAACAGCTCAAACGGCGAGTCTGGATAAGTGACAAAGGTGCCAGGCAGCACCGCTGCATTTGTTTCTTCTTGCATGGTTTTATGTCTTCAGCGCATGGGCAGATGCCGGGGTAAAATGGCGCGCTAACCCTCAAGCCTAACGCAGGAGTCAGTTGGGGGCGAGCTGCAATATTTCTACCCTCAAGGACGATTCATGTCTCTGTTTACTGCCGTCGAAATGGCCCCCCGCGACCCAATTCTGGGTTTGAATGATCAATTCGCTGCCGATACCAACCCCAGCAAGGTGAATTTGGGCGTGGGCGTGTACTTCGACGACAACGGCAAGCTGCCCTTGCTGCAATGCGTGCAGGCCGCTGAAAAAGCCATGATGGACAAGCCCACACCCCGCGGTTATCTGCCTATCGACGGCATTGCCGCTTACGACAACGGCGTCAAGGCGCTGGTGTTTGGTGCTGATTCCGATGTGGTCAAGTCTGGCCGCGTCTCCACGGTGCAAGCGATTGGTGGCACAGGCGGCCTGAAGATTGGCGCTGACTTCTTGAAGAAGCTCAACCCCAACGCCAAGGTAATGATCTCCAACCCCAGCTGGGAAAACCACCGCGCCATTTTCCAAAACGCTGGCTTTGAAGTAGACAACTACGCGTACTACGACGCAGCCACCCGCTCCATCGATTTTGCCGGCATGCTGGCTGACCTGAACGCAGCCCCCGCTGGCACTATTGTTGTGCTGCACGCCTGCTGCCACAACCCTACGGGCTACGACATCACTGCCGCGCAGTGGGACCAGGTCATTGAAGTGGTCAAGGCCAAGAATCTGGTGGCCTTCCTGGACATGGCTTACCAAGGCTTTGGCCACGGTATTGCCGAAGACGGCGCTGTGATCGGCAAGTTTGTGGCCGCTGGCCTGAACATTTTTGTATCTACCTCGTTCTCCAAGAGCTTCAGCCTCTACGGCGAGCGCGTGGGCGCGCTGTCTGTAGTGGCCAACGACAAGGAAGAAGCTGCACGCGTGCTGTCGCAGCTGAAGATTGTCATTCGCACCAACTACTCCAACCCACCCACACACGGTGGTGCAGTGGTCGCCGCCGTGCTGAACAACCCCGAACTGCGTGCGCAGTGGGAAGCAGAACTGGGTGAAATGCGCGTGCGCATCAAGGCCATGCGCCAAAAACTGGTTGATGGCCTGAAGGCTGCTGGTGTGACGCAAGACATGTCCTTCATCACCACGCAGATCGGCATGTTCTCGTACTCTGGCCTGAGCAAAGAGCAGATGATTCGTCTGCGCTCCGAGTTCGGCGTGTACGGCACAGACACTGGCCGTATGTGCGTAGCCGCACTGAACAGCAAGAACATTGAGCACGTTTGCAAGTCGATTGCTGCCGTAATCTAAAGCACTGTGCCTGTGACAATCAACCGCCTTCGGGCGGTTTTTTATTGGCCGTCAACTGAAAAAAGAGAGCTACTAACGCTTACTGTGAAACAGTTTCATATATAAAAGCATCTAAAAATCATAACCAACAAACGCTAGCAGCTATCAATAAGTAAATTGACGCCTAAGCGGCAGACTTTGTTTTCGGCTGGCCGTACAAAGCAGCATGTACGCACCATCCGCCTCTACCACTTTGCAGCCCTTGCAGGGCACCCGTATTCTGAGCCTGGCACTCAATCTACCCGGCCCTGCAGCCCTCATGCGCTGCCAACAAATGGGAGCGCAATGCTTCAAGCTTGAACCCATTGCTGCACCAAACCACCTCAGCGCCGACCCCATGCAGGCTTACAGCCCACCAGCGTATGCGCAACTGCACCAAGGCATTGCGCTGCTGCAGGCCAACCTCAAAACCTCCGAAGGACAGGCACTGCTGCACCAGCAGCTAGCCCAGACTGATGTACTGCTCACATCCTTTCGCCCCAACGCGCTGAACAAACTCGGCCTGGGCTGGAGCGAGTTGCAAGCACAGTACCCCCACCTGTGCATGGTGCGCATTTTTGGCAGCACCAATCCCAAAGAAGCTGACCATGCTGGCCACGATCTAACGTACCAAGCTGAAGCAGGCTTGCTCGATAGCGGACATATGCCCGCCAGCTTGTTTGCAGACATGACCGGTGCAGTCATGGCCAGTGAAGCCATCATGCAGACCCTACTGGCCCGGGCACGCAGCAGCTCCGGGCACTGCGTGGACATTGGTCTGGCCCAGGCTGCTGAATGGACAGCCCTGCCCCGCCAGTGGCAGATGACCACATCGCAAGGCGATGTAGGTGGCGCGCATGCAGGCTATGGCATGTACCGCTGCACTGACGGCTGGGTCGCACTGGCTGCGCTGGAACCCCATTTTGCACAGCGCTTGTGCGTTGTCGTAGGGCTGCCGAGCGTTGACGGCAGCATTGAGCACATGCGCAAACACGCTACGCACCAAGCGTTTAAAAGCTTTTTTGCGCGCCATACATGCAACGAACTGGCGGCGATGGCAGGACAAAGCGGCATCCCCCTACATTTAACCCCTGTCAAGCACAAATAATTACATGAGGCCACCCACCGTCAAGTACGGTGCGTTCACAACGTTGGCATACCGCGTTAAATATTACTGCTCGCCTTGTGTATTGCCTTGTTTGAAAGGTTCAGATGGTTCAGCTTTCAGCGCTGTGCGCTGCCAGTCGTTTGCAAGCTCAAGTTGTTCGCCCAGCCACCGGCAAGGCCCAGCAACGCAGGGACATGCTGCCTCAGACAACGCTGCCACTGACACACGCCATCCCCCACCATGAAGTCGTAGCAAGCAAGCCACCTGCCAGCCGTTGTGTGCGAAACACCACCCCCCTAGCGCCAGTGCAAGTCGCCCCTTAACCCTTTGATGCTGACTTGTATGTCCAACCGCCTTCTCACCAGTAAACATTACAAATGGCGGCGCTGGTTATTCATCAGTGCCGTGGCAGTACAGCTCTTGGTGGCAAGTGCAAGCATTGTGCTGATGTCATCTGTGCGTGTCGTGGTCAGCGGTGAAAGCCTGTGGAGCAAGGGGCTGTATGTCGCGTTCTCCAACCTTCACCAATATGCAGACACCGGGGCCGCGCAAGACTACATCAGCTTTCAAGAAGCACTGTCCATTCCACTGGGTGTTGGCAAAGCCCGAGAAGCATTAGATGCTGGTCAGCAGGATACACACGCTATGCGTGAGGGATTGCTGCAAGGCGAAAACCACCCAGCAGACATCGACAGCCTGCTGCGTGTACTGCCGTGGTTTTGGAATATGACGATATTGCAGCCTACGATAGCGCTATGGCGCCAGGGAGATGCACACGTTCAGTCCATCCGCGAACTGGGTGAACAGATTTTTATCCGCCGCTCCTCAGACAAGCCAGTATCTCCCAGAGAAATCGCCGCATGGCACCAGCAGATTGCAGCCATCGACAGCACAGTCATGCCGCTGGCCAAGCAGTTCAGCGCATCGCTGGGGGAAAACTCTCGCAGCCTGGGCAATATGCTGCTTTTGGTGAACTTGCTGACTGCGCTTGTTTTGAGTATTTTGTATTGGCTATCTGTACAGCGCGCCATTGCAGAAAGCATTAAAGCCAATAGCGAGTTGGAGGTGGAGCGCCTGCGCAGTAACGTCACCTTAGCGGCTTTAGGTGATGGCGTACTCACTTTAGACACGCAGCAACGCATTCGATATGCAAACCCAGCGGTATCACGCCTGCTGGATATGCCCCTGAGCCACTTGCTGGGTCGCAGCGTAATTGAAGTCTTGCCATTTTCCGCAGAAATGCTGCAGCCACCGGGCATTCACCAGCACCGCGATGACAGCGTACATTGGCTTACTCGGGCAGAGCAAGACAGTGTGGCTGTGCGTGTCTCCATCACTCCGCTGGAGCAAGACGACGTGCACTCCGGCTCGGTGATGGTCTTGCACGATGTTTCTCAAGAGCAAAACTACATGCGCATGCTGGCATGGCAACAAAGCCACGACCTGCTCACCGGCCTGGACAATCGCGCAGCCTTTGAAAAGTATCTGCTACAAGCCGTTGGCAAATACCAAGCCAGCCTGCTGCACCTGAATCTGGATCATTTCAAGATGATCAATGCCAGCTACGGTCACGCAGCAGGTGATGAAATCTTGCGCCAGGTATGCCAGCAGCTGCGTTTGGCCCTGCGGGAAAGCGACGTAATGGCACGGGTGGGTGGTGATGAATTCGCAGTCCTGCTGAACCATTGCCAGCCCCACGCAGCCATGCAAACCGCCGAGCGTTTACGCAAGTCCGTGCATGAACTCAATGTGCAATGGCGACAGCACAACCTGCACACCGGCGTGAGCATTGGCGTAGTGCACATTGACCCCAGCCAGAACAACGATCCGCAAAACCTTCTGGGCATGGCAGACAGTGCCTGCAAGCACGCTAAAGACAGTGGTCGCAACCGTATCACCGTCTACAACCCCTATAACCGCGTGTTTCAACGCTATCAGGGCGACATGGATTGGGTGCAGCGCCTGCGCACCAGCCTGGAAGAGGACAAGTTCACCTTGTATGCGCAAACCGTGTACCCCCTGACACCTCAGGGAAAGGGCATGGACGGCATTCATTTTGAAGTGCTGCTGCGGCTATTTGACAAACCGGGGCAACCACTGTCGCCTGCCGAATTCATTCCGGTTGCTGAACGCTACGACCTGATGACGCTCATCGATCGCTGGGTGGTGCGCAATACCCTCAAGCTGCTGAAAATGCACCTTGCCCAAGGCGCAAACATCAGCACCTGCTCCATCAATCTTTCGGGCACCAGTTTGGGCGACAGCGAGTTGCTCGAATTTATTCGCCACAACATTTTGAGCCAAGGCGTTGCAGCAGAGAAACTGTGTTTTGAAATCACCGAAACCAGCGCAATTGCCAGCATGGACAGCGCAACATCCATGATCAATGAACTGCGCCAACTGGGGTGCCGCTTCTCGCTGGATGACTTCGGCTCTGGCATGGCCAGCTTCAAATACCTGCAACAGTTACCCGTTGACTACCTGAAGATAGACGGCAGCTTTGTGCGCGACATGCTCAAAAACCCCAACAATTTCGCCATGGTGGAAGTCATCAACCACATTGGACATGTGATGGGCAAGCAAACCGTCGCAGAATTTGTGGGCGATCAGGCCACGTTCGAAGCCTTGCAGGCCATGGGTATCGACTACGCGCAGGGCTATTACATTGCGCCCCCCGTCTTGCTGGACGCTGCTTTTTTTACACAGGCATCGCGTCCACCGCCCCAGGTAAGACCTGCCAGAAAAAACGGCACCCCCGCAGACATTCCCCGCACATAAAAAAGGCCGGTACATCTTGTACCGGCCTTTTTGAAACCTCGCTTTAGCGCTGCGGCTTTTTACCTGACTGAGGGCGTGCTTTCACACCTGCACGTGGCGGCAGACCTGAGTGCTGGGTCAGCAGCCTGCCCGGACGTGGTTGCCCACCGGCTTCATTGCCGCGGAAACGCACATCACCCTTGGGCTCTTTGGCAGCGTTCTCATCGATAGGGCGTGGACGCATGGCAACCGCCTTGCCGTCCTTGTTCACCGTATAACCCAGACCTGTCGTTATTGCCTTGGTCTGTGTGCTGTTCTTCTTGCGGGCACTTTGGTAGCTGCCATCCACCAAAGGCTGGAACGTAGGAATCAAATGCTGCTTGCTGTTGCCAATCAGGTCGGAACGCCCCATGGCTTTGAGCGCTTCGCGCAGCAGCGGCCAGTTGTTCGCATCGTGGTAACGCAAAAATGCCTTGTGCAGACGACGCCGCTTTTCACCGCGCACGATGTCTACGCGCTCCTCATCCTCGTCCCGCATCTCTCGACGCACCTTGGTCAGGGTATTGCGACCGCTGTGGTACATGGCTGTCGCCGTGGCCATAGGACTGGGGTAGAAGGTTTGCACTTGGTCAGCACGGAAACCATTCTTCTTGAGCCAGATGGCCAAGTTCATCATGTCTTCATCGCTGGTGCCGGGGTGGGCAGCAATGAAGTACGGAATCAGAAATTGCTTCTTGCCTGCTTCTTCGCTGTACTTTTCAAACAGCTGCTTGAACTTGTCATAGCTGCCAATGCCAGGCTTCATCATCTTGTTGAGCGGGCCAGCTTCGGTGTGCTCAGGGGCAATCTTCAAGTAGCCGCCCACGTGGTGCTGTACCAGCTCTTTGACATATTCAGGTGATTTCACTGCCAGGTCATAGCGCAGGCCAGAGCCAATCAAGATTTTCTTGATCCCCGAGAGCTTGCGCGCACGGCGGTAGATATTGATCAGTGGGCCGTGATCGGTGTGCAGGTTCGGGCAGATACCGGGAAACACACAGCTGGGCTTGCGGCAATGCTTTTCAATCTCGGGGCTGGAACAGCCCAGACGGTACATATTGGCAGTGGGGCCACCCAGGTCAGAGATGGTGCCGGTAAAGCCAGTGACCTTGTCGCGGATGTCCTCAATCTCTTGAATGATGGAGTCTTCAGAGCGGCTTTGGATAATGCGGCCTTCGTGCTCGGTGATCGAGCAAAAAGTACAACCACCAAAGCAACCGCGCATGATATTCACCGAGGTGCGAATCATCTCCCAGGCTGGGATCTTGGTCTCGCCCTCGTGGCTGCCGTTTGTGTCGGCGTAGCTAGGGTGTGGGCCCCGCGCATACGGTAAGCCAAACACCCAGTCCATCTCCGCAGTGGTCAGCGGAATGGGCGGTGGGTTCAACCAGACATCGCGTGCCGTGGCACCGTCACCATGGGCCTGCACCATGGCGCGGGCATTGCCAGGATTTGTTTCCAGATGCAGCACGCGGTTGGCGTGCGCATACAAAATGGGGTCGCTTTTGACCTGCTCATAGCTGGGCAAGCGCAGCACCGTCTTGTCACGGGGCGGCATCTTGCTCTTGCTGCGCAAAGACAGGTTGGGCACAAACTGAATGGGTTGTACCGAAGGCATGGCAGATACAGTATCTTTTTGGCCCGTAGCGCAAGCTGTGCCTGTGCTAACAGCTACTGTATTTGGTGCGTCTTCTTTAGAGCAGCTTTGGCCTTGTGCCGCCGCCTGCTCACTGGTTGTCATGTATGGGTTGATGTGGGCTTCCACCACACCAGGCTCATCCACCTCCGTGGAGTCCACCTCGAACCAGCCTTCTTCCGAAGCACGGCGTACAAAGGCGGTGCCACGCACGTCGGTAATTTGTTCCACCGGCTCACGGCGCGAAATACGGTGGGCCACCTCCACCAACGCACGTTCAGCATTGCCATACAGCAGGATGTCGCACTTGCTGTCCACCACAATAGAGCGGCGTACCTTGTCACTCCAGTAGTCATAGTGCGCAATGCGGCGCAGCGATCCTTCAATGCCGCCCAGCACAATGGGCACATCCTTGAAGGCTTCGCGGCAACGTTGGCAATACACAATGGCAGCGCGGTCAGGGCGCTTGCCACCCACATCGCCCGGGGTGTAGGCATCGTCACTGCGGATTTTTCGATCCGCTGTGTAACGATTGATCATGGAATCCATGTTGCCGGCAGTCACACCCCAAAACAGATTGGGTTTACCCAAAGCCTTGAAGGCCTCGGCGCTTTGCCAATCGGGCTGGGCAATAATGCCGACGCGAAAGCCTTGAGATTCCAGAACACGACCAATAACCGACATGCCAAAGCTGGGGTGATCCACATAGGCATCGCCCGTCACCAAGATGATGTCGCAGCTGTCCCAGCCCAGCTGATCCATCTCTGCCCTGCTCATGGGCAAAAACGGTGCCGTACCAAATCGCTTTGCCCAGTAGGGGCGATAGCTGGTCAGCGGCTTGGCATCACGCTGAAAAAAAGAAACATCAATCGGTGCGTTCATCGGGGGATTCGTGCGGAAAATCTAACCCCACAGTTTACTTTTGCACTGCCAACATTGGGGTCTGTAGGTCTATAGCACTGCAGCCAAGGCACGCTTGCGTTACAAAGTATTTTTTCCGACCCACGTAAATGAGTTGCCATGAGCATTGTTGTCTTCCACATGTACAACCTTCAGCCTGAAGGCCAGACACCCGAGTGGCTCCCCCAATCCCATGCCTACAGTGACAGCCAGATGAGCCAGGCCCTTGCGCACTGCCAGAGCCTGCGCGTGGACCCTCGCAATGCGCATGTGTGCATCTCCTCAGAGCTGCGCGATATGGTCGGCATCATGGGTGTTTCAGCGGTTGAAAATGGCCGAACCCCGGACGGCGAAGTGTATGACTGGAGCAAAGCAGGCCGTGCGGGTGCTGTACGCCGCCGATAAACCAAGGCAGCAATAGCTCAAAAATCAACCTCTAGCGCTGATGAAACAAGCGTTAGCTGCTATTTTTTCTGATCTGGCGGTTTCCAACCAAAGTGCTGCAAACCAGGTAACGCTGCCTGTGCTGCAGCGTAACCCTCGGCCATGGCTTCTTTGGCACGGTGAAAGTCCAACAAGCCCATGTGCGCCAGGCGCGGGGCAATCACCAGCTCTGGGGGGTCACCTGCCATGCGGCTACGTGTGATGCGCATCTGCATGATGTTCACACTGGTCATGACCACATCCAGCAATGAGGGCACCTGCATCACGTCCTGCGCCGCCAAACCCGCCTGCGATTGCCCGGGCATCCAGCTGCGCAGACCCTGCTGAAGGCGGTTGATCCATGCAGCGCTCTGCGCCTCCACCACCTCAGGTAACTGGCCGGTAGGAGTGGCAGGCACCACTGCCAGAGGGCGCATGTGCCGGTGCACCAGATCCGCATTCAGATCAACGGCAATCACAATGTCTGCCCCCATTGCGCGGGCCAAAGAAGACGGCACGGGATTGACCAAACCACCATCCACCAGCAACCGGCCATCGCGAACCACGGGCGTAAACAAGCCCGGCAAGGCAATAGAAGCACGCACGGCCTTGGCAATCGAGCCATGGCGCAACCACACCTCAGCGCCCGAATGCAGGTCGGTGGCCACCGATCCGAATGGGATAGCTGAGTCTTCAATGTCAAAGTCTGCGAAATTACGGCGCCAAAAATCGATCAGTTTCTCCCCCTTGAGCATGCCGCCCGAGAGGTTGAAATCCATAAAACCGAACACATCGCGCATGCCCAGACTCTGCACCCAATCAGCAAACCGCTCCAACTCCCCTGCGGCATAGGCAGCCCCAACCAGTGCGCCAATAGAAGCGCCACAGACGACGTCGGGCTTGATACCAGCGTCATCCAGGGCCTTGAGCACACCAATGTGCGCCCATCCACGGGCAGAACCGCTGCCCAGCGCTAAACCAATCTTCGGTGCGCGCGGGGTCAGTGCCATTTAGAGTTCCTTGCCTTGAAGTAATGCGAGCAAGCCAGCCTCGTCCAAAACTGGCACGCCCAGCTCCTGGGCTTTGGCAAGCTTGCTGCCCGCTTCAGCACCTGCGACGACATAACTGGTTTTTTTGCTGACCGATCCGCTGACCTTGGCCCCTGCTGCTTCCAGCAATTCTTTGGCCTCATCGCGTCCCATGGTGGGCAACGTGCCAGTCAGCACCACGGTTTTGCCCGCCAGAATTTGCGGTGCCTTCTCTGCGGGCGCGCCTTCTTCCCACCGCACGCCACAAGCGCGCAATTGCTCGACCACTTCGCGGTTGTGCGGTTGTGCAAAAAAGGTATGAATGCTTTCAGCCACGATAGGCCCTACATCGCGCACTTCCATCAACTGCTCGACACTTGCATCCATGATGGCATCCAGCAGGCCAAAGTGACGCGCCAGATCCTTGGCTGTTGCCTCGCCTACGTTGCGAATTCCCAAACCAAACAAGAAGCGGTTCAACGTCGTTGATTTGGATTGCTCCAGCGCATCCAGCAGGTTCTGGGCAGATTTCTCGGCCATACGGTCCAGCGCAGCCAGCCCAGACAAACCAAGGCGATACAAGTCTGGCAAGGTACGTACTACACCACTATCGACCAGCTGGTCTACCAGTTTGCCGCCCAGGCCTTCAATATCCAGGGCCCGGCGCGCTGCAAAATGCAAAATTGCCTCTTTGCGCTGTGCGGGGCAGAACAGCCCCCCTGTGCAACGGTGGTTGGCCTCACCTTTTTCACGTACCACTTCAGATCCGCAAATGGGACACTTTTTAGGCATCTGAAAGTTGGGCACATAAGCGGGGCGCTCACCGGGCACCTTGCCCACCACCTCTGGGATCACATCGCCTGCACGGCGCACGATAACGGTATCGCCCACACGCACGCGCTTCTTGCGAATTTCAAACAGGTTGTGCAATGTGGCGTTAGTGACTGTCACGCCCCCCACGCTGACTGGAGCCAGACGCGCAACGGGGGTAAGCTTGCCAGTGCGGCCCACCTGCACGTCTATACCTTCCATCACCGTTGGCATCTCTTCAGCCGGGTACTTGTGCGCCACCGCCCAACGGGGTTCGCGCGTCACAAAACCCAGTTGTCGCTGCAGGGCCAAACTGTTGACCTTGTAGACCGCTCCATCAATTTCATACGGCAGTGTGGCGCGCTGCGCGCCCAATTGGGCATGAAACGCCACCAAGTCAGGAGCGCCATGCGCAATGCGCACTTGCTCAGCAACCGGAAAGCCCCAAGCCTTCAGTTGCTGCAGCATGTCGTAATGCGTAGCAAAACCTGGCCCACCCTGGGTTGCAGCTGTCACCTCGCCCACACCATAGGCAAAGAACGACAACGGCCGCTGCATGGCAATGCTGGAATCCAGCTGGCGCACAGAGCCCGCAGCGGCATTGCGCGGGTTGGCAAACAACTTGCCGCCAGCAGCTTCCTGCCGGGCATTGAGCTGGGTGAAATCTGCACGGCGCATATAGACCTCGCCACGCACTTCCAGCACAGCAGGCACATTGGATGCCGTCAGCACCAAGGGAATTTGGCGAATGGTGCGAATGTTGTGGGTGACATCCTCACCCACTTCACCGTCGCCACGAGTGACTGCGTGCACAAGACGGCCATTCTCGTAGCGCAAGCTCATGGCCAAGCCATCGAACTTGGGTTCAGCCACGTACTCAACAAGCGGGGCACTGTCACTAAGTTCCAGCTCGCGACGAATGCGTGCATCAAATGCCTGTGCACCTGTTGCCTCGTTGTCAGTTTCAGTACGAATGGAAAGCATCGGCACCACATGGCGCACAGGCTTGAGACCATCCAGCACCGCACCAATCACGCGCTGAGTGGGTGAGTCCGGTGTACGCAATGCGGGGTAAGCACCCTCCAAAGCCTGTAATTGCTGGAAAACACGGTCGTACTCACCATCAGGCACTGTCGGGGCGTCCTGCACGTAGTATTCGTGCGCCCACTGCTGCAATTGACTGCGCAGCGCCTGCACCTTGTCCACCACAGCTTTAGGCGCTGCAGGCGTAGGTTGTTCGGGCGTTGCATCGCCAAAAAGATCCAAATTCACACGTTGACCGTCTTAGTTAAACAGGCGACGCGCCAGCATCGAGCCTGCAGAAAGCTCACGGCTGTCGAGCTTGTCGTACAGCTTGTCCAGATCCGCTGCAATCGGGTCCAGCACCTGAGGCAGTAGCTGGTAGCCATTTTGATCACACAGCATACCGTCCATGCCTTCGCACAGTTGCTGAACAACTTCACGCAAGCGCGCAAATGGTTCTTCAGTGCGCGGCACTTGCGGTACATCCAGGCTCAGCCACACTTCGTGCACTGCAGTCTGGTCCAGATTGTCGGCCTGCGCAGCTTGTGCGTCATAGACCAAAGTCAGCAGTGGCGCATGGGTGGGTGTTGCTGAGGGCAATTGCATACGTCCCGGCATCGCCACAGACACAAAGCCTGCCGCTGCAGCATGCTGCTCAATATAGCCTGGGCTCCAGGCTGCACGGCGGGGCCGCAGCATAAAGCTCAGTTGGGCATCATGCTCCCCCGCAAACTGATCCAGCTCGCGTGCGCGGCTTACTTCATGCAGCATGTCTGGCAAATCCACAGCGGCGTTCAGTGCATCGCCAAAGCCCTGCACTTTGGCCACAAACTCAGAAAACTCAATCTCGTTGAGTGCACCCAAGCGATTGGCCAATTGCACCCCCCCCTGAAAAGCCGAATAACGCTGCCCGGCACGCACGGTTTCCCATTCCCCAGACGCTCCATTCAGTCCTTCAATTCGAAACTGCTTGCTGCCAGCGCGGCGTGTAGTGGGCTGCACCATCAACGCGGCATCTCCCGTCACCACGTTTTCTATTCGGATGGGAGCAATCGCATCAATCAACCCATCCAACGCCAGCTTGCGCTCGGCATGCTGCTGTGCAATACGCGCAGCAGACTCTGGCGTTGCGGTCAAAGTGCCCTGCTCAACATCGGCAGCAGGTGATGCATCCAAAGCGGCATCTGCGCCCCATGTCTGGCCGCTCTCGGCAGACGCTGGGGTGCTGTCAAACAACGGATCTGCCGCTGATGCATGCGCATGCTCTGGCAGATTGGTCACATCCACGCCATCCAGCGCAGGGTCAAAGCGAGACTGTCCATCGTTCACGCGGGTGTCCGCATCTGCGCGCTTGGGTGCATTGCGGCGGTACAGCCACGTGTTGTAGGCAACGATCAGGCCCAGCAGGATCACGCCCGCCACGGCCAAACTGATTTGAAGGGTACTCATGAAAGTGCTTTGTCCCGTTATCCATACTCAGGCGTGGGCCATGGACAGGGCAGATTCCATATCCACAGCCACGATGCGTGAGACACCTTGCTCTTGCATCGTCACGCCAATCAATTGTTGTGCCATTTCCATGGCAATTTTGTTGTGACTGATGAACAGGAACTGGGTTCCCTTACTCATACTGGCCACAAGTTTGGCATAGCGCTCTGTATTCGCATCGTCCAAGGGGGCATCCACCTCATCGAGCAAACAAAATGGCGCTGGATTCAACTGGAAGATGGCAAACACCAGCGCAATTGCGGTCAATGCCTTTTCACCACCCGAGAGCAAATGAATGGTCTGGTTCTTTTTGCCCGGAGGCTGCGCAATCACCTGAACACCAGAATCCAGAATTTCATCGCCGGTGATCACCAGCTTGGCCTGTCCTCCGCCAAACAACTCGGGGAACATGCGGCCAAAATGCTCATTCACGATATTGAATGTCCCCGAGAGCAGCTCTCGCGTCTCGTTGTCAATCTTCTTGATCGCGTTTTCCAGCGTGCTCATGGCTTCCGTCAAGTCAGCCATCTGGGCATCCAGAAAGGTCTTGCGCTCCTTGGCCAATTGCAGCTCTTCCAGCGCCGCCAAGTTCACCGCACCCAGCGCCACAATGTCGCGTTGCAAACGATCAATTTCGCTTTGCAATCCATGCAGTTTGACATTACCCTCCAAAATGGATTGCGCCACAGCGGCCAGATCAGCCCCTGCTTCCGCTAACTGCTGCTCATACTGCGCACTGCCCAGCGAAGCGGCCTGCTCTTTGAGCTGAAACTCTGTAATACGCGCCCGCATAGGCTCCAAAGCCCGCTCAATCTGCACGCGGCGCTCATCACTGGCACGCAGCTTGTTGGTCAGGTCTTCGTATTCGCTGCGCGCAGCAGATACTGCCTGCTCACGCTCCATCTTTAGATTCAACGCATCCTGCAGCCCGCCTTGTGCGGCTGCATCGTTCAAACGCCCTTGCTCTGCCTGCGCACGTTCACGCTCTTCGAGCAGCGACTTGGTTTGCTGCTCAGCAGTTTCCAGTGTTCGCTGTAGCTCCCCTTGTCGCGCTTGCATGCTGCGCTGACTGAAGGTGGCTTCTTGCGCACGGCGCTCCAAAGTGCGCAGCTGTTCGCGGCTTTCTGCCAGCTTGCGCTCGGACTCAATGACTTTGTCATCCAGCTGGGCGTGCAGCTCTTGGCTGTCTGCTAATTGCATGTCCAGCTCTTCAAAACGCGCTTCTGCAGCCACCGCACGCTCTTGCAAGTCATCCAGTGCAGCTTGTACTTCGGCCACATCGGCCTCAATCTGCGCGGTACGTGCCCGCGCTTGCTCAGCTAGCTGCGTCAGACGCAGCATGTCTACCTGCAACTCGTGGGCAGATTGCTTGGCCTCTGTAGCTTCACGGCGTACGCTAACCAAACGCTGCGAGGCGTCGGCATAGGCAGCTTCTGCCTTTACCAAGGCGCTGCGCGCCTCCTCGCTGATCAGCGCCTGCGCACGCAGCTCTTTTTCCAGATGTTCAATTTCCTGCGCCCGCGCCAGCAAGCCCGATTGCTCAGAGTCCTGCGCATAAAAACTCACGCTGTATGCGGTGACCGCATGGCCTGTCGGCACATAAATGGTGTCACCAGCTTTAAGCTGTGTGCGGTGGTTCAGGGCCTCATCCAAACTCTGTGCGGTATAGCAACCAGTAAGCCACTCAGTCAGCAGCGCCTTCAGACCTGCATCGGTCACGCGCAACAAATCCGCCATCAACGGCAAGCCATTGCCACTCAGGCTGATACTGGCATCAGGCTTGGAGTAGAAGGCCAGGCGAGCGGGAGGAGCATCTTTGGCCGATGCACCCAAGAAGCCCCGCACCATGTCCAAGCGGCTGACCTCCAGCGCGCCCATGCGCTCGCGCAAGGCGGCTTCCAGCGCATTTTCCCAGCCACTTTCCACAGCAATGCGTGTCCACAGCCCTTGCAAGCTATCCAAGCCGTGCTTGGCCAGCCAGGGCTGGAGCTTGCCGTCAGTTTTGACCTTTTCTTGCAGTGCCTTCAGCGCTTCCATGCGCGCGGCCAGCTCTGCTTGCTTGGCAGTTTCTGCATTCAGCAACTGTTGGCGACTACGGCGCCCATCATCAAGCTGGGGGACGCTGTCTTGCAGCTCCACCAAGGCAGCTTCTGCCATCTCTGCCATCTCAGCAGCATCGGAGTACTGCTCCGTAATTTGCTGCAACCGTGCTTCGTCGGGAGTCGCCAAGGCATTGCGATCGTTACGCAGCCGCTCCAGGCGGCTTTCATGCTGACGATTTTGTTCGTTGATGCTGCGCTGCTCTGCAGCCAGCACCTGAATTTGCTGCTGCACCTGCACCACTTGCTGGCGCTGGGTATTGGCCTTGTTTTGGGTAGCCCGCAGTGCATCTTCCAAGTCCGGTAAACGCAGGCTTTGCTCCTCCAGCTGGGCAGCCAACATCTCGGCCTGCTCTTCGGCATCCATGCCGTTGGAGGCCAGGCTCTCCAGCTCCATATCTGCATCGTCCTTGCGCTGCGCCCACTGGGTGATTTGCTCTGCCAGTTGCTGCATGCGCTGCTCAACACGCTGGCGGCCTTCCACCACATAGCGAATTTCTGCCTCCAACTTACCCACCTCAGCAGTCGCCTCGTACAAACGGCCTTGTGCTTGATTAACTTTGTCACCGGCTTCGTAGTGTGCCTGGCGAATGGCCTCCAGATCAGCCTCGATATGGCGGATTTCCGCCATCCGGCTTTCTAGGTCATTGACGGCTTGCATGCCTTCTTGGCGAATTTTTGACAAATCACCTTCAGCATCTTGCTTTTTCAAAAACCACAGCTGGTGCTGCTTGAGGGTGACACTGCCTTGCAGTGCGTTGTATTGGGCTGCCACCACGGCCTGCTTTTCCAGCTTGTCGAGGTTGGCATTCAACTCGCGCAAGATATCTTCCACACGCGTCAGGTTTTCACGCGTATCAGAGAGTCGGTTTTCAGTTTCACGACGGCGCTCTTTGTATTTGGAAACGCCCGCAGCCTCTTCCAGAAAAAGGCGCAACTCTTCAGGGCGCGACTCGATGATGCGACTGATCGTGCCTTGACCGATGATCGCGTAGGCACGCGGCCCCAGACCTGTACCTAGGAACACATCCTGAACGTCACGACGGCGCACAGGCTGGTTGTTGATGAAGTACGAGCTGTTGCCATCACGTGTAAGCACGCGCTTGACGGCAATCTCGGTGAACTGCCCCCACTGCCCACCAGCACGGTGATCACTGTTATCAAACACCAGCTCTACGCTGGAGCGACTGGCTGGTTTACGGTGCGTGGTTCCGTTAAAAATAACGTCCTGCATGCTCTCGCCGCGCAGCTCACTGGCCTTGCTTTCGCCAAGCACCCAACGCACAGCATCCATGATGTTGGACTTGCCACAGCCATTGGGCCCCACCACACCAACCAACTGGCCGGGCAGCAGAAAATTGGTGGGTTCGGCAAAAGACTTAAAGCCTGAAAGCTTGATGGAGTTAAGGCGCACAGAGGTTTTGGCTCAGCAGCAGACGATGCAACGGGGGAAGATGAACAGGGATGATAACGCGCCCGGTTACAGATACCGAGAACGCATTCGCAGTGAGTTTGTAACAAAAATAGGCTTTAACGCTTACAGAGCAAGCGCTTGTAGCTCCACATTCAGGAGTAGAAACAGAGCGCACGCCGCAGTTCTGGTTCAGACTACAGCTTGCAGCGCGCCCCTGCAGTATGAGCTGAGCTTCAACCTGCTTCGCTCAGCGCCTTGCCCTCAGCACCATAGGCATGGGCCCACGCCTCAAACTCTGCCGCAGGTTGCGGGCGGCTGAAGTAAAAGCCCTGCCAATAACTGCAGCCATTTTTTGCCAGAAATACCCGCTGTGCTTCAGTCTCGACACCTTCAGCGATCACCTGTAGCCCCAGACTGTTGCCCAAGGCAATGATGGAACGTGCAATCGCAGCATCGTTGGTGCTGGTGACGACTTCGCGCACAAAGCTCTGGTCAATTTTGAGTTTGTCCAGCGGCAGACGCTTGAGGTAACTCAGCGATGAATAACCAGTGCCGAAATCATCCAGAGAGAACATGACGCCGATGCCCTTGAGTTGTACCATCTTCTGAATGGTGTCCTCTACATCGGTCAGCAGCATGCCCTCCGTGAGTTCCAGCTCCAGCAAACTCGGCTTGGCGCCTGTAACTTGCAAAGCTTGCTGCACTTGCTCAACAAAATTGGGCTGATAGAACTGGCGTGGGCTGACGTTCACCGACATCGTCAACTCGGCCAACGCCGGGTTTTGCGCCCAATGTGCCAACTGGCGGCATGCCGCATACAGCACCCACTCGCCCAAAGGCAAGATCAGGCCAGACTCTTCCGCCGTGGGAACGAATACCCCGGGTGGAATGAATCCCTTGGTGGGATGCTTCCAGCGCAGCAGGGCTTCCGCGCCAATCACTTTGTCCCGCTGAACCTGCGGCTGAAAGAACAGATCAAACTCATGCCGCTCCAAAGCCAGACGCATGTCCTTTTCCATCTCAACGCGCGCACTGACCGCCTTTTGCATGCTGGGATCAAAAAACTGCAAGGTATCGCGTCCGGCGCTCTTGGCCTGATACAGCGCCAGATCCGCGCGTTTGAGCAACTCTTCCACCGAATCGCCTGCACCACAAAACATGACAGCGCCCATGCTGACGGTGACGTGGAAATCCTGATTGCCCAAATAGAAAGGCGTTCTCAAGGCCTCCAAGATAGAGCGCCCCATTTGCTCGGTGTAACGTCCGGCCTCCAAAGCGTCTGTTGGCAGGTCTTCCAGAACCACCGCAAACTCATCACCCCCTTGGCGCGCCAGAGTATGCCGCCCTGCAATGCAGTTGCTTAACCGCGTTGCCACCAAGCGCAGCAATGCATCACCATGCTGGTGTCCCAAGGTTTCATTGAGCGATTTGAAATTATCAATATCCAAGAGTAGCAATGCCCCGCGGCCCGCATGACCACGCTGGCTGCGCGTCAGCGCCTCGCTCAAACGGTCCAGCAGCAGGCGGCGGTTGGGCAACTGCGTCAAGTTATCGTAAAAACCCAGCCAGCGAATCTCAGCCTCAGCGGCCTTGCGCTGGGTTACGTCCACAAAGCTCAAGAGGATGCGCCCACCCAAGAAGCGGCCAGAAACTTCCATCGTCAGCTCTTGTCCGCTCTTGCTGCGCAGCAGGTATTCCATCGCAGGCATGTTCACCCCTGTTGGAACCACTTCACAGCGCCCAATATTCAAACGCTGCAACAACGTGGCGTGCTGCTGCGCATCGACACACAAATGCCGCCACAAAGCCGATTCATCCTGCACATCGCTTTGCTCCCAGCCTGTCATGACTTCAAACTGGTGGTTCACAAATTCAATATTGCCCACAGGTCCGACGACTACTAGGCCCACGGGCATATAGCGCAACATTTCGCTGGAATAGGCTTCGCGCGCCTGTAATTGCTCTTGCAGCAAACGGCGCTCTGTCACATCCGTCAACAAGACGATATGGCGCCCAACTGCCCTGCCACCAGCATTCAACAACGGTGAAACCCAGACTTCAGTCCAGATGACCCCGCCGTCTGCACGCAGCATACGCTGTGTGCTCACAAAATGCGGCAATCTGCCACTGGTCAGCTGTCGCTCCAGCCGCTCGCACTCAGCACGGTCATCCGGGTGAATGCGCTCGTAAATCGTCATTGACTCCAGTGTTTCCAGGCCAAACCCTACAACATCCGCAAAACGCGCGTTGACGCTGAGATAACGACCAGTAGCGGGCTCTATCTCCGCCACACCCACCGCAGTTTGGTTAAACAACGCTTTGAGCCTGTCCGTACGCTCGCTCAACAAATTGTGTTTGGCCTCTGCCTGAATTTGTGCACGCATTCGCTGCAGCGAAAGCAGGAGCACAACTGCCGCCAGTAGCAATGTGGCACCCAAAGTGCTGCTGGCAATAATGACAGGGAACGAGCGCTCGACATCCGACAAAACCGAGCCATTGGAGGCAAACTCCAGAGACCACATGCGCCCCCAGATCACAATCGCTTTTTTGGCCCTTGGCGCAGAAGCGGGTACATCGGCCCACCCGTCAGAGACATAGACCACCTGGTCCGCTTGCGTGGTGGGAATTCCCTCTGGTACAAACCCCACATCCTCAATGGACACCACCGTATGCGGGAGCATGCCTCGCGCAAGGAAGCGCTCCATCATGCGTTCCAAATTCACACTGAGGTTCAAGACACCAGTCAGGGCACCGGGCTCGCCACCCTGTCCTGGCGCACGCAAAGGCACGCTGATCATGACCCCTGCTGATGCATTGTTCGTTTGTGACAGTACCAACGGCGCGCTCATGACAGGCCCTGAGACGTGCTGCACACTGGCAATCAACGCTTTAATTGGCGGATAACGCTCAGCATCCATGCCCCGCAAAGTACGCCGCGCGCCCAAGGGCCACACATCGTCCACGATGTAGTAATCAGGCTGGACCAGAGGCAGCGAAGGCATTTGGCTTTCATCAACGCGCTGCTGCGCGGATACGTCGCGTAGTAAACGCTCCCGGTGCTCGGCATAGGTAGCCGCATCCATTCGCCGTATCAGACTTAAGGCTTCCAGACCCGGGTAACGAAAAGCCGCATCTTGCGTGAGCTTGGAGGCTGCAAATACATCATGGGCAGGCGCTGTACTCATCTCCAGGACAGACTTCATGCCATGGACGATATCTCCATAGGCATAGAACCTTTGCGCCACTGAAGCGCTGAACATCTCCGCTTGCTGATCCAGTCGCAGTTGCACTGTGTGCGCTTGCCGCTCTTCAAGGCTCTGCCACATACCTACGCTCAACGCGCAGCCAAAAGCCAGCACAGCAACGGTAGGCCACCACATTTGCAGCCGCTGTTGGAGTTTGGAGCGTGATTTCATTGGCAAAGCACTAAAAAGAAGAAAGACGGTGAGGCTTGCCAGCGATTGCTAACAAAGATTAACCAGCGTTCAAGCATAACCCTGCTACAGCACGTGCTACAACAATCTCAGTCGTTTAATGAAAGAACTAAACCCGGGTTAAATCGGCCTTAACTGTGCGGGGTGCTCCAGTGCCAGTTGTTTGAGCATGCGCCAGACCGTCTGAATGCGTAGTACGCCTTTTGCCTCTTGCGGCATTGACATCCAAAATGTGCGCTCAAATTTGGCTGCTTCAGGCAACACCCGCTGCAGCAAAGGATCACGGTCGGCCATGAATGCGGGCAGCACCGCCAAACCAGCCCCTGCGCGCACCGCCTCATACTGCGCGGCAATACTGGTACTGCGAAAAACAAATTGTGTGGGCTTATACAGCTGGGCCAGCAATTGCAGTTCTTTAGAAAAGAGCAAATCATCCACGTAATGAATGAAGTGGTGGTGGCGCAGATCTTCGCTGGTGCGCACCAGTGGTTTGCGTGCCAGATATTGCCGCTCGCCATACAAATAGAGGTGGTAGTCGGCCAGCTTGCTCACTACCACTGTGCCGCGCTTGGGCCGCTCGAGCGAAATCACGATATCGGCCTCACGCCGGGATAACTGCATTAAACGTGGCAAGGCCAGTAAATCAACAGACAGTTTCGGAAATTGCTGGGCCATCAGTGCCAAGGGAGCAGCCAGGAGCTGCACGCCAAAGCCTTCCGTCACCCCCACACGCACCAGTCCAGCCACCGAGGCAGGCTCAGAAGCGGTCTGCTGCGCCAGATGTTCAATGCCGCGCACGGCTTTTTCCATACTTTGGGCCACGGGCAATAGCTGGCGCCCGGCCTCACTGAGTTTGTGCCCAGAGGCCTCCCGAACAAACAGTGGATGGCCCAGTTGCTGCTCCAGCGCCTGAATACGGCGCGCTACCGTGGTGTGTTCGACCTCCAGCGCACGCGCCGCACCCGCCAGAGTGCCTGTTTGAGCCAACGCCGCAAAAAAACGCAAGTGATCCCAGTCCATGCTCTCAGTTTGCCTGTGCTTTTTTGCAAAGCCAAGGTGCGTAAACGCGTATTGCCCAAGCAGATTTGCACATCTACTATGGGACGAATGGCTTCCAAAGGCCAGCCTAACCTCATAAACAAGGAGACAAGCCCAATGAACGCACCTACTTCTTCGAATGTGCTGGCCCCCACCGTCAAGCTGCTGATCAACGGTGAGCTGGTGGAATCCAAGACCACGCAATGGCGTGATGTGGTCAACCCCGCCACACAAGAGGTGTTGGCCCGCGTACCTTTTGCCACGCCTGAAGAAATCAATCTGGCCGTGAGCAACGCCAAGGAAGCCTTCAAAAGCTGGAAGAAAACCCCGATTGGTACCCGCGCTCGTATTTTCTTGAAGCTGCAGCAACTCATTCGCGAGAACATGAAAGAGCTGGCGGCCACATTGACCGCCGAGCAAGGCAAAACCCTGCCCGACGCAGAGGGCGACATCTTCCGCGGTCTGGAAGTGGTGGAGCACGCCGCCAACATTGGCAGCCTGCAACTGGGCGAGCTGGCCAACAACGTGGCCAATGGTGTCGATACCTACACACTGAACCAGCCACTTGGCGTGTGTGCCGGCATCACACCCTTCAACTTCCCCGCCATGATTCCGCTGTGGATGTTCCCCATGGCGATTGCCACTGGCAACACCTTCGTGCTCAAGCCCTCCGAGCAAGACCCCATGGTCACCATGCGCCTGTGCGAGCTGGCACTGCAAGCGGGGGTTCCACCGGGCGTATTGAACGTCATACACGGTGGTGAAGATGCAGTCAACGCAATTTGCGACCACCCAGACATCAAGGCTATCAGCTTTGTGGGCTCCACTAAGGTTGGCACCCACGTCTACAACCGCGCCAGCCTGAATGGCAAGCGCGTGCAGTGCATGATGGGCGCCAAAAACCACGCCATCGTCATGCCTGATGCCAACAAGGAGCAGTCTCTAAACGCCTTGGCCGGAGCCGCCTTTGGAGCAGCAGGCCAGCGCTGCATGGCGCTGTCAGTGGTGGTGCTGGTGGGCGAAGCCCAGAAATGGATTCCTGATCTGGTGGCCAAGGCCAAGACCCTGAAGGTGTCTGGCGGCACCGAAGCGGCAACCGATGTAGGCCCCGTCGTCAGCTGCGCTGCGCTGTCACGCGTAGAAAGCCTGATCGAGCGTGGCATTGCCGAAGGCGCGGTGCTGGAGTTGGATGGCCGCAAGCCCCAGGTGGCTGGCTACGACAAGGGCAACTTTGTCGGCCCCACCATTTTCAGCGGTGTCAAACCCGGCATGAGCGTGTACGAGCAAGAGATTTTTGGTCCTGTGCTATGTATTGTGTCGGCCGACAGCATCGACCAAGCCATTGAATTCATCAACGCCAACCCCAACGGCAACGGTACAGCCATCTTTACGCAGTCGGGAGCAGCAGCGCGCAAGTTCCAGGAAGACATTGATGTGGGCCAGGTTGGCATCAACGTGCCAATCCCTGTGCCTGTGCCTTTGTTCTCGTTCACCGGCAGCCGCGCTTCCAAGCTGGGTGATCTGGGTCCTTACGGCAAGCAAGTGGTCATGTTCTACACCCAGACCAAGACCATTACGGCCCGCTGGTTTGATGACAGCACCACCAGCCACGGTGTGAACACCACCATCAGCCTCAAGTAAAACGCACGCGCACTGCCAAGGCTCTGAGATGATCGAACGCATGCGTTTGAACCTCTCTTCCTTGGCCGTGCTGACCGGATTGCTGCTGCCGTGCACAGGCTTTGCCCAAGCGGGCGCGGCCTGTGACCCTCAGTCAGACAGCGTGGCCAGCAGCAATGCCTGTGCAGTCCAGCGCTTTCAGCAATCCGATACGGCGCAAAATATTTTGTACGGTGATGTGATGCGGGCACTGTCGGCACACGAGCGCCCAGCGCTGCGCAAGGACCAGAACACGTGGAACCGGCAGCGCAGCCAGACCTGCAAGGCCCGCCACACTGCCGATGAACAGCGCACTGAATGGCCGCAGCTTTTGCATGACTGCTTGAGCGCAGAGACGCAAGCCCGCCGCACCACCCTGCTGCACTGGCTGCACTACGGGCGCGCAGCGAATTAGCCAAGGCTGACACAACTTAGAACAACAATCGACCAGGAGACAACGCCATGGACTTTGAACTCACCGAAGACCAGCGCGCCTTTGCCGAAACAGCGCGCCAGTTTGCGCAAACCGCCCTGGCACCGCATGCCGCCCACTGGGATGCAGAAGGTATTTTTCCGCGCGAAGCGATTGCCAAAGCTGGTGAACTGGGCTTTTGTGGCCTGTACGCCCCAGAAAACGCCGGTGGCTTAGCGCTGCCCCGCCTGGATGCCACCCTGATATTTGAAGAAATGGCAGCGGTAGACCCCAGCACCACGGCCTTCATCACCATTCACAACATGGCCACATGGATGCTGGGCACCTGGGCCACCGATGCCGTACGCGCTGAGTGGGGTGAAACGCTGACCAGCGGCCAGAAGCTGGCCAGTTATGCCCTCACTGAGCCCGGTGCGGGCTCTGATGCAGCCTCGCTCAAAACCCGGGCTGAGTTGGTGGGCCACGAATATGTGATCAACGGAGCCAAAGCCTTCATCAGCGGCGCGGGCAGCACTGATGTACTGGTGCTCATGGCACGCACTGGCGAAGCTGCCTCAGGCTCGGCAGGTATCAGCGCGTTTGCGGTTCCCGCGAACCTGCCCGGCATCAGCTACGGTAAAAAAGAAGAAAAAATGGGCTGGAACAGCCAACCCACACGGGTCATCAATTTTGACAATGTGCGCGTTCCTGCCAACCACTTGCTGGGGCACGAAGGTGAAGGCTTCAAGATTGCCATGAAGGGGCTGGATGGCGGGCGCATCAACATCGCTACCTGTTCGGTAGGCGCAGCACAAGGGGCCCTGACACAGGCGCAGCAGTACATGCAAGAGCGCAAACAGTTCGGCAAGGCGATTGCCAGCTTTCAGGCCCTGCAGTTCAAGCTGGCCGACATGGCTACCGAACTGGTGGCTGCACGCCAGATGGTGCGCCTGGCCGCCAGCAAGCTGGATGCGGGGGCACCCGATGCGTCCACCTACTGCGCCATGGCCAAACGCTTTGCTACTGACGCTGGTTTTATGGTCTGCAACGAAGCCCTGCAGCTGCATGGTGGTTACGGCTATCTGCGCGACTTTCCGCTGGAACGCCTGGTGCGTGACGCACGCGTGCACCAGATTTTGGAAGGCACCAATGAAATCATGCGCGTCATCATTGCGCGGCGCATGCTTGAAGGCGATGCGCCTGAGGCGATCCGCTAAATTCAACAACCATAGCTGCTTGCGCCATCTGCCTAAAAGACCGATTTGACTGTAAACAACAATGCCTGCCAAACCATTGCCTGACGAAACCCTGCACTTGATCGACGCCGTACGCAACGCACTGCAAGGCTGCAGTGATGTGCAGGAAAAGCGCATGTTTGGCTGCCACGTCTTCATGGTGAACGGCAAGCTATGTCTGGGCGTTGAGGGTGATGAGGTGCTGGTGCGTTTGTTGCCCGCTACGCATGCCGAAGTGGCAGAAACGCCCGGGGTTCGCCCTCTTTCCAGCCGGGGATTGATGGATGGTTACTTCTACATCAGCCCAACTGCCTATGCCACGCGTGAGCAATGGCAGCACTGGATAGATGCCGCTCTGACTTACAACCCGCTGGCCAAGGCATCACCAAAAAAAGTACGCAAGACGTCTGCCACCGCAGCTCAGCCCTCGTTACCAGACCAACGCACTGTCAAAGCAAGGGGCAACGATGCTGCCCACCATTCCAGCGCCGCAGCACCTGCGCGCAAGCACTCGGTGTTTGATGACGACGATGTGCTGTAACAAGGCCCTCCACCGTATTTAAAAGCTCGACTCACGTAGGAAACGCACCATGGCTCTTCGCATTGTCCAGCTCGGCACCCCACGCACGCCCGACGAAGGCTTGCGCATTGGCACGGTGCGCCGCCCACCGCGTGGCGTGCCAAAAACCGCGTTTGCAAGTCGAGATTTCTACGATGTGTGGTACCCAGAACTGTCGCCCGAGCCAGAAACAATGGCCTTGGCACAAGAGTCACACCGTCTGCACGACGCTGGCCTGACAGCAGAAGCCGCCAAGCAGTGGACGCAGTTTGCCAAGCAGTTTCACAAGCAACTGGCCCTACCGCCTGCCGAGCGCACCTTGCAATTGCTGGCCGCGCTGTCGCGCCAGACCAACTTCTCCATGGGCTGCTACTGCGAATACGAGGCGCGCTGCCACCGCAGCATTTTGCGCAGCCTGCTGGCAGAACGTGGCGCAGAGATTTGTAATGCATAAGTTCAAAGACTTTTAGCCTTCTAGCGCATATACAGTAGGCGCTGATGGCTATCAAAACAGAAATTACAACCACCCCAAGGAGACAACACATGACAACGATTGCATTCATCGGTTTGGGCAATATGGGCGGCCCCATGGCCATCAACCTGAAAAAAGCCGGGCACGACGTGCGCGTGTTTGATCTATCCAAAGACGCTGTCAGCAAGCTGGTGGCTGAAGGCGCCACCGCCGCATTCAGTGCGCAAGATGCCGTTCAAGGTGCCAAAGTGGTGGTTAGCATGCTGCCCGCCAGCCAGCATGTAGAAGCGCTGTTTCTGGGCAAAGACGGTGCGCCCGGCCTGTTGGCAGCGATTGCCAAAGACACGCTCGTGATCGACAGCTCCACCATCGCAGCAGCCACCAGCCAAAAAGTGGCCAAAGCAGCAGATGCCACAGGTATTGACTTTATTGACGCACCCGTCTCTGGCGGCACCGGCGGCGCAATTGCTGGCACACTGACGTTCATGGTGGGTGCCACTGCATCACAACTAGAACGTGCCAAGCCTTATCTGGAAAAAATGGGAACCAACATCTTCCACGCGGGTTCCGTAGGTGCTGGCCAGACTGCCAAGATCTGCAACAACATGCTGCTGGGTATTTTGATGGTGGGAACCAGCGAGGCCATCGCACTGGGCGTGGCCAATGGACTGGACCCCAAGGTGCTGTCCGAGATCATGCGCCGCAGCTCAGGTGGAAACTGGGCACTTGAAAAGTACAACCCATACCCCGGTGTGCACGAAAATGCACCCGCCAGCAAAGGTTATGCCGGTGGCTTTGGCACCGATTTGATGCTCAAAGACTTGGGGTTGGCGCAGGACAATGCGATTGCGACCAAATCCAGCACCCCACTGGGGGGCATGGCCCGCGCAATCTACGCAGCCCACAGCATTGCCGGTCATGGGGGAGAAGACTTCTCCAGCGTGATCAAGATGCTGCAAAAACAATGATGCTCTGATGGCCCTTTAACTCTGCACGGGCAAGCCACGCAACCAACGCTGCGCGACTTGCGCCTATGAGCGGCTTGTATGGAGACAGCATGGCGCTCATAGGCTTAGCTGCACAAAGCACTGGCCCTAAGGTCGACACAGGCAAGCGTGGCACGCACAGCCACCCATGTGCAATACACTCATTCGTGGCGTTGAGTAAAGCAGCCAAACCCAGCCCCCTACCGAGCAGATGGCCGCATCGGTTGTATGCGTTTTGCCATTTTGCCGCCATGGGTTTGGCTCGCTTTGCTGGGGCCATGAAGCTAGGCTGAGCCTGCTCACTCACTGCTCAGGAGTTCCAGTCATGCCGCACACTATCCGCCTGCACCGCGTACTTCAGGCACCGCCAGAACGCATCTACCGCGCCTTTACTACCGCTGCAGCCCTCGTCAAATGGATGCCTCCCCACGGTTTTGTCTGCGAAGTACAGGAAATGGATGCGCGCCCCGGGGGACACTTTCGCATGGCCTTCATCAACCTTGGCACCGGTGAGCGCAGCAGCTTTGGGGGCGTCTATCTAGAGCTGGTAGCCAACACCCGCATTCGCAACAGTGACCAGTTTGACGACCCCGGTTTGCCCGGCAGCATGATCACCACCGTCGAACTGCGCGCAGTTGCCTGCGGCACGGAAATACAGATCGTTCAAGAAGGCCTGCCCGAGGTGATTCCGGCCGAATCCTGCTATCTGGGCTGGCAGCAATCGTTGCATTTGTTGAGTTTGCTAGTGGAAGCTGACATTCCATCCAATCTGTCTTAGAGCGTACAAAGCACAGCTATCTGAAAAGCATGAACGGCGCGCACTGCACGTATCTGTAACCGACGCAGAATATGTGGACGCCTTCATACGCTTGTCGCGCGTGGAAGGTACATTGCCGCACTGGAAAGCGCACACACTATGGCATCGGCCGTGCACAAGGCTTTCGCGCTGCCAAGGCACATCGCAACCTGATCAAACAGGCTGGTCGTTGCGATAAAGACGCCAACTGCATTGCACAAATTCAGGGCATCTAAGCCAGCTCCCCACATTTATCGCCACGTTCAGATGGTTGGCGCGAATGTTGCAACGAATGCTTACATCTGTCGCAGCCACAAGCTGCGGGGTATATGGAAGGGATTTGTGATGAAGTTTGTAGCCAACCTGTCGATCAAAAGCCGTCTGTACTGCGGCACCCTGTTTTGCCTGGCCATGCTGGTCATTATTGGCGGGGCGGGATTTTATGCCTTAGAGCAAACGCGCAAGACAGTAGAAGATGTCTTCACCACGCGGGTGCAGACATTGGTAGACATCAGCGAGCTGCGCACCAACTTAGGGAATGTGCAACTGGCCGAGAAAAACACGATCGTCAATTCCGACAACTCAGACATAGTCACAGAAATGCTGGGACGCTGGCAAACCACTCTTGCCAGCCTCAAAGAGCGTGCCCAGATGCTGCTGATGCTGCAGCTCCCCACCTCCGAATATGCGCAAAAGCTCAACGTTGTTAGCACCTCCCTGGAGCGCTACGGTGAAGATCTAGCCCCTGTCATGGAACAAGTGCGCAAAGGGCTGGTCAGTCCGGCGGAAGGTGCCGAGCAAGCTGAGGTGGTACGCAGTGCCATCCATGACGCCGATGCACTACTGGGCGCAGCGGTCATGCAGGCACAGTCTGAGCTAGAAGCGGGCCGCACCACGATTGCAGAGCAAGCCCTGCATATGAAAATGCTGATGGCATCAGTAGTTTTAACCTCCATTTTCGTCATGCTGCCCATCACAGTCTTCAGTGTGCGCAACATCATGCGATCCTTGCAAATGGCACGCAACATGGCCCAGCGGGTGGCCGCAGGAGACTTGTCGCAAGATATCGTGCCGCTCAACCAAGACGAGGTGGGCCAGTTGGTGGAGTCCATGGCCGAGATGCAAAGCTCACTGCGCAGCTTGGTTGCGCAAGTGCAGGCAGCGGCAAGCCAGGTCTCTACCGCCAGTGCAGAAATTGCCAGTGGCAACCACCACCTGAGTGAACGTACCGAAGACACTGCCACCCATTTGCAGACCACTGCGGGCGCGATGGAAGAGTTGGGCCAAGGCGTGCAACACAGCGCCCAATCCAGCGAAATGGCCCACCAGCAAGCCCAGGCTGCCACCAATGTGGCACAGCGTGGCAAGCAAGTGACCGCCAATGTGGTGCATACCATGCAGCAGATTGCACACAGCTCGGAGCGTATTGCCCAAATCACCGGAGTGATTGACGGCATTGCCTTCCAGACTAATATCTTGGCACTGAATGCAGCAGTGGAAGCAGCCCGTGCGGGCGAGCAAGGCCGCGGGTTTGCCGTGGTGGCCAACGAAGTACGCTCGCTAGCCGGACGCAGTGCTGAAGCAGCCCGCGAAATCAAGGCTTTGATTACAGCCTCCACACAATGCGTGGACAGTGGCACATCATTGGTGCACCAGGCGGGTAGCACCATGGATGACATTGTGGGCAGCGTTGACCGCGTGGCGCAGGTCATTGCCGAAATTACCGAAGCAACACATGTTCAGCACCGTCAGATTGCCAACGTGATGCGCTCGGTAGATGAACTGGAGCAGATGACCCAGCAAAACGCAGCCCTGGTCGAGCAATCCAGCGCGGCCTCGTCTTCGCTGCACGATCAGGCCAGCGTGCTGGACAAAGCGGTCAAGCAATTCACCATGCCGCCGCAGTTAGTGGCTGTTGAAGTTTTGCAAGTGACCAACGAACCCACGCTGGTCATTGCCGCTTGATTTCAAGTCAGAAATTTACATAAAAATAGCTACCAACGCTTACATGACGGACGTTGGTAGCTATGAATATTTATCTAGGTCGCAACTCCAGCACATCGCCGCGCATCAGTACATCAAACTGGCGCAAGAAGTTCTGCCCCAACAGCGCATCTTGTTCGCTGCTGCCGGTATAGCCCGTGCCCACCGTCAGATTGCGCGCTTGCAACGGCCCTACAGTCACGCTTTGCGCACGCACCAGACGCCCCATGCGCACGCCATTGGCAGTGCGAAACTGAACCAATTCCCCGCCTTCCAGACCCGCGCGCTGGGCCAGGGCGTCAGTCACCGAAATGGACGTAGCCCCAGTGTCCACCATAAACCGCACAGGCTGGCCGTTGATGCTGCCATCCACATAAAAATGACCATCCCGGTGGCGCTGCAGCTGCAGCCCGCCGTCGGAGGTGATCACGGAAGCAGCAGGCTGCATGTAGCGGTCCATGGCTACATACATCACACCCAGCACTACCACCCAAAAAATCGCCATGCCTGCCTGCATGCGCCAAAGTGAGCGGCGCGCGGCGCTGTTCTGAGAATGCACTGAAGAAATCCCTCTCTCCATCGGACTTACACAAATCTATTTCGACCCTCATCGGATCACCGCAGTGGGTGCGCGTAACCTCTGCCACGAAACACTGCCATGGCCTGCAAACGACTGGCCTGAGCAGTACGCTGCCTGACTAAGGCAAGGCCGGCGCCGGTAAACGGCGGTGCTCACCGCCCGGCACGCGACCAAAGCGTGCGTCGCCCGCCTCCCAGGCAGCACGGTATGTGCGAATACTGGCCATGTCTGCACCCACAAAGTTCCACCACATGGTGACAGGTTCGGCAAACGGCGCTCCCCCAATCACCAGCAGGCGCGTTTCCGCCGGCACTTGTACATTCAAAGACACGCGCCCCGGCGCAAGGTAGGCCAGCTCATCGGCCCCATAGGTTTCACCTTCGACGGAAAAACCACCTGTCAGAGCAAACAATCCGTATTCAAAATCTGGGTGCATTTCCAGCACGAAATCAGCACCTTGCGCACTCAGCACTTCCAGACCCAGCATGGGCGAATGCAAATCCGTGGGTGCCGTGTAAGCGCCATAACTACCCGCCATCAGCGACCATTGGCAGCCTTGCTCTTGCCACTGCGGCACTACAGGGTAGTGCGAAAAAGCTGGAGGTTGGTCCGCCACCGCATGGGGCAGTGCAATCCACAACTGCGCAGCATGCAAGCGCGCACCGGGCACCACTGAATCTTCTGTATGTGAGATGCCATAACCAGCCGTCATCAAATTGACCTGCCCGGGCCGCACAACTTGTTCTGAGCCCAAGCTATCGCGGTGCATGACCTCCCCTTCAATCATCCAGGTGAAGGTTTGCAAACGCGTATGCGGGTGCGCCCCCACATGCATGCCCTGGCCTTCATCAAAAGCGATAGGCCCGAGGTGGTCTAGAAAGCACCAGGCACCGATCATGCGACGCCCGCGCGTGGGCAGTGCGCGCGAGATCTCCATCCCCTCCCCTAGGCTGCCTTTTCTAGCAAGAATGCGAGCAATAGGGGGAAATGCATGTTCAGGCATACGGCGCTCCTGCTTGGAAGAAATCAGTCATCACGTCACAGATACTGGCGAATTTAACTCAGCAATGCGTTGTGCGAGTTGTTGAATCGAAGGTTCAGACAGGTCATTCGCAACAATGCTCGATCGCCGGCTCCACTGCTGAAAATGTTTGGACTGCGAGCGCTCGTATTGCGGGTCATAGTGCAATCGCATCAACTCTTCAAACAAGGCTGGCAAATTGCCTTCTTGCGCCCACTGCTGCCAGCGCGCAATGGTTTCGTTGCCTTGAATTTCTTTGAGAAAGCCCAAGCGCTCGCACAAAGTGTCGACGTCATCGCCCAGATACGCATAGTCACGCAGCAAATATGCCAAACGCGCCTCGGGGGAGGCCTTGATCTCGACCACTGGCGATTGACGCATGTGTTGCACCAGCAGCAAAGGCAGCCCCACTCGGCCAATTTTGGGGCTTTCCCCCTCGATATAAACAGGTCGGCTCAAATCCAACGCCTGCAGTTGCTGTGCCAGCAACGTTTCAAAATTCTTTTGGCTGGGCTGGGCAATCCCTGGCAAAGAACCCAGCAACGAGCCTTTGTGCCGCGCAAGCCCTTCCAAATCCAGTACTTGTGCACCTTGCTGTTGTAGCGCAAGCAGCACACTTGTCTTGGCACTGCCTGTGGCACCACACAGCACACGCAACTGCAGTTGCGGCACGATGGCATCAATTTGCTCGACCACATGGTGGCGAAAAGATTTGTAGCCACCTGCCAGTTGCTGTGCATCCCATCCCACCAGACGCAGCCAAGTCACCATCGAGCCACTGCGCAAGCCTCCTCGCCAGCAGTACACCAACGGTTTCCAGTTGGCTGGCTTGTCTGCAAATGTCTCTTTCAAATGCACAGCAAGATTGGCCGCCACCATGGATGCGCCCAAACGCTTGGCTTCAAACGGGCTGACTTGCTTATAGATAGTGCCAATGATGGCCCGCTCTTCATTGCTCAACACAGGGCAATTGATAGCCCCCGGAATGTGGTCCAGCTCAAACTCAGCAGGTGTGCGGGCATCAATGATGGCGCTGTACTGTGCAATCTCAGTGACACGAACGGGTTGGCGGTGGGACATCAGAATTCAACAGTGCAAAAAGAAAGAGGAGCTCAGGCTCAACAAAAGCATCCAAGAACCGTGTGGACGACAAGAGAAAGGTTGGTCGAGCCTCGACACCTCTCTGCGCTGCAGAGAACCTTCATAACAAGCCTGCAATTGTCTCCGCTCTTGTCTGACTGTGCTGTCCGCAAGTGCAGCAGCTGTATTTCAGACGTTGTCTTACCCGCTCCCAAGGGTTTGCCCATCTATATGCAAACTTGATCCATGCAAACATATGCATACATTCACCAGCCACTGCCATCGGATAAAGGCAGGTGAGTGGGTCTTGTATGAGACATATAACTAGAATTCCGCCTACAAGCGTCAAGTTTTAAAAAAGGTAACCCCATGGTGCAATTCTCCAGACGCCAGTTCATGAAAGTGACTGGTTCGAGTCTGGCGGCATCCAGCTTGGCAGTGATGGGCTTCTCGCCCACCGCTGCACTTGCTGAAGTTCGCCAGTTCAAGCTGGCCGCAGCCACCGTTACACGGCAGACATGTACGTACTGCTCGGTCGGTTGTGGTCTATTGATGTATTCGTACAGCGACGGTGTGAAGAACGCCAAGCTGTCCGTCATGCACGTTGAAGGTGATCCAGATCACCCCGTCAACCGCGGCACACTGTGCCCCAAGGGTGCATCGCTGCTCGACTTCGTGCACAGCCCCCACCGCCTTCAGTACCCCGAGTACCGTGCTCCCGGCTCTGATGAGTGGAAGCGCATGTCCTGGGACGAAGCGCTGAACCGCATCGCCAAGCATCTGAAAGATGACCGCGACGCCAACTTCATTGAGAAGAACGAAAAGGGTCAGACGGTTAACCGCTGGCTCACCACTGGCATGCTGGCCGCCTCGGCCTCCAGCAATGAAGCCGGTTACGTCACACACAAGGTAGCCCGTTCCTGGGGTCTGCTGGCGCTCGATAACCAAGCACGTGTCTGACACGGCCCGACGGTGGCAGGTCTTGCCCCGACGTTTGGCCGTGGAGCCATGACCAATCATTGGGAAGACATCAAAAATGCTGATGTCATCTTGGTGATGGGTGGTAACGCAGCAGAAGCACACCCTTGCGGTTTCAAATGGGTGACAGAAGCTAAAGAGCACAACGGTGCCCACTTTATGGTGGTCGACCCGCGCTTTAACCGCTCTGCCTCGGTTGCCGATTTCTATGCCCCTATCCGTTCGGGTTCGGACATTGTTTTCCTCGGCGGCATCATTAATTACTTGTTGACCAACGACAAGATCCACCACGAGTACGTGAAGAACTACACAGACTTCTCGTTTATCGTGCGTGAGGACTTTGCGTTCGACGAAGGCATCTTCTCGGGTTACAACCCAGAAACTCGTACTTACGACAAATCGTCGTGGGACTACGAAATGGGTGAAGATGGCTTTGTAAAGGTTGACGCTTCACTGCAGCACCCACGCTGCGTGTACCAGTGGCTCAAACGCCACTACGCAGGCTACACCCCTGAAAAAGTGGAAAGCATCTGCGGTACACCCAAGGCAAAGTTCCTGCACGTAGCAGAGAAGTTTGCATCGACTGCTGAAGCAGGCCGTGTCGCTACCATCATGTACGCCCTGGGCTGGACACAGCACACCACGGGTGCACAGATGCTGCGTACCGGCGCCATGATTCAGCTGCTGTGCGGCAACATTGGTGTTGCAGGCGGCGGTATGAATGCGCTGCGTGGTCACTCCAACATCCAAGGCCTGACTGACCTGGGTATCTTGTCTGCTTCGTTGCCGGGTTACCTGACGCTACCCAACGAAAGCGAACAAGAGTACGAGAAGTACATCGGTGCTCGCACGCCCAAGACATTGCGTCCGGGTCAGATGAACTTCTGGCAGAACACGCCCAAGTTCCACGTCAACCTGATGAAGGCATGGTTCGGCCCTGCTGCCACTGCTGAAAACAACTGGGCGTTCGATTACCTGCCCAAGTTGGACAAGCAGTACGACATGCTGCAGATCACCGACATGATGGTGCAAGGCAAGGTCAATGGTTACATTGCCCAAGGCTTTAACCCATTGGCTGCGCTGGCGAACTCGAACAACGTGCGTGAAGGCTTGAAGAAGCTGAAGTTCTTGGTGATCATGGACCCGCTGGTCACTGAAACCTCCGAGTTCTGGAAGAACCACGGCGAGTTCAATGATGTAGACACTGCGTCTATCCAGACTGAAGTATTCCGTCTGCCCACCACCTGCTTTGCCGAAGAAGATGGCGCAGTAGTGAGCTCTTCGCGTGTACTGCAGTGGCACTGGAAAGCGGCTGATGCCCCAGGTGAAGCCAAGACTGACATCGCCATCATGTCCGGGCTGCACCTGCGCATGAAGAAGTTGTACGAAGCGGACGGCGGCAAGTTCCCCGACCCCATCGTCAACCTGTGGTGGCCTTACGCCCAAGCTGCACACCCCACTTCCGAGGAAATTGCCAAGGAATACAACGGCAAGGCACTGGTTGACTTGACCGATGCTGACGGCAAGGTCATCCGCAAGGCTGGCGAGCAGCTGGCTGGCTTTGGTGAAATGCGCGCAGACGGCACCACCATGGGTGGATGCTGGGTCTGGTCGGGCTGCTGGACGTCTTCGGGCAACCAGATGGCTCGCCGCGACAACAGCGACCCAACCGGCATCGGCAATACGCTGAACTGGGCGTGGGCATGGCCTGCAAACCGCCGCATTTTGTACAACCGTGCATCGTGCGACACGCAAGGCAAGCCATTCGATCCTAACCGCGTGCTCGTCAAGTGGGATGGTGCCAAGTGGGCAGGTGCTGACGTACCAGACATTGGTGCAACACTGCCGCCTAGCTGCAACCCGTTCACGATGAATCCGGAAGGTGTGGCCCGCTTCTTTGCTCGCAAGGGCATGAACGAAGGTCCGTTCCCAACGCACTACGAAGCATTTGATAACCCATTGGGCTACAACCCGATGTATCCAGAAAACAAACTGGCGGTCATCAATCCTGCTGCGCGCATCTTGGAATCAACCAAGGGCACTGCAGGCGATCCTAAGGAGTACCCACACGTAGGCACCACTTACCGCCTGACTGAGCACTTCCACTATTGGACCAAGCACGTTCAATTGAACAACATTGTTCAGCCTGAGCAGTTTGTCGAAATTGGTGAAGCGCTGGCCAAGGAGCTGGGTATCGAGACGGGTCAGAAGGTCAAGGTTTCCTCCAAACGCGGTTTTGTAAAGGCCGCTGCTGTAGTTACCAAGCGCATCAAGCCCATGCAGATTGACGGCAAGACCATCCACCACGTGGGTGTGCCAATCCACTGGGGCTTCTCGTCAACTGGACGCAAGGGCTACCTGGCGAACAATCTGACAGCATCGATTGGTGACGGCAACAGCTACACCCCTGAGTCCAAGACCTTCCTGGTCAAGGTCGAGAAGGCATAAGGAGAAATAGCTGATGTCTTCAACCATGTCCCTCGATATCAAGCGTCGCTCCGCGACCACTACCCCTTCTCCCAGCGCACGCGGTGCGCATGGTGGAGAAGTGGCCAAGCTGATTGACGTCTCCAAATGCATTGGCTGCAAGGCTTGCCAAACAGCGTGCATGGAATGGAACGACCTGCGCGACGAAGTCGGCACTCTGGCTGCTGGTGTTTATGACAACCCAACCGACCTCACGGCCGAGTCTTGGACTGTCATGCGCTTTGCCGAGTACGAAAACGAAGCAACAGGCAATCTGGAATGGCTGATCCGCAAGGACGGCTGTATGCACTGTGAAGACCCCGGCTGTCTGAAGGCCTGCCCATCGCCTGGTGCGATCGTGCAGTACGCCAACGGCATCGTGGACTTCCAGCAAGACCAGTGCGTGGGTTGCGGTTACTGCGTAACAGGCTGCCCGTTCAACATTCCACGCATCTCCAAGAAGGACCACAAGGCGTACAAGTGCACCTTGTGTTCCGATCGCGTGGCTGTGGGCCGCGAGCCTGCTTGCGTCAAGACTTGCCCAACGGGTGCCATCATGTTTGGCACCAAGAAAGCAATGCACGACCAAGCGGAACGCCGCATTGGCGACTTGCAAAACCGTGGTTACGCCAACGCTGGTTTGTATGACCCAGCTGCGGTCGGCGGTACACACGTCATGTACGTGCTGCACCACGCTGACAAGCCATCGCTCTACAAGGGCCTGCCGGATGATCCCAAGATCAGCCCCATGGTTTCTCTGTGGAAGGGTGTTGCCAAGCCTCTGGCCATGGCAGCTTTGGGCGCAGCCGCTGTCGGCAGCTTGTTCCACTACATCACCAAGGGCCCGAACGACGTGTCCAAAGAATTGGAAGATGAAATGGATAGCAAGGATGCAGCAGCCGACAAGAAGGAGAACGGCAAATGAAACGCAATCCACGCGACCTCGTGCGCTATAACGCATCGGAGCGCGCCAACCACTGGGTGGTAGGCATTTGCTTCATCTTGCTGGCTCTGTCTGGCTTGGCGTTCTTTCATCCAGCGTTCTTCCCCCTGACTCAATTGTTCGGTGGCGGCCCCTGGACCCGCATCCTGCACCCCTACATTGGTGTAGTGATGGCTGTGTTCTTCATCATCATGGCGTTCCGCTTCTGGCGCTTGAACGTGATTGAGCCTCGCGATATCGAGTGGCTCAAGAACGTGAACAAAATGATTGATGGCGATGACCACGACATGCCTGAGCAAGGCAAGTACAACGGCGGTCAAAAGCTGTTGTTCTGGGGTCTGGTCATTGGCATGGCATTGATCACCATCACCGGTTTTCTGATGTGGCGCGCTTGGTGGAATCTGCCTGTGGACCTGGTCCGCACAGCATCCGTCCTGCACGCTATTGCAGCGGTATGGATGATTGGCCTGATCGTCATGCACGTCTACGCGGCTATTTGGACCCGTGGAACCATTCGCGCGATGTTGTATGGCACAGTCACACGTGCTTGGGCCAAGCAACACCACCGCGGTTGGTATCGCAAGATGACCGGCGACAACGACTAAGCCGCTGGTTTGGCCGCGAAATAAAAGTCACTTAGACGCTTGTTGATTGCCGCCGGTACAGCCCATGCTGGGCGTACCGGCGGCTTCAATTTAGGGAACCCCTTTTCATGCAACAACGCATTCTTCAGCCCGGCGAAATTGAATCGCTGGACAAGACTTCTTTCCCTCGCATCCTGCTGCCTCAAGTAGCAAGCATGTTTGCCGAGCGTGCAGCCCGCCTGCGCCAGCTTTCCGAAGGTAATCCGATTACCGATTACCTGCAATTTGCAGCAAAAATTGTGGATGCACAGCATGCTGCTGTCTCCAAGGTAGAGCTGCAAGCACTGAACACAACGGACGTGGCACGTGCACAGCAGCACTCCATGCCATTGCTGCCTGCCGCTGAGCACATCGATCCGGCATGGCACCAAGTACTCAATGCCATGCTCGATACCTTGGCAAGCAGCGAAGGCTTGCCAGAGCCATTGCAACCCTTGATTCAGTCCTTGCGTGAACTGAGCCACGAAGAGCGCGATGAGATCGCTCAGCGTCTGCTGGAAAAAGAAGTCGCTGCCCGCCACATTGGCATGGCACCTTTCATCATGGCTGCTTTGCAGGTCACCTACGCCAAGCGCGCAGCGGCCTTGAATGCAGCAGATGTGCCTTACACCGATCCGGCCTCCATTTGCCCTGTTTGCGCCAGCGAACCTGTGGCCAGTGTTCTGCGCATCGGTGGCAAGGCCAACGGCCACCGTTACTTGCACTGCGGCACTTGCTGCACCGAGTGGCACATGGTGCGCGTAAAGTGCTCGCACTGTGAGTCCACCGCAGGTATTCATTACCAGACCATTGAAGGCAGTAAAGACGTCATCACAGCAGAAACCTGTGATGAATGCGGCACCTACCGCAAAATCGTCAATCAAGAAAAAGACCCGATGGCAGAGCCATTGGCAGACGACTTGGCCAGCTTGATGCTGGACTTGCTGATGAGCGAAAGCACCACGTTCAAGCGCGCCAGTGCGAACCCGTTGTTGTTTGTCGCTGTTTCGGAAGAGCAAACCGAAAGTCAAGACGAAGCTCTGGTTGACCCTGCGGCAGAATAAGCACTTGTGCCCACTTGCCGAAAGGCCGCTGCGGCGGCCTTTCTTTATTGTTTTTCACATTGAGAGTGCTGCATTGAACACTGCCGCCCCACGTCTTCCTTCGGTTGACAAACTGCTTCAACACCCCGTCTTGCAAGGCTTGCAGATTGAATTTGGTCGCTCCAGCACGACCGATGCAGTACGGCATGTGCTCGATGGCCTGCGTCACCACCTGCTCGATGGCAGCCTGCAAGCCGGACAAGTCAGCGCTGACGCTTTGACCCAGGCCGTACAAAGCCGTTTGACCGAGCGTTTTGCCCCCCGCCTGAAAAGCGTGTTCAACCTCACGGGCACGGTGCTGCATACCAACTTGGGCCGCGCCCTGCTGCCTCAAGAGGCCGTGGATGCAGTGGTCGAAGCACTGACCAACCCTGCCAACCTGGAATACGACCTCGAAACCGGTGGCCGTGGCGACCGCGATGATCTGGTTGAAGCCCTGATTTGCGAGCTGACCGGCGCCGAGGCTGCCACCATCGTCAACAACAATGCTGCTGCCGTGCTGCTGGCGCTGTCCACCCTGGCCCCAGGCAAAGAGGTTGTGGTCTCACGCGGAGAACTGGTGGAAATTGGCGGTGCGTTCCGCATCCCAGACATCATGAAGCGTGCCGGTTGCCAGTTGCTCGAAGTGGGCACCACCAACCGCACCCACGCCAAAGATTACGCAGAAGCCATCAGCGACCGCACCGCCTTGCTGATGAAGGTACACACCAGCAACTACGAAGTGACGGGCTTTACCAAAAGCGTGTCAGACGCTGAAGTCACAGCCATGGCCCATGAGCGTGGCCTGAACATGATGGTGGACCTGGGCAGCGGCACTTTGGTCGATCTGCGCCACTGGGGCCTGCCCCACGAAGTGACCGTACGCGAAACGGTGGATGCCGGAGCCGACATCGTCACGTTCTCGGGCGACAAGCTGCTGGGCGGTCCCCAGGCGGGCATCATCGTTGGCCGCAAGGATTTGATTGCGCAGATCAAAAAGAACCCCATGAAGCGTGCCCTGCGCGTGGGCAAACTCACGCTGGCCGCGCTGGAGCCCACACTGCGCCTGTATCTGCACCCTGAAAAACTGGCCGAGCGTCTGACCACGCTGCGCCTGTTTACCCGACCGCAAGCTGCAATGCAAGTTCAGGCCGAAAGTCTGGCACCACAGCTGCAAACCGTGCTGGGGGATACGTGGGTTGTAGAGACTGCCGCAATGCACAGCCAAATTGGCAGTGGCGCCCTGCCCGTAGAGAACCTGCCCAGTTTTGGACTGAAGCTCTACCCAGCCAGCGGCAAGCAAGCTGGCCGCCAGCTGACCCAGCTGGAAGTGCGCCTGCGCGCCCTGCCCCGCCCGGTTATTGGACGCTTGCATGACGATGCACTCTGGCTGGACTTGCGCTGCCTGGAAGAGCCAATGCAAGCGCAGTTTGTGCAGCAACTGACTGCACTCCAATAAATCAATAGCTACCAGCGCTTATTGGATAAGCGCCAGAGCCATACTTGGCTTAAATATTTTTTTGCTGACTAGAAAGTGCTTGCATGATCATCGGTACCGCTGGACACATTGACCACGGCAAAACCACTTTGGTGCGCGCCCTCACGGGCGTGGAAACTGACCGTCTCAAAGAAGAAAAATCGCGGGGCATTTCGATTGAGCTGGGCTACGCCTATGCCCCCCTGTCCAACGGAGATGTGCTGGGCATCATTGACGTACCCGGCCATGAACGATTTGTACACACCATGGCAGCGGGCGCTGTGGGCATTGACCACGCCTTGCTGGTGGTGGCGGCCGACGACGGGGTAATGCCGCAAACGCTGGAGCACCTTGAGATTTTGCAACTGCTGGGCGTAAAAAAGGGCACGGTCGCCCTGACCAAGGTGGACCGCGTGCTGCCCCACCGCATCGAAGAGGTGAAGCTGGAAATTGCAGCCATCCTGTCCGTCACCAGCCTGCACGAAAGCCCCATTTTTGAAACCGCAGCCAGCCAGCCCGGCGACCGCGGTGTGCAGGCGCTGCGCGAGTACCTGGAAGTACAGGCGCTGATGATGCCTTCCCGGCCGCAAGACGGGCTGCTCCGTCTGGCAGTAGACCGCGTCTTCACCCTGCCCGGCCAAGGCACGGTGGTCACGGGCACGGTGTTCAGCGGCCAAGTCGCTGTGGGCGATGTGTTGCAGCACTCGGGAAGCGGTCAAGCCGTGCGCGTGCGCAGCATCCACGCCCAAAATCAGGCTGCACAAGTGGGCTTGGCTGGCCAGCGCTGCGCACTGAATCTGGCTGGCATTGCCAAAGAGGACATCATTCGCGGCGACTGGATCGCCGACGCGCGCGTGCTGCAGGCTAGTGACCGCATCGACATTCGCCTTCACCTACTGGCAGAAGCCCCGCCCATGCAGCAGTGGACTGCCGTGCATGTGCACATTGGCACCCAGCGCTGCACCGCCCACGTGGCACTGCTGCAAGATAGCGCGATTGAACCGGGCACGGAAGTGGCCGCACAACTGGTGCTGGACCACCCCGTCTACGCCATTCCGGGCGACCGCCTGATCATTCGCAATGCCCAGGCCAGCCGCACCATTGCGGGCGGCATGGTGCTCGACCCCTACGCACCAGCACGCAAGCGCCGCAGCCCTGCCCGCTTGGCCTACCTGCAAGCGCTGGAGTCGCTGGTCACCACCGGCAGCCCCGCAGCGTTGGTGAAGCATGCTGCACACGGCATGAGTGTGTCGCAACTGCAGCGCCTGAGTGGCCGCGCCATGGATGGCATGGATTTACCTGGCACCCAGCGCATTGCACAAACGGATGGCGATGCCCTGCTGCTTGACAGCGCACGCTGGCAGCAACTGCAGCAGCAGGTAATGGACACCATTGCCCACTTTCACGACAAGTACCCGGACGAGCCCGGCATCAACGCTGCCCGCCTGCGCCGCATGGCATGGCCCGGTCTGGTACACAGCCAGCACGACAAACTCTGGCGTGCGCTGATTGATCAGCTGCTGCAAGGCCAGCAACTGGGCAGCAGCGGTGCGTGGCTGCACTTGCCCAGCCACAGCGTACAGTTCAGCGCCCAGGAGCAAGCCCTGTCAGAGCAACTGCTGCCCCTGCTGCATGCAGGCCGCTTTGACCCACCTTGGGTGCGTGATCTGGCCGCAGACACCGGCACCGGCGAAGAAGTTGTGCGCCAGCTACTGCGCAAGCTGGCCCGTCAGGGCTTGGTGTTTCAGGTGGTCAAAGATTTGTTCTACACCGCTGCCAATATGGATGAGCTGGCCCGCACCATTAAAGAGCTGGCCAGTGCCACCCCCAACGGCGAAGTGGTGGCACGCGAGTTCCGCGATGTCACAGGTCTGGGACGCAAGCGCGCTATCCAGATCATTGAATGCTTTGACCGCCTGGGCTACACGCGCCGCGTGCGCGATGCCCACGTGCTGCGCCCCGATACGCAGTGGCATACCCAAAGCTGATACCGCGTTTGCCTTGCACTTGCAGCAAACGGCACCCGCTGCGCGCTACAATCTGCAGCTTCTTCTAAGGAAGGCAATCGTGCCCGGTGGTGCGGCCGGGCTTCAAACCCGGTGAGGGGTGTCAGTCACTCCTGGGTTGGTTCGACTCCAGCTGCTTTCCGCCAAATTCAGGGTTCAAAGCAACCCATAAAAGCCCCGAAAGGGGCTTTTTCATTGGGGTGACTGCTCATCTATTGGTTTTTAACGGTCAGCTACTGACCACTAATATCAACTTCAATTGGCCTGTTGATTGGCCTGTAAGGTTGATATGGCAAAAGTAGCAAAAGAACTTTCTGCGTTGGCAGTCTCAAGACTTGCCAAGGATGCCCGATGAAACCGACGAGCAACTGTGCCGCCGTGCCCAGATGGCCTTTGAAGGCCTGACCGTTGCAGGCAGCAAGGGCAGCTACATCTTTCATGCGCTAGGCGCTGATGCCCAGGTGCTGGATGCCATGAGCCAACTCATGGCCTGCCACGCTATCTACCTGCTGCCCGGCTGGCAACAATCCAAGGGCGCCAGCCTGGAATACATGGTGGCCCAACAGCTGGGTTTAGCGGTTTACGAGCACGCCAAACAAGACGACGTGCTGCAAGAGCAACTGCAGCAACTGGCAAGCAAGCCATCGCTACGCCCCGAACAACAACCCATTCCCGCATGAGCACCACCATGGAAAAAACTCAAACCCTTATCTATCGTCGCACCACGCTGCTTGAGAAGCTGGGCATCTCCAAAACAACGCTGCGCAACTGAATGCAGAACGAGGGCTTTCCTCCACCCATCAAGCTGGGCCCCCGCGCAGTTAGTTGGAAAGCCGCCCCACTGTCGCGCTGGCGGAAGCCCTGAATTGAATCCCGATGGGATTTCAGAAGACAAAAAGCCCGGAGACCAACGTTCACCGGGCTTTTTTTGTTAAGAGCTGTCACTCCCTTTGGCAGCAAACGAACTAGAGGGTCAGCGCATAACCAACCTAAGATGGACCATTGAATGGGTTTTCGGGAGACTTCACCGTATGAAGACTGTGCAACTCATAGTTCTAGTGGTTGTCGTTGGCGCGATTTTTCTTGTTGTGAACGGACTATTTTCTGCGTTTGCTTTACTTGAGCTGGCCTGGTCGACGGTTCTCAGTTTTGTAAATCT
>CAUQST010000034.1:0-49080 GCA_963520865.1 uncultured Comamonas sp.
GCACTGCCTTCACACGGCAGGGGTCACATGTTCGATCCATGTATCACCCACCAATAAAAGCCTCTTGAACTCCGGTTCAAGAGGCTTTTTTCTTTGTCACGCTTCGGCCCTGGGGAAGCAGGCATCTTCTCCATGCATGGAGATGCCAGGCCGGGTGGCTACCGCCCTGTGCTGCCATGCGCTCGGGAGGAGGGCGAGGCGGCATAGCCTGGATCACCCTTCGGCCAAGCTGCAGCCGTCATGGTGCGCCGCGGCTGGTTTGGTGCGATGAAGAGTGGGATAACGAAGGGAAGTGGGGCGGACATTGCACAAGCGCCTTGAGCGGCAAGCGCCGTGCAGCCGCCCATGGTTTAGGCCCTGAAAACCATGTCTTGCCACCGCATGCGCCTTCACGCCATGCATACCCGGAGAGGGCAGCTGCCGCAAGAGTGCGCTTGCGAAAGAATTTTCTGGGAAAAGCCGCCCGCACCGTGGCATGCGTCACATCCAGAAGACGCCAGCCTTCCGAATGCTGTGGCAACACAGGGCCGCAGCGGAACAGGCTACTGTTATTGAACCTAACTCTGGTTTCCCTGTTTTTTTGAATTAATCTGAAATTTTATAGGGATATATTCCATATAACAAACGAAGCTTTGCATGGATGCGCTCAATAGTAATTGATCTTTTCTTTCCATGGAAAGATCAAATCTTTGGCTTCTCGCACTTCGCTGATGATTTCAACCGCATCCACATTCATTGCATCGCATAGCTCCAGGAACTCCACGACATTCAGGTTTCTCTCTCCGGACTCTATTTTTGAAATAAAAGACTGTGGTTTATACAATCGGTCCGCAAGTTGTTTCTGCGACAGTCTTTGGCGCTCTCTTGCTTCACGCAATACACTACGAAGCTTTTTTTCGCGATCCACATGCAAGAGATTCAATGGTGGTCATTGCAAATTTTGAGATAACTGAATTTTCAAACAAATTCTAACAAATCCCAAAATGGGATATTGTAAAAAATATATAAAATTATCAGTCTGGCCCACCCCACAGGGCAATATCTCAGTTTGGAATGTATTTATAACAATTCTGCGCGGAATAAAAATTTGTTTTTATGATGAAAAGAGAAGTGCTTGCAGCGGAAGAGAGGCGGTGTTCCAGAATAAATAAAGAAGAATTGTTTTTCAAGTTTCAACCCATGGTTGACAGCAGGTTCTGCATAACTGGAATGGCCGCCGAATTGCACCACGCCAGATGCAACCGAATCATCAACTCCGTGAAGGACTTACTCATTCCGCCAGCCAGCGGCACCTCATCTGCATTGGAGAGCGCCTGGTCCTTTGCTGAGGCATGCAGTCAGATTTCTCGCTGGGAAAAAGAAGAAGAGAAGCAGGACTGGAAGCTGAGCATTGCATTCCATCTTGATGCGGTCATCAGAAATTACGGAATAGATTTTCTGAAACGCATTCTGAATAAAAGCCAAATTGACACTTCCAAACTATACCTGGAGGTGGATGAAATCGCCAGCTTACCCAGAATAGATTGCAAGCTGATCAATGGCATCAAAGCCTTGCGCAGCATGGGCGTGAAAATTTCAGTCAACAATTTTGGGACCGAATATTCGTCGCTTCACAGACTGAAAGAAGTCCCGGTGGACAGGATCACCATTGGCGGGGAGTTTATAGAGTCTATTTTTCATAACAAAACAGACCAGCTTATATTCGCCAATATCATGGCGCTTGCGAAAATGCTCAAGGTGGAGGTCTTGATAAAAGACATAAACAATCTTGAACAGTTTGAATATTTCGCAAAAAATCAATGCGATATGCTATCGGGTGATGTTCTAGGTTTCAGGGCCAATCAGCAAGAAATATGATCCGTGCGCACTTGCCAGTCTTGCTGCTGCGGCGGCGGCCATGCACCATGCGATGCCAGGTGTGGCCATGGACATGGAGGACTTGAGGCCAATGTCGCACAGACCGACGCTCCAGGCAGGTCAGTGCACAGATTGGGTGGCCCGGCCCGCAGGCGCCCGGTTGGCGTTCACCGCCCATTGTGCGGCCGGCTGTGGCTTGCCAAACAGATAACCTTGCTGCAGCAGGCACCCCATTTTCCGGAGCAGATCGGATTGTTCGGTGGTTTCCACACCCTCGGTAATGATGCTTAACTCCAGGTCTCTGGCCATGGAGGAAATGGCACGCACAATCTTCTGATCTTGAGAGGATGTGGCGATATTCTGCACAAAGCTACGATCAATCTTGATGAGATGCACCTGGTATTTCGAAAGATAGCCCATCGATGAATAACCGGTACCAAAGTCGTCGATGGCGATGCGTACGCCTTGGGAGCGGATTTGCGCCAATACCTCGATCGCTGAATTTTCATCGTGCAGCAGCATGTCTTCCGTCACCTCCAGAATCAAACGGCTGGCGGGCATGCCTGTTTCTTTCAATATTTCAGCCAGGCGGTTTGGCAGATCCCCCGTATAGATATCACTTACCGAAATATTAACGCCCAGGTAGGGGCATTCAGGGTTGGCGAGATGAGGGCGAAAGGCCTCACAGGATTGGCGCAACACATATTGCGTCAGCTTGGAGATATGGCCTGAATCTGTGGCAGCAAGTATGAATTCGGGGGGAGGAATCATCCCCAGTTCAGAATGTTTCCAGCGCGATAATGCTTCAAATCCGGCGATGCAACCGCGTTGCGTATCTATTATCGGCTGGTAATAGATTTCGATATCACCCTTTGCGATGGCATCGGGAAGAGCCGATTCGATCTGGAACTGGCGTGCAGAACGCTCGAACAGGCAGCGGTCAAAAGTCACCACATGCGTGTTTCCGCTGCGCTTCGCCTCGTACATTGCCGTATCTGCTTCGCGCAGCATATTTTCGAGGTTGATCTGCGGCGGATTGGCAATGCTGATGCCAAAGGCAGCAGAAACGGATATATGCTGTCCGTTGATACTGAGGGGGGTGCTGAACAAGTCCTCGCAACGTGTGCACAAGTCATTCAATGCGCCATCGTCACCCAGGCGTGAAACGATGACGAATGAGTCGCCACCAAAGCGCGACAAGGCCTCATGCCTGGAGCACCAGTCCTTCAAGCGATCCGCCACCGCGCGCACTACGGTGTCGCCAAAAGCATGGCCGTAGGTGCTGTTCAGGAGCTTGAAACGGTTCAGGCCGAGCATCACCAGCGCGACTGGTTCACGCTCGGCGGTACGGTCGAATTGCCGGAATAACTGCGGCAATTCGTGGCGATTGGGCAGTCCGGTGAGGTCGTCGTGCGTGGCTTGGTAGCGCAAGGCGCGTTGACGGTCAGCCAGCACCCGGCTTCGGATGACCAGGGCGGCGAGACAGGCGATCAGCGTGGCAATGATGACCGAGAAGATGATCAATGGCTTGCGATATTTTGAATCGAATATCGAAGCGGGTTCATTGATGAAAGCGCTGCCCGAGGGAAGATCCTGTTTGCTCAGGCCCAGGCGTTGCAATTCAAGGTAATCGAAAACCAGAGCCAAAGGTGTTTTTCGAACGTACGGTATCTGGGAAGGGGCAATGCCAGACAAGACCTTCTGCGCCATGGCTGCTTGCAGTCGGCCGGTTTCAATTCCGCTGTTCATGTATCCGCCGACCGCACCTTTTCCCACCGAGGTATCCAAATCGGTGTAGACCGGCAAATCGGTGGCAGCACGCACGAAAGACACGGCTTCTTCAGGCTCCAGCGGGGGGAAGCCTTTCCTGGCAGGAATCGCTCCCAAAACAAAGAGCAAGGTCTCCTGCGTTTTTTCTTTCAGCCTGTCTTTGATGGCCAAAAGCTCAGGCGTTATCCAATGCTCCACGATAGGGCCTGCGGGCTCCAGAGCCATCACCGTATTGATGTCGTTGCGCATGCTGACGCCCACATCATCTTCAGGTGTGACGAAGACAAGACGCCGAGTGCCGGGATGGAGTGACAGTGCTGTGTGCAGCGTGCGTGACAGATCAAAACGTTCAAGGATGCCCGTCACTTCGGTCATGTTGCCGATGAGATCGCCAGGACTGCCATTGATCCCGCTGAACACAACAGGGGGATTGCCGAAGATCTGGGGATTGCGCGCGACGAAAGCGAGCGCATTGTCGTCAACCGTCAGCACCAGATCGAAACGTTTGTCGATGTACTTCTGTGTGAGGTAATTCAGGACATTGTCATATTGGGCCGGGCCAGGAAGACGTTTGCTGTCCAGCCATTCCGTATGAAAAATGGGCCGGGATTCACCATTGCCCTGCCATTCGTTTATGCCTGCCAGGATTCGGTCTTCCCAGCTGTGCCCGGGATGGTAGGAGAGCAATATCAGAACGTCCGGACGCTGATGCGCCGCATTCTGCGCCCGGGCCGGACTCCACCAGGCGAAGCCCAGTACACAAGCCACCATGCAGATCAAGAGTTGCAGTCGGCCACCACGGCTCCAAGCATGAAGAGGAGGGCGATGGGGAAGCATGGAGCATTGGGCCATAGTGAGCGTGCGTCTCATTCTTGCATGCAGATGTGCGGAGACGTGCAGTACATACCCTTTATTTGGTTTTTCACATTAATTAATATTAATAAGCTTGGGGAAACTGAAGACTTGAATCCATTTGGAGGATAGATTCCATGTCCATTTAAAATCCAGGACATTACCGCTTCAGCATCCACATGCAGCATCTTTGCACGCACTGCGGTACGGGATTTCCTGAAAAGAAGGTTTTTTGCCCAGAAACCAACGGGCGGCATGGATGGCTGACAGCCGCTGGGCAGAACAGATGCCTGTGGCGTTTGGCTGGATGTGCTGCAGTCGTTCAGATCAGCGGGCTTAGATAGCAGGGGCCGAACCAGCATGGATGACTCCTTCCGACCAAGCCCACAAAGGCCGCTCGACAGACAAAAGAATTTTGGCTTTCGCCTTCACCGTGGGCGATAGCTGCCTGGAAGCAATACCTGCCTACAACGTGGGAAGGTGAATGCATCAACTGTCGTCATGGTGGGCGGGCAAGGAGTCCGACTATATATGCTGCCGTGCTCCACCCAGGGAAAATGTCCTGACCGGATACCTTGTATAGACACGCGAGGTGTCATGCACGGTATTGGCGGCTCGACACGCTGATGGAATTGCCGTCGGGATCCTTGGTATTGGCGAACGCATAACCCCTGGCCCGATGGATGGTTCCGAAATCGAGCCCGGCAGCGGCAGCCGTGGCGACGAACCGGTCAACATCGGGCACGCTGAACGACAGTTTCAGCGCAGCGGAGCCCAGCTTGAGGCTCTTGGCGGCCTGGTGAATCAGAATTTCCGCCCCACCGTCCTGCGGTTTCAACTCAATCAGTCCATCGACCACGGCATAGCTGGTGACATAGCCGAAGTGGTCGGCATAAAAGCGCGCTGAGCGCTGCATGTCTTTGGCATAAATAAGCAAGGTGGTGAGCGCGATGGTCATGGCCAGGCAGTATGGCAGCGCGGACTCCTTGAGCAAACCTTGGTGGGCGATAACGCGCGTCAGCTCCGCGTCTTTGTATCCAGCGGCTGTGTTGGAGCGGCATCTTTGCCTCCTGCAGCCATGGCCCAACTCCAATCCTGGGCTGGGGAGGGCGCTGACAGAGACTGATCGCAAAATATTTAAGGGTAAATACCAGGCGCTAGGATGCAGGCCCTGGTTTCGCTCTTGCCCTTGTCATGCTGTCTGTTGTTTGTGCTGCGCGTGCGCGGTGTTGGTTACGCCGTCTGGCACTGGCGATGTTGGCGGTGGTGCTGATCATGGGGGCCTATTTCCAGGTGCCTGCCGTCGCGTACTACTGGGCGCAGAGTGCCTGGAGCGCAGATGCCGCGCATCCGCAGGCGCTGTGGCTGCCGCAATACCAGGCGGTGGTGCAGGCGCGGCCGGTCGTCGGACTGGAGGACAATCTGTCGGGACTGACCTTCAGCCCCCACACCGGCACCTTGTTTGCCACCACCAACCGTCCGGCACAGATCGCGGAGTTGAGTACGGAAGGGGAGGTGCTGCGCACCATCCCGATCCACGGTGCACGAGATACCGAAGGCATCACCCACATTGCCGGTGAACGCTTTCTGCTTTCGGACGAGCGCAACAACACCTTGTACGCGGTGAACATCGGCCCCGATACGCAAGCAGTGCAGGCGCGCGAGCCGTTGCCCATGCCGCTGACGTCGCTGCACCACAACCTTGGAGTGGAAGCTGTGTCCTGGGACGCACGCCACCAGCGTTTGCTAGTGGGGCAGGAAAAATGGCCTCTGCGCCTGCTGAGTGTGGAAGGCAGTCCCAAGATAGCCGCTTCTGGCGCTGTCACCCGCCCCGACGAACTGGCGGTGAAGGAGTGGAGCGCCCGCGGGCTGGGGGCGCTGTTTATCAATGACCTGGCTTCCGTCACCACCCATGAGGCGACAGGCAATCTGCTGCTGCTGAGTGAAGAGTCCGCGATGGTGGTGGAGTACACCCCGCAGGGTGATCCCGTGAGCCTGCTGCCCCTGTGGTCCGGCCTGCACGGCCTGGAGCACAAGATTCCACAGCCGGAGGGCATCACCCTGGCACCGGATGACCGGATGTTCATTGTCTCGGAGCCCAATCTGTTCTATCGCTTTGAGAAGCCCGCCACCCGTGGCGTGGTCCGGCAAGCAATGGGGCTGGGCGTCGCGTCCTGAGCCAATGCGGCGCGCCCGCGGCTGCAGGGCGCATCCAAAGTCCAGGCAACAGGGCGCAGGTCCGGGCATGGAACCAGGGCTCCGCTCCATCATTGGGCGCGCACGCCGGCATCCTGGGATGCCTTGCTCCACTTGGTGACTTCCGACTGGACAAATGCCGCAAAGGCCTCCGGTGAGTTGCTGACCGGCGTGGCGCCGCTGTCTTCGATCCCCTTGACCACGCCAGGATCCTTCAATGCCTTTTGCACGGCCCGGTTGAGTTTCAGCAGAATGGGTTTCGGGGTTCCTGCCGGAGCGAACAGACCGGTCCAGCTGGTGAACACGACACTGGCGAAACCGGCTTCGGCGGTGGTGGGGACATCGGGCAGCAGCGGTGAGCGCTTGTCGCCTGTGACCGCCAGTGCGCGCAGCCGGCCCGCGCGGATCAGCTCCGGCACGCTGGGGATGGAGGGGGATGCAATATCGCCTTCGCCGGCCACAACGGCCCGCACGGCTTCCATCGGGCTGCGGTAGGGCACGTGGATCATGTCCAGCTTGCTGTGCAGGCGCAGCAGTTCGATGGTGAAGCGGGAGCCGCTGCCATTGCCGGCGGATGCATAGCTCAGGCGACCGGGGCTGGCCTTGGCGCGCTCCACGAAGTCGGAGAGGGTGTTGATGCCGGAACCGGGGTTGACCACCAGCGCGAGGGGCGAGTCGTTGAGCTGCGAAATCGGTGCGAAGTCCTTGATGGGGTCATAGGCAAGGTTCTTCTCGGTGCCGGAAAGCAGTCCGTGGGTGCTGACCGAGCCGATCAGCAGCGTGTAGCCATCGGGCTTGGCCCGGGCGACGGTCTGGGCGCCAATGATGCCGCTCGCACCTGCACGGTTCTCGACCACGACCGCCTGGCCAAGCTGTTCGCCAAGGGCTTTGCCGACAAGGCGCGCCATGATGTCGGCAACCGACCCGGGCGACTGGGGTACGACAAGGACGATGGGCTTTTCGGGGAAACTCGCCACATCCGCTGCAGCGAGCGCCCCGAAAGAGAAGAGAGATGCCAGAGTGGCAGCAAGAAAGCGTTGAACGCCAAGGGAAACGGGCTTCATAGGATTTCGACTCGGAAATGGCGGGGCCAAGAGGCAGGCCCCGCGGTATGCATGGAGGAGGGGGTCAATTGCCTTGCGCAATGGCCTGGTCCACCCAGGTCCGAGGCCAGGACCGGGATGCGACCTGCTGCGCCCATTGCGCTTCCGTTGCCGCGTGCGCAAGTGCCTTTTCGATCACGGGTACTGCATCCTCGCGCGGGAGGACGATGATTCCGTCCTGGTCACCGACGACCAGGTCCCCCGACGCCACCACCACGTTTGCGGCGGCAATCGGATAGCCGATTTCGCCTGGACCTGATTTCCAGGGGCCATTGGGTGTCACGCCACGGGCATACACGGGGATCGGCAGCTCGGCCAGGCCTTCGATGTCGCGCACAGCGCCGTCGATCACGATGCCGGCAATGCCGCGAGACACGGCATACCTGCCCATCATCTCGCCAATGATGGCGTTGTCCAGCGCACCGCCCGCGGCAACCACAATCACATCGCCCGGCAGCGCAATGTCTAGCGCCTTGTGCAGGAACAGGTTGTCACCGGGGCGCACCTTGACGGTCAAAGCAGGGCCTGCGACACGGTTGGCCTTGCTAGAGTAGTTGCGAAAACCGCCCGGGAAGCTGAAGAGGCGGTGCGAGACATCGCCAATGACGGCAACCGGGATGCCGCGGGCCTGGGCGGCAAGTGCATCGGGGATACGAGCGTAGCCGGTGTCAATGCGCCAGCCCAATTGATCTTCTGCCATGAGAACGTCCTTCTTAAAAGTTCAGGATGGCAGTGTGTTTTTTTATTGTTTTTTAGCTAAGCATGTTTTCTGCAGATTCTTTGTCGAATTTTGCCTTTGCAGTTTGGCAAGTGCTCCACATAATTAGAACAATCTAAAGACAATATAAATTCATATGAGCAACTCTCCACTGATCTCTGCCGAGGGACTGAAGGCCGCCGTGGCGGCAGGCAAACCGGTTGTCGTGCTGGATGTGAGCTATGACCTTTCCGACCCAGACTCCGGCCTGCGCGCCTACCTGGAAACGCACATCCCCGGCGCGCTGTACGCGGACCTGGGCGATGTGCTCAGTGCGCACCATGGGCAGGGCGCTTCCGGTGGCAGGCACCCGCTTCCCCAGCGCGCGGAATTTGCGAGCTGGCTGGCAAGCCAGGGGGTGTCCAACAGCACCCACGTCGTGGTCTACGACCGCAACCGTTGCAATTTCTGTGTGCGCTTGTGGTGGATGCTGCGTTGGCTGGGCCACGATGCGGTGTCCGTGCTGGACGGCGGGTTGCAGGCGTGGGTAGCCACCGGCGGTGAGGTGGTTTCAGGTCCCCCGCCAAGACCGGCTGCGTCCAGGTTTGAGGTGCAGCCGCCGCTGGTGGACCTGGTCGACGCCGAGCGGGTGGAACAGCTGCTGGGTGACAGTGCCCATGTCCTGATCGACGCGCGTGCCGCCGAACGCTATCGGGGGGATGTGGAACCGATTGACACGGTGGCAGGGCACATCCCTGGTGCGCTGAACCGTCCATTTGCTCTCAATTTCCGCCCGGACGGGCGCTTCAAGTCCGCCCAGGAACTGCGCACCGAATTCACCGCGTTGCTGCCCGCAAACTACGTGGGCTTGGTGAACTACTGCGGCAGCGGCGTGAGTGCGACACCGAACGTGCTTGCACTGGAGCTTGCGGGGTTGGGCCCAGCCAGCCTTTATGCCGGCAGCTGGAGCGACTGGAGCCGTCGCCCTGGTGCACCGGTGGAGAAGGGCGCCCCATGAAGGCCACGGGTACGCGACGCGGGTCTGCTGACGAGGTGTATGCGCTGCTGCGCAAGCGCATCACCTTGGGCGCTTATGGACCCAATTACCGGCTGAAGGAAGTTTCGCTGTCGGAGGAGCTGGGTATCAGCCGCACCCCGATACGTGCCGCGTTCCAGCGCCTGGAGCAGGATGGCTTTATCGAAGCGGTACCCAATCGGGGGGTGATCGTCGCGCCTTGGACCGATCTGGACAACGATGAGGTGTTTGACCTGCGCATCCAACTGGAATCCCATGGAGCTTCCTTGGCGGCGCAGCGGCGCAGCGAAAGCGATATCGCACGCCTGCATGCACTGAACGCGGAGATGGCGGGCCTGATCCAGCAACGATCGGAGGACTTTCGCTCCGACATCCAGGACATCAACCGGCGATTTCATGAAGCCGTGGTTCAGGCCGCCCGTTCACCGCGTCTGGTCCAGATGGTGGGAAGCCTGCTCAACACGCGGCGGGTCACCGGTGCCTTCTTCTTTTATTCCGACGATCAGTTCACAGAGAGCCTGGAAGACCACCAGGCCATCACGCGCGCCATTGAGCGGCAGCACACCGAGCTTGCCAAGACGCTGATGGCCAGCCACGTCCGTGTCACCTGGGAGCGGCTGAAATCCCAGCGCCAGGATGCAGGAACTGCCGCGGCGGCGTGACAAAAGACCATACGCGGGAGCGCGTGCGTGAGGAGGTGTTGTCGGTGTACAAGGCTGCAGCCTTGTACATCACACATCCATCACACGATTGCCAAGGAACCGATGGAGCAACTGGGGAGAACGGGATTGCGGCAGAGGGCCGCATCTGCCGTAAACGACGTGTTGGTTACTATGATATTTAACATAATACACATTGTATTTTTTGCAAAAGTCCAAAAAAACAGGGCTAGAACCCCACTCGTTTGGATGCATTTGCTTACAAGAGCGTACGTTGAGTTGCTACCACTTCGTTGACGCACGGTCCGAACTCTATGGACTGTTCCCAAATCTGTCAACTAAAAGGACTTCAAAAACCCTAGCGGTGAACATCGACATCCCCCTCGGAGCCATGTGGTTTGGCCACTTTGCTCATCTCAAGTTGAGCATCGACATCCTCTTGGGAGCCACGTGTTTTAGCCACTTTGCACATCTGAAAGTACTCCTCGGCGAACTCAGGACACACAATGAGCATCCCCCGATGCGGCGCCTTCATGGGCACAACCGCGATCGTGTAGGAGTTCTCCAGCGCGTTCCAGCAAGACTTTAAGGTGATTTGCCTGCAGAGAAGCCCCGACAGTACGTTGTACCGATACCGCAGCCGGTAAGTCCACGGCCTGGCATGCCACAGAGCCAGCTTGTGCGTGCCCTCGATGTCGTTCAAATAGTCGATTTTGTGCATGTGACGTCGACCTTCTATTCGATGTCACCACAGCCCATTGGGCAGCAGTCCGGATCAATACCATGGGCACAGCAACCAGCTTCATCCAGCAGACGCTGGCTCTGCGCAAGCTCCTCAGCCGTGGCCCAGCCAAGTCGCTTCGCAATTTCGATGGCTTCTGGTCGATGGGCCTCCGGCAGGCTGTTGAGTGCCTGATTGACGGCACCACTGAAACTTCGCTCATAAATTTCGTACACCAGGCCGCACGATTTGTTGGCCTGTTCGGCCATCGTCTCGCAGGCCTGATTCCAGGCTAATTTGTCAAATCCGATGCTCATCTAAGCTTTCGTGTGTTGCTGTTTCATGCTCGTGTTGCTGATCGACCTGGTCCGCTGTGGCATTGCCGGCAAAGGCAGCAATCTGGAATGGCCAAAGCACCTCCAGGCCCAGCAGAAAGCTCTCCAGTTGGGCTTCATCGCTGGGCCGCCGCACCACAATCGTCATCAACTGATCCTCCAAACTGGATCTCCTAAGCCAGGTGACGCTGAGTCAGCATCCGTGCATACCAAGCCTGTCGCGTGCTGCGTCGGCAATCCGGTTGTCGAAGTCCTCGTGCTCCTCGATCTGTTCAAGCAGCGAGATGGCATCGCCCAAAGCAGATGCGGTCAAGAACGGTCGAATGCTGTCCAATGCTTGCGTATAGCGCTCCAGCGCCGCCGGCTCAGCGGGACGCTGCAGCACAGCAGTGAAAAATTGATTCATCGTCATGCTCTTTCGATAAAAACGGCGCTGGCCGTTAGACCATTCGAAGCGCCGGGTTGCTCGGGGGAACTGGCTGGACCCACTGGCCAGCGTTGGTCAACACCACACAAGACAGGTTGCCCACGACTGCTCCTCCGCGGCCTTGGATCTCGTACTTGATGATGTTGGTGCGGTTGGCGGCCGGCAGATGCCAGCCGCTCTTGATGACGTCACGCTGAACCTTTGTGCCAAGCTCATGGGCCTTGTCTTCGCCCTCAGTCGCCGCAGCAAAGTCTCGGAAGATCCGCGGTGAAACGAGCGCCATCCCTTGAGGCACAAAGTGGACAGCTGCTCCAGCTTCGTTGAATTTGATCGTGCGCTGCACCAGGCCTTGCTGGACCCACTCCATGAACTCCAGCGCAAGTTGGCTTGGCTCTGCAGGCGGCTTTCCCTCTGTCCCAGGGATTGCTGGAAGCTCTTGCATCAGCAGCACAGGTTGGGGCTCACTGGTGCCGGCGGTCCCCGTTGCCGATCTCGGCATCACATGTGGCAGATCATCCAGGTCAGCGACCAGGCTGCGCAGCTCCCTGCTGACCCGTATAGGCGGTTGGCTGTGCTGGGCTGGTTTGGCTTCAGGCACTGTGTGCTTTTGCAATGCTTCAGGTCGGATCGCTGCAGGCTCTGGCGCAGCTGCGCCAGATTCCTGCAAAAGGGTGGACGACCGCTCGGCCTCACGCACCACGCCCGGAGCAGGCCTTGTGCCTGCGCCAGTTTCCTGTGATTGCGCTGGAAGCGCAGTGGCCCCTGCAGCCTTGTGTGTCGGCTTCTTGGCGGTGCGCCCTCTTCCCAGTGCTGCCGCACTGTCGAACTCGCTCAGAAATTGGGGGTCATCGAGCAGGTAAGCATCCTCTCCTGCAGCATGCTGATCAGTGGATGGCCCTTGCTCTGGGGTAGGTTTATCCGGTTGTCCGCGACTTGCCGTGCCTTGTAATCCGGCATGGGCCTGGGTAGACAGAGCTGGGGCAGTTTCCTGTTCAGTGAGTGAAGTTGCAGCAGGTTTGTCCGGAGCGTGCGGTTTCTTGCTTGCAGTTTCTGGCGCAGACTTAATTCCACTTGCTCCAGGCTTTTTGACTGCAGGCTTGTTGAACGCAGGCTGCCGCATGACTGCGGCCATGACTGGATCAGTCACTGGCTTTTTGGGAACAACTGGCGCAGTTTCTTGACGGTTTCCGTGGGCATCTGGCGCAGCATCTTTGACATCTGACCCAGGCACTGCAGCAGTCGATGAGCCCGTTGCTCCATCCAATGGCGCAGATTGAGGAATGGACAAGATTGGCGCAGCTTCTGCCTTATCAACGGCTGCATCAGCCTTACGTTTGTCCAGCACCACCAGCTGGCCGCGCATAGCTGGCGGATATTGGCTCTCGGAGGAGAAAACCTTGGCCAGCGGAAACCTGAGCATGGCCAACTGATGCACGTAGGCGCCCTGCTCACCTTGCTCGTTGCCCTGGATCTCCACATACCAGATGGCTTGGCCGGTCGAGGGGTTGAGATCCACCACCCCATATTCCTGCCAAGTGTCAAACAGTCGGTCGTTCTTGGCTTCCCCTGGTATGGCCTCATCTGGCTCATGAGTCTTGATCCAGTCGCGCACAAGGTCAGCCAGGCGCTTGGCTACAAACCATACGGCGCCTTCAAACACCCATCCCACTGCACCAGTGCGATTGAGCGGCAACGATGTACCAGCACGCAGCATGCTGCTGATAGCCTGCATCAGCAGATCGATCAGGGGGACTGCTCTTGCAGATGCAAAACGTGCTCTGTTGCCACTCGCAAGAGCACGTTTTGTGGACTGTTGGTCAGCTCGTCTGACGATCTTGGCGACCAAGCTGTCTTTGTCCTGGCCGCTGAGATATTTCTGCAGTACGTCGAGGGCTTCGGGCTGGCCGGCCAGGAATGACAATGCTGATTGCGGCGCAATGCTGGGCAGCAACAGCTGCGCCAATTTCGCGTGCGCACTGTAGTCACGCTGGCTTTTAGGTGCAAAGCCCACCAGGTACTCGGGCAGCTGCCTGCCACTGGTGATTTGCGCCAGGCTTCCAGATCCTGCATTCCACCGTAGCGAATCAGCCATGCCATCACAGCGCCATTGGATCCGCAGATCCGTCATAGGCTTTGCAATGTCGTGCAGCAGCGCCGCAAAAAACACGACGTAGGTCCAGTGATCCCTCTGGTGGTCGATCACCTCGATCGCACTGCCTTCGGGCAGCAGATGAGCGTTTCGATAAGTCATCGCTGCCAGCACCATTTCGATGGTGTGGCTCAACAGGCCTCCGGCGTGGGCATGGTGATGTGACTCTGACGCCGGCATCAGTTGCACAAATTCGGCGTAGCGCTCAATCGCTGGCAGCAGGTCTCTTTCCCAAAGGATCTGCGATTGTCGGGACTGCCGGTAAATTTCCTTGAGCGCCTTGCTGGCTTGCACCAGTGTCAGCAAATCATCCGCTTTGAGCACTCGTAGCCATTCGCTTTGGGTGCCGGCCACGATGGGGAATTTGATCGCAGGCTCAACAGGCTCTGCAACTGGCGCAGGCTCTTGCGGCCGTGCCCTCCCCCACGGAATCATGCCAAGGATCTTGGAGGCAATGCTCATTTCAAACCTGCCCCATCAGCAATGCAGTAGCGCTTCCTGCTGCAAGCATTGGATTGCCGTGCGCCGGCGTCCACGTTGCAACTGTTTCACCTTCCTGGCCTTCTTCTAAAAAACTGAGCCAGTTCTGATGTAACGGGTTCCAGTAGATCCGCGGCTTTGCCCCCTCACCCCTGCTCCAGGCACTATGCATGTGCACAAATTCCAGGCTCAAGATGGACGAGACGATCATGGGCCAGTCTCCAGTCCGCGCAGGACTTGAGGCAGGCAATGCTGCTCGAAACTGCAGGAGCACCTGGCGCACGCATTGCACTGGATCCTGGTACTCCTCCAGGTGCTGCTCCAGGCCCTCGAAGCGGCCCAGCCACTGCAGCAGTGCCGAAGTTTTGCTGTCCAAGCCCAGCACGTGCATCGCCTGAACGATGGCAAAGACTGCGCAGCCACGGTCCATAGGATCGCGGCCCAGGTAGGGAAAATTTGGGTCAGGGCGCACAGGCAGGTGCTGGCTGCGCATGCTGGGGGTGACGATGAAGGGCAAGCCGGAATACTCCATTCCGGCGACAGTAGTGACGTTGTAACTATGTGTCAGCCGTAAACCGTGATGTATGCACCACCCGGTTTACGCTTGAATAACTCGCAGTGATGTGCTAGGGCTGGGGATCCCACGCCAAGAGTGGTGGCACGAATGCATGCACATGCCCTTTCAACACCGGCTATTGGTTTGTTGCATCAGGAATTCAAATGGCGGACTTTGCGGCGGTGTGGCAAAGCCGCCTTTGAAATGGATTGCGCCACCCTGGCGCAATCCATTTCCCAGTAGCCCGTAAGGTATTGACGCCCCGTACCAGTAGGCCCTTTTCGCCTGCGACCGAAGTATGAGGAGCAGGCGAGCCCTTTGGATAGGGCCAGTAGTCCTGTAGAAGGCCCTTACCTGTAGCAAGCGGCCCCTCGCTTGCCGTCATTTCATTTACATACATATTTGACATCTTGTGTCAAGCGTAAACCTCTCGGTTATTACCTCACGGTTTCCCATTGAGATAAACGCGCCACAAATCGACCATGCCGCCTGGCGACGTCCACATGACGTCTTTTGCCCGGGCCGCATTCTCCTCCCTATCTCTAGTGCGGTCCGGGCCTCTTTTGGCTATGGATTTGCACATGCTCCGAAACTCGATTGCTTGCCTGCTACTGACCACCACGGTGGGCATGGGATACAGCACGACCCTGGTCGAAGGCAACTCTCGTGTCCTGTTGGGGCGCTACTCAACTGCCGAGGCCGAGCCCACCAAGGCGCTTTATGAGCCCCTGGAGCTGGTGGCCCAGATCACATTTCCGCGAGAGCAAGTCTCAACCATTGGCGACGCAATCAATCACACGCTCTTGCGGACCGGCTATTCGCTGGTGCAGCCTCAATCCCTGCCAGCTCAGGCTTCGGGATTCCTGAACCTGCCTCTGCCTGAGGCGCAGCGGACGCTGGGCCCGTACACCGTCCAAGACATCCTGGATGTTTTGGTCGGCCCGGCGTGGAAGTGGCAGCGCGACCAGGTCCGACGCATCGTCTGGTTCACGCTTGCCGACGCCTACGCACCTCGACGCTTGCAGCCCATCGTCTCGCCTGCGCCTTCCACCCCTGCTGCGGTGAAGGAGGTTCGCTAATGTCACAAACACCCTTGGAAGCCCCACCAGTCCACCCCGGTGACATTGAATCCCATCAGGACACTTTTCCTCCTCATTCACATCTGCCGCAACCTGATCCGGACTGGCTGCAGCAGATAGGGAATGTGGGTGAAAGCACTGCATCTGCTGTATCACCAGGGGTTGGTGCACGTGAACCGGAGCGCTCCAAGAGCGCACGCAAGCGCCGTATTCCCTTGAAGTACCAGACTGCAGGAGCGCTGGCCGGCATCGCTGTGATTGGGTTTCTTCAACTCAGCAAGGATCCATCTGCTGTGACCGACATGTTGGGGACAGAGCTTGTAAAGCTTGTCCCTGAGTCGGCACCGATCAGCCGGCCAGCACAGCCTGCCGTGGACCCACGCCTGGCAGATCCTGTTGCACTTGACATGCTCCAGTTGGAGCGTGGACCCGAAACCACCGCAGCAATACCAAGTCCAGGCCAGGTAGAGCAATTCGAAAGCTTGCCCGCTGTCGCAGAAGCCCCCAGTGAAGCACTGGGCGAGACTGTTTCTGAACCACATGAAATCGCAACCGAGCCTGCTCCCTCACCTTCCGCACCGGACATAGCCCGCCCCGCGGTCACTGCGAATGCCGCGCCTTCCGTCAGCAACGAAGAGTTGATGCAACGCCTGCAGCTGCTCGAAGGGCTCGTGACTCAGCTGGTTCAGCAGCAACAAAAAGCTGCAGCAAAAGCAACCCCCTCTACTGCTGCAGCAGCACCTGCAGCGGAGCCTGCATCGACCACTGCAACGCCCGCCGCTGCTGTACAGCAGAGGCGTCCTGCCCCGCGAGCAAATGTCGCAAAAGCACCTGCTGCCAAGCCAGCAAAACAAGCAAAGGCCTCCGCTCCGGCAGCCCAACCTGCACCGGCGTTGGGTGGCCAGCTGGTGTCAGTGGATATGTGGAATGGAGAGGCATCGGTCGTCATTTCATCAGGGCTGCCAGGTGATCGACGTGTACGCGTGCTGCGTCCCGGCGACGTGGTCAACGGCATGCATTTGCGCTCGGCAGACCCCGTCACTCGCTCCGCAACCTTTGTTGCGCCCGGATCTCAGGGCCTGACCCTCTATGTCAGCCAAGGAGGCTGAGCATGAAACCTATGACCCAGACCAAAACCTGGAACCCAACACTCAGTGCTGCAGCACTGCTGGCCCTGGCCGCGCAGCTTGCCGCCGCCCATGTTCACGCACAAGTGCGCACCCAGCAGACCCAGGTCACCAGCACCCGCCCGGCTGCCACAGATTCCTCTGTCACTACATTGGATGCCTCGGATCGGGTTGCCCAGGAAATTTGGGGGCTGTCCAAAGACGAAATGATCCGCGCAAAAGTGTTGGCCCAAGGGCCACGCCGCAACTTTTCAGTGCCAAATCTCTCCCCACTGGAGATCCTGGGCATCCATGCCCGCAGCAACGCTGAACGTCAGCAGTATGCCGAGCGGTTTGCACGCATCTTTCGCGCTGATGTCGAGCGCAGCATTGCTTGGGACCGCGCATACCAGGCAGCGATGGCCAAGCTGTTCCCCAATGATCCGATGATCAGCTACGACGGTTTGCCCAAAGTGGCTGCAACCGCCGGCGCGGCCGACATGGTCAATGTGCCCCGCACTCAAATTATTGAGACCCACGCGCCTTCCACGCCGGTCCCCCAGGCACGCAAGTGATGCAGATGTTGGCTATCACCCAGCGGATTGCCACAGGCCTGGCTGCCGTGTGGAGCATTTCTGCTGCTGCACAACTGCCCCAGGTGGTCTACGACAGCGGGAGAAGCGTTCCCCTTGCTCCGTATGTGGCTCAACTGGTCGGTGATGCCGATGACCCTGCAGGGATTGATGAACGACTCTTTCCGCTGCGCACCAGCCTTCAATCGGCCGTCCTTCCCTTGGACGGTCTGCAGGTGTTCGAACCGACATGGCTGACACAGCCGATGTTCGTGCTGGCCGCTGACGATATATCGATCCGCTGGCTCGCCTTCAACCACGCCAAATTGCTGCAGCTCAATGCCGTAGGCATCGTGGTGAAGTCCTCAAGCGCGGCTGCGTTCAGAGCACTGCAAAAGATGGCAGCACCGCTGCCACTTGCTCCAGAGACAAGCTCATGGCTGGCAGCGCGGCTGCATAAAGCCGGTGTTGGCGTGTACCCCGTGCTGGTACAGACCAACGGCCAAGTGTTCCAGATTTTGGGAGGCAACTCCCAGTGAAGCACTGCGTTTGGAACATTTTTGCGTATGCGCTGATCCACCAGCGTTCCAAGCTGCCCATGCCCTTGTCAGGAGAGCCGCATGAGCAGTGATGCAGTCATGGAGGGCCTGCTGCGGCCGCCGGTTGAATTCTGGAGCGCTGCGACCGCTTTTGGTATCGGCTCTGTGGCAGTTGCCGCACCGTGGGCCCTGATGATGCCTCACTCGCTGGGTGCAGTGACTGCGGCAATTGCCTGTGGCTTTGGGCTCAAGCGCAGTCGTGAAGCGTTTGACGTTTACAGCTACCAACGTGGCCTCAAGTTCACCAAGATGACCAGGGTGGCCCCTCACCTGCTCCCTGTCACCAAGGAGCATCTGTACCTGGGTGAGGGCTTCGAGTGGACGCAACTGCATACGCAGCGCAAGCTGGACACACAGCAGAAGAAAGTTGAAGAGTACGTCAAACCCTCGCTGCGCGAGATTCGCCTTGCCGCAGCAGGTGAAAACCTGCGCAAGTGGACTGACAAAAAGTCCGACAGCTTGCTGCGTGCATGTGTTCGTCGAGCCATAGATGCTGGTGGCCCAGCAAACCCACTGGCCTCTGGCGTGGATCTGGGGGGCTCGCCCATCCTGCACGGCGTTGGCGTGCAAAAGGAAGTGCCCGTCAAGCTGAGGCAGTCCGCACGCTCAGGCCACCTGCTGGTCATGGGCACGACCCGTGTGGGCAAAACACGTCTGCTGGAGCTGTTGTGCACCCAGGACATCCACGCGGGTCACGTCACGATCGTGATCGACCCCAAGGGGGATGCCGAGCTGATGCTGCGCATGCAGGCCGAAGCTCGCCGCGCTGGGCGCGAAAACAGCTTCTACCTCTTTCACCTCGGCTACCCGGAAATCTCTGCCCGATACAACGGCATCGGCAGCTTCGCACGCATCACCGAAGTGGCGACCCGGGCCACTAACGCCCTGCCCTCCGGTGGCAACTCGGCGGCGTTCAAGGAGTTCTCCTGGCGCTTCACGAACATCGTGGCCCAGGCCCAAGTGGCCCTCGGCCGCATCCCCACATACGAAACCCTGCTGCGGGATGTGACCGGCATCGAGCCGCTGTTCATGGACTATGCCCACATGGTGTTCCGCTCTCGTGCGGCACTAGGCGAATTCAAGAATTACGAGACACGACTCGCAGACCTAGAAATGAAGGTCAAGGCGAAACAGGTTGCTGTTGAGAAATCGATATCTACACGCTCACACGATCTGATCGCCATGATCTTGTGGATCAAGGAGTCGCGCATCATCGACAACGTGCTCCATGGCCTGGTCGGCGCAGTCTCCTATGACCGCTCCTTCTACGAGAAGATCATTGCCAGCCTGGGCCCGTTCCTGGAGAAGCTCACCTCAGGTGCAGTGGGCAAGCTGATCTCCCCGGACTATTTCGACCCAGATGACACCCGCCCGATCTTCGATTGGATGACCGTGTTTCGTCAGGGCGGCATTGTCTATGCCGGCCTGGACGCATTGTCCGACTCTGTGGTTTCCTCGGCCGTGGGCAACTCCATGCTCTCGGACCTGGTGTCCGTGGGCGGGCGACTATACAAAACCGGCCTGGACCCGCACAACCCGGACGGCAAGCTCAAGTTACCAAACGTCTGCTGCCACTTTGATGAAGTCAACGAGATTGCAGGCCCGGAGTTCGTTCCCATGGTCAACAAGCTGGGCGGCTCGGGCTTCAAGATCACCGCCTACACCCAGTCGATGTTCGACATCGAGGCCAAGGTGGGCGACAAGGCCAAGGCCGGCCAGATCATGGACAACTTCAACCACCTGGTGATGCTGCGCGTGCGCTCGGTGGCCACGGCCAATTTGCTGGCCGAACAGGTTCCCCAGGTCAATGTGGTGCACCTCACGCCTATGTCGGGGGTGACGGACACCGCGGCACAGGGAACCGGCGTGGACTTCACCAGCCGTAACGACGACATCGTCACGTCGATCAAAGCCCCGATGTTCGAAGCTTCCGACATCCTGGAGCTGCCGCAGGGTCAAGCATTTGCGCTGCTGGAAGGCAATCGCCGCTACAAGATCCGAATACCTCTGGCCGATACCAAGGGCGATCCCTTTGTGCCTCAGTCGCTCAAGCAAGTTGCAGAGGACATGAAGCGGCGCTACCGCACCAGTGAACGCTGGGCGGCCGAAACTGACTGGCTGGGGACGCAGCCCCTGGGCCTGGGTGCCCACGGGCTGATCGATACAGAGCTGGCTGGTACCGATGAAGATGACACAGCGGCCGTGGCCGGCAGCCAAGGCTCTGCCCTGTCCAACAGCGCCGTGATGGGCACCATCATGGGAGGGCACTCATGAGCGCTCCGAATCGCCAGCCCGAGAAGCCACGTGCGAAAGGCCCAGTGGAACTGGCATTCCGCGTGGTTACTGGGCTTATCGGCGTGAGCCTTGCCTCGTGGATGGTGGGCATCTGCATCGAGATCGGTGGCAGCTTTGTCTTTTGGAAGGGACAAGGCATCCGCCATGCGCAATCCGTCGTGCACCAGGACCTTGGCTACATCGCAGCAGCTCCACGCAGCCTGCTTGTCACTGACACAGTGGGTTTCTCCCTGAAGGTCGCCCAGTACGTCCGCTGGCCGTACGAGAAGCTCGGTGTGCTGCGCTTGTACCAAGCGATGCACTCGCCAACTGCTTCCGTTCCGGTTGCAGCACCACAAGCCAAAGGCAATGAAAAGGCCTTGGCCAACGCCAAGCAGTTCACCTGGTTCATCGCACGGCAGCTCAGCGAATGGCTGGTTATCAGCATGTTCGTCGCCCAGGACGTGGTGTTGCGGCTGTGTGTGGCCGCATTTGCAATGCCGGCCTTCGCGCTGGCATGCCTTATGGGCCTGATTGACGGCCTGGTGCGGCGTGATCTGCGTCGCTGGACCGGTGGCAGAGAGTCATCTTTCCTTTACCACCACGCCAAGAACTACACGCACTGGGCCCTCACAGGCGGATTCGCGCTGTATCTGTCCTGGCCGTTCGGGACTTTCAACCCGGCCTACATGGTCCTGGTTTTCACCATCCTCGTGGCTATCTCCCTGTCCACCACGGTGGCCGCATTCAAGAAATACGCCTGATACAGGCATCAAAGGACTTTGCAATGACAACCCCCTGCCCTGCCCGCAAACGCCCCTTTTACGCAATCCTCGTGGCTGCGGTGCTGTGCACCACGGCCTCTGCATGGGCCGATGTAGCCGATGACGAGCTCGAGCGTGAGAACCTGGCGCAAGTCGCCAACGAACTCGAACGCCTCAAGGCTCAGGTCGCCCAGGCCGAGCGCACGGCCCCCACGGGGCAGCGGGTGAAGTTCCGCTACGACTGGCTCCAGCGTGACTTGGACCTTATCCAGCAAGCGATTCGGACCCACGCAGACGCGGCGCGCCAGCCTCGCCCTGTCGTCCCGCTGCGCGGCGACTACCGCCAGTGAGGGTTGCGTCATGAACAGCACGATGGCATCTGCATTTCTGGCTGGCTCTGGTGTCGCACCAGGTCAGCTGCGCGCCGTTTTGCTCGGTGCGGCTATTGGCGCCATTTTTCTGGTGGCCGCATGGATCGTCGCTCAGATCGGCCAGGCCTTCATTAATAACGAAATCGAGAAATCTGAAGCCATCAAAGGCTGCATTTCGTTAATCATTCTTCTCGCCATCGTCATCTATTTGGTCACCAAGCTGTAGCAGCTATTTAAGAATCCCAAAGCAGTGGAGTAATTATGAAAAAAGAAGCTATTAACAAAATGGATCAAAGCTCTAATGTCCAGAGCAAGAAAAAATCCGCTGTCAGTGCGATCCTAAAAATTTCTATCGCTGTAGCAGCTTCTCCTGCAGTGGCGGCATTGCCAACCATTGCGCCGCCATCTCAAGGCGGAATCGGTGGCGCACAGGTTCAAGATGGCGACATCATTGGACAAATGGGGGGGTATTTCAAGATGGGCCTCATGATGATGGGGGTTGTGCTTGCTGCATACGCCTTCATCACCATCGTTATAGGCGCCTTGCGTCGCTGGAAAGAGTATTCCGATGGGCGCATTACGGTTGCCGAACTCAAAGAATACATCATTGCTGCAGTTATTCAAATTGCATTTATTATTGTTTTGGTCGGTTACTCTGCTTCGACACTTTCCTAAATCCAATGAAGAAAAGAACGCCATTGACGGACCGGGTCAACGTTGAGCCAGCCATCATCAATGGCATGACCAGCACAGAGGCGAACTACATTGCTGTCGTGTCGTTCGCGCTGTCAATGCTAGTGGGTGTTGCACTTTTCATCGTGACAGGCTTTTGGCCCTTGCTTGCGGTGCTTGGTATTGGTGGGCCTGTTCTTTCATTGTGGTATGGATCGCTGTATTTGCAGACGTTAAAGCGAAACAGGCCAGATGGTTTCTATGTTCAAGCGACGCATATTTGGATGTCAAAACTTGGGATTATCAGGTGTCGGTTTAATCGACATGACCGGTTTTATGAGATAGGCGCTTCCATCAACCTGACTTTCAATCCGCCCTTGGAAATGAGTGCGGACTCTGAAGAAAAAGTTTCCAAGAATCCATGAGCAGCACACAGCATCTCGATGCGCTTTCATCTGCGCGCAAGCATAACCGTCAGCTCGTAAATATTATTTATGCCATTGTCGCACTGGGTGTGGCCGGCGCTTGGTTCTCCTGGCGGCAGCCGAAGAGTGTGGATGTGCATTTGGCGCCAGATTTACGCGCTGGCGATACGGTGCGAGTTTCCGATGGCCGCAGCCCAGTACCGCCCACCAATGTCTATGGTTTTTCCTACTACATCTGGCAGCAAATAAATCGCTGGCAAACCGATGGTTCGAAGGATTACGGTCAGCAAATCTACAACATGCAGTTTTATCTGACACCTCGGTGCCAGTCTCAACTGCAAACAGACATGGAGACGCGGCACAACAAGGGCGAATTGCGGCGGCGCACCCGTCAGATCACGGAAATACCTGGCTATCCGTATTCCGAGAACCGCGTCATTGCTGATGGGCCCGACGCGTGGACGGTGCTGATGGACATGCAGGTGATGGAAACCTTCGGCGGCCAATCAATCAAGGATGTGTTCATTCGCTACCCGCTGCGTGTGGTGCGCTTCGATGTGGATCGTGAGCGCAACCCATGGAAGCTGGCCTTGGATTGCTTTGGTTCCAACCGCCCTGCCCGCCTCAATCTGGCGGATCTCAAGCCTGGAGCGGTGCAGACAGACATCAAAGCTCCGCGTCTGCCCGGGACTATCGCCCCCACCAGCCTGCCATCTGACAAATCCGTGGATTGAATATGCATAACCGTTTCTTGACTGCTGTGCTGTGTGCTGCCTTTGGCGTTGCTGGCCAGGCGGCTGCACAGCAAGTGCAGCCTTTGAATGTGAGTGGCCCCGGGCCACAGCTGATCGATGAGTCAGGTTCTGAACCGGTTGATGCAGCCCCGGCGGCAGCTCCGGTGGATCTGGGCCAGAAAAATGCTGCAGCGCCGGCGGCAACATCTGCACCTGGTCCGCGCAGTGGACATGTGGTTGCCGGCATGAGCTTGCCAGCGCCGCTGGCAGGAGTGAGAACTGCCCGAGCTGCAGCCCAACGCGCAACATTGCGCCCGGTGGCACCTTTGCCGGCAGCAGGCCCTGTTGAGCGTGCTGTGTTTGCCCGAGAACCCGTGCGTGTCCAACTGCAAGTTGGCCGTGAACGCCTCATCACACTTCCATCTGATGCACTGCTGCATGTGCCTGACGACATGGAAGCCGTGGCCCGCCTGGAGAGTATTGGCGGAACGATCTATGCGACGGCCCTGGTGCCCTTCACAGCCATCCGTATCGTCGCCGAGCTTGTGGACAGTGGGCAGCAGATCCCGATTGACCTGCTTGCGGCGAACACCACAAAGCCAGATGGTGAGCTGCAGGTGGCAGTGATGGAGCCGCCCACGGTTCCGAACCCGATGGCTGTTGGTACCGGTGCAGCTTCACAAGGTTCTACGCCAGCTGCAGATCCAGTCGCAGACATGGTGCAGCTGACACGCCACGCGGCCCGCCAGCTTTACGCCCCAAGGCGTCTGGCTAACGGTTCTCCAGGTGTCAGCCAGGTCGCGGTGGACCTTGAGCCTGTGCCAGGCCTGCTTCGTGGCGTCAATGTGCTGGCCCAGCCGCTGGGCCAGTGGAAATCCGGCAACTTGTATGTGACAGCAGTGCGCATTACGAACATGTCGCGCTTTGCGCTGGAGTTGCCGCTCGAATCCGTGCGCGGCCGCTGGATCTCGGCCACAGCCCAGCATGGGCGCATTGGGGCCGCCGGTACCGACACCGACACCACGGCGATGTACCTGGTGTGTGACCGTTCGTTTGCTGCTTGTTTGTGAGGTGAGAAGCCATGGCCGTTTCCAGAAACAAGCTCATCCCCATCGCCGGCGTAACAGGAATGCTGGTGATCGGAGGAATTCTGTACACCAACAGTAGCTCCAAGCCGGCGCAGTCGGCAATGACACAGGTGCCTTTGCCGACAACCTCGGGCGCTGACCAAGATACCCCTCAGGAAACGCTGGCCACAGTGGTACAGAGCAACCGCGAGCTGCGTCTGGAGGTGCAGAAGGTAATCGACTTCAACAGAGATCTCATCGCCCGCCTTGGCGATCAACCTGCTGGAACCTCTCCCGCATCATCCGCGGCGCCTGCGACCAAGCCCAATCAAGTGGGACAGGCTACAACTGCTGCAGGACCTTCGACGCCACTGGACGTAATCGGTAACGCCTGGGGCAATGCGCTGGATACAGCAGGCAGCCTAGCCGAGCAAAGCGGCGTGTTGGGGGGGGCTTCGCACGCGCCAGCAACTGGGGCTCCTGGGTCTGCTACTGCACCGTCGACCGCTGCCGGCGCACTTGATACGAGCTCTGGTGCGGTGGGCTACAAAGTGCTTGCGCCCATGGGTTACACCACGCAGACCAAGATCGAACACGGTGCGACCACCACCCGCTATGTGCGCAATCCAGGCGCTGCGCCTTTGGCCAGCTCCGGCTCCGCAACCCAAGCGGCCATGGCTGCAGCAGCTGCTGCTGAACAAGCAAAGCCCGCTGACGAGCCGTACTACACCCTTCCCGAAAACTCCACCCTGGCCGGAGTAACCGCCATGACCAGCATCATTGGCCGTGTGCCTATCAACGGCCGCGTCACTGACCCCATGCAGTTCAAGGCACTGATCGGGCGCGACAACCTGGCAGCAAACGGGTGGGAGCTGCCGGAGGACTTGGCGGGAATGGTGGTGACTGGCATTGCCATCGGCGACATGGCCTTGTCTTGCTCGGAAGGCAAGGTGCGCAGCATCACGTTCGTCTTCAACGACGGATCGATCCGCACTGTCTCCTCCCGCCGCAGTGGCTCCTCAGCATCTACAGGCAGCTCGTCTGCCTCTGACCTGGGGTTTATCTCTGATCTGCACGGCAATCCCTGCATTCAGGGCAAGTTTGTGACCAACGCGCCGGCTTACCTCACTGACATCCTCGGCGCCAAGAGCCTGGGCATCGCGGCCGAGGCCTTGGCCCAGGCTCAGACAACGGTGACCACTACTGGCGACTCTTCGCAGTCATCCGTCACCGGCAACGCCGGCCGCTTTGCACTTGGCCGCATGGGCTCGGCCGCAACCGATGAGCTCACTCGCTGGCTGACCGAGCGGCTCAAAAGCAGCTTTGATGCCGTGGTGACGCCTGCAGGGGCACAACTGGTGGTGCACCTCGACCAACAGGTGGCCATCGACAAGCCCGCCAACGCCCGAAAAATCGTGCACCGCACCCAAACCCCGAACGTCCTGTCTGGAGCCCGATATGGCCTGGAATGAGCCCAAATTGAATCTCTATGCGTGCGGCCTGGCCATGCTTTGCTCCTTGCTTGCAGGTTGCTCCGTGACTGGCCCACGCGAGTCACCACTGCGTGAAGTCACCGAGGGCAGCCCTACGGTCCTCGATGTCTACCGTGGGAAGGGTGCCGCAGCACAAGTCAGTGCAAAGGAGACCGCACGTGAACGCCTGGTGCGTGACTCTGTTGCTCGACCCATTGCCGCTGGCGATGAGCGTACCCAGCGCTATTGGTCTGCCCTGGAGCCCATGCAGCAGCGCTTTGCTCGCGTGCCCAACCCTGACCTGGTGATGGTGGTGTTCCCCCACCTGGCCAAGGGCAAGTACCCCGTTCCTGGCTATGTGACCGCATTCCCAATGTACGAAACCACTGAATACGCGCTGCCTGGCGAAGTGGCCGAGCAGCTGAGCACAGACCGCGCAGCATTCACCAGCAAAGCGCAGGGGCAGGAGGTGCGTCGATGAGCTTGATCTCCAAACTGCTGGGCGGTAAGGGAAGCCCAGACAGCAAGACAGCCGAAACGCCCATGACCGTGGGGGACCGCCAGCGCATGGCCTCTCGCCCGCCGAGCTTTACCGAGATGCTGCCCTACGTGCGCTATTCGGCTCAGGATAGGGTGTTTGCAATGCGCGATGGCGTCACCCTGGGCGCCATGTTCGAGCTCACAGCAGTCGCCACAGAAGCTCAGCCTCTGGAGTATCTGGAGGAGCGCTGTGCGAAGGTGCAGGAAGCTCTGCAGGCGATGCCGGAATCTGACGCATCGCCATGGATCGTGCAGATGTTCCTGAGCGATGACCGCAACATCGATGGCCTGAACCAGCAACTGCGGGACTACATCCTGCAGCAGCACAAGGCGAACCCAACGCGTGCCCAAGAGATCTTGAATTCGCCCTACACCCAGTCGGTGTTGCGTGCGTTTGAAGAGCACCTGACACAGGTATCCCGTGCCCAAGGTCTGTTTACTGACACATTGGTCACCGGCCAGGTCTGGCGAGGCCAGCAGCGCCGTGTGCGCTGCTGTATCTACCGCAGGTTCCCGAACCTGGCCAACGAGCCAAATTGGCCCATGCAGCAGATGGAGGCTGTCGCTACCACCCTCTTGGCGACCTGTGCCGAGGCCGGCGTCAAAGCACGCCGATGCAACGGCCAGGACTTCTATGAGTGGATGCTGCCCTTCTTCAACCGCAAGGTGCCGTGGGCACCCACGGGTGCTGAGTTGCTGAAGAAGGCTCCCTACCCAGGTGATACCCCGCCTTCACCAGCATTCTTCGATTGGGATCTGTCGGAGTCCTTGACCCTCTCACAGCCCTACAGCGATTTGGAGTCAGGCCACTTCGAGTTCGACGGAGTCCCGGTCAAGTTCCTGACGCTGCAAAACCTGCGTGGCGAACCAGACATCGGTCACTTCTCTGCTGAGCTCAAAAGTGGCAAGGAGAGCTACGCCCGCTTTGATCGCCTGCCCCCTGGGTGCATGCTGTCTGTCACAGTGCAAATAGAGCCGCAGTACAGGATCCAGCGACACATCGAGTCGATCCGTGACGCTGCACGCGCCCAGACAGCGTACGCACGTGAGACCTTCAGCGAATGCGAGCAGGTGCTGAATCACATGGTGTCCGGCGACAAGCTGTTTCCCATGTTCATGGGCATCTACCTGACTGGGCCGACCAAGGCCGACCTGGACTCCGCCATCTCCGAGGTCAATGCCCTGTTGGTGCCCACCGGGATGCGGTTCATCGAGCCGCGTCAGGACTTGGTGCCGCTCGATGCATTCATGCGGGGCCTGCCCTTCAACTTTGACCCGGCGTTTGACGCCAAGAGCCTGCGCAGGTCACGGCTGACTTTTGCCAGCCACATTGCGGCAATGCTGCCTCTGTATGGCCGTTCACGTGGTACTCCCCATCCCGGCATGTGGTACTGGAACCGCGGCGGAGAGCCACTGTGGATCGATCCTCTCAACAAGTACGACCGCAAGAAAAACGCCCACATGCTGATCCTGGGCCCTACAGGGGCTGGCAAGTCGGCCACGTTGAATTACCAGGCCATGCTGACCATGGCCATCCACCGCCCTCGCCTGGTGATTGCCGACGCCGGCAAGTCGTTCGAGCTTCTCGTTCAAGACATGGCAGCCAAGGGATTGAGCGTGCACCGCGTCACGCTCACCACGGACACCGATGTGTCCTTGCCACCTTTTGTGCACGGGACAAAGCTACTGCAGGACGACGACATCATGAGCTCGTTCCATGCCGCAGAGAAGCAAGCCAAGCGTACTGCCGGCCTGGATGTGGAAGAGACACCTGAGGCAGAAAAGCTCATGAATGCCGTCGATGCGGCGCTTGAGGATGACAAGGTTCCTACTCCGGATACCGAGGATGGCGAAGAGGACGAGAAACGCGACTTCCTGGGCGAAATGCTCATTGCGGCCATCATGATGATCACAGGCGGGGAAACGGCCGAGGTGCAGCGGATGAGCCGTGCTGACCGCTATCTGGTCACCCGCGCCATCATCAACGCTTCGATCAAAGCCAGCGATGCCCAACGTGCCCACCCGCTGACCCAAGACGTAGCGCTCGAATTGATGGGCATGGTCGCGGATCCGTCTCTGTCCGTGCACCGCCAGGCGCGTGCAGAAGAGATGGGGCAGTCGATGATGAGCTTTACCACCGGATTGCGTGGCAAGCTTTTCAACCGATACGGCGCAGACTGGCCTGATGCCGACGTCACCCTGGTGGAAATGGGCAACCTCACCAAGGATGGGTATGAGGATGCGCTGGCTGTGGCCTACACCAGCTTGATTGACTCGGTGCAGTCCCGCGGCGAGGCCGCGCAAGCGGAAGACCGTCCCCTCGTCATGCTTACGGACGAGGGCCACTTGATCACCACCAACGACCTGCTGGGCCCCAAGGTGGCCAAGGGCACCAAGATGTGGCGCAAGCTCAACACCTGGTTTTGGCTGGCAACCCAGAACCTTAAAGACTTTCCGGACAGCATGGACCGCGTGCTTTCCATGTGCGAGTTCTGGATGCTGCTGACCATGGACAAGTCAGAGATCGAGGAGGTTGCGCGCTTTCGATCCCTGACGCCTGAGCAGCGGGCCATGATGGAGTCTGCTGTCAAAGAGCCTCCCAAGTACACCGAAGGTGTGCTCATCAGCGCCATGGGGCAATGGTTGTTCCGCAATGTGCCCCCTGCCCTGCCCATTGCGCTGGCCATGACCGAAGGCCATGAAAAGGCTGACCGGCGTCGGTTGATGGAGGAGTTCGGATGCTCAGAGGTCGAGGCCGCGTACAAAGTCGCTGAGCGCCTGTCGGAGATGCGCGGATGAAACAGTTGCTCTCTGCCCTTCTCGTTGCGGCTGCAAACCTTGGCCATGCCCAAGTCACCACTGTCGAAGTCTTTGCCAACAGCGCAACCCACGTTCAGCAGCCAGCTCAGCCCCCCTATGTGCTGAAGGTCTACCGCCTCGATGCCATGGCGCAGATTGGCCAGCAGATCACACAGCAACTCCCTGCCGGCGAAGAGCAAGCCAAGCTCTACATGCAGCAGCACGAAGCGCAAATACGTGCGAAATACAAAAGCCAAATAGTTAATGCGGCGAATGGCATGTCATTGGCGATTCACTACAAATTGGATCGTGTGCCTGCCGTTGTGATTAACAGATCCTCCATCATTTATGGAGTTTCTGACGTCAATCAGGCCGTTCAATTGTTTCTGCAATCTAGGGGCCGTCAGTGAATATCCATAATTTACCCCTAAAAAATATTGCTTCGATGGTAAGCGGGGTTGCTCTGTACTTGGGTTTATCTTATGCACCTGCTCAGGCCATTACCACACCTGGCGTCGTCACAGGAACTGCGACGGCTTTCCCATCGTGCCTCTCCTACCAGGTAGAAGGAGTATGCTTCTTTTTACGATGCAAGCTGGTTGCTTGCTGGATTGAGACGAGCATCAAAATATCGCACTACAACCCCGATGTGGTTGTCAGCACATACAACGATCCACTGAGGCATCCTTGGGTCGATATTGGAAACATTGTTTCCAAAACAATGTCTACGGCTGGCTCATCTATCCTGGGTAAGGTCCTTGATTCCTCGGGCGGTGGACTCGAAACCAGTTCGGCATTCACAAATTACAAGAGTGCTGATGCAATCGGTAATCCTGCGGGCATGCTCGCCAACATGGTAGCTGGCGGCAATGCCATCATGCCCTCTTCTTTGCCTATTCCTGGAATCAAAGAGCTTTCCAAGTTCCCCTCTCAGGAGCTCCCAGAAATCGGCCGTCAGTGGGTCTCCGTACCGCAGGAAATTGCGAACACCGTAGCTTCTGATGCCAAGAAGATGCTGCAGGCACCGATGGAGCTTCTTTCCAGCGTGCAAACGATTTTGAAGTCTGTTCAAGGGATCGGGCAAATTATCGAAGTTGCGGAGACAGTGCAGGAAATTTCCTCCGGTGTTGAGGCATTTCAGAAAGCTGCAAGCATCGTCGGTGTCGGCGGTGGATCAATGTTTTTCTGCCCTGGTGGAGCCTCTCTGGCGGTCCACTATCAGTCCGACTTGGATTCGCCATTCTGGCGTGGATATATTCCAGTCGAAATGCTCTATCCACAGTCCTGGATTCCGGGTCTTGGTGAAGTTGGCAACGGATTCACACAGACATGGGGTCCAACTTACCCGCGTTCCGGCGAGGTCATTCAGACTCATCCTGTGAAGGCCTCCGCAGTTCTCTCGGAGCGTGTCGCATCCATTATTTATAAGTCGGCCCAGCCTCACATATACACCAAGGTGGAACCTAGTAGCAGCGGCTACAAATACTTCTCGAATCAGACGTTCAAATGGCAAATGCTTCATCCGAAAGTTGAATCAGGTTGCGTCAATTTTGGTTCGAATGACGCGATTGCATTGACCACTTTTGGGGATGGCAAGACCGATAGCGGCGACGGCTATTCTTGGAATCTTTGGAAGAAGTACATCTGCTGTAAGAAGAAAGGGATATTTCTCTTTTCAGTGCCTTAATTGTTCGAGATTTATATACCCGTCTGATACTATGAAAATCCGATTTGCTATTTCTGCTGTGGTTATTGCTTCGGCAATGGCGGCCTATACCGTGCCCACCTACGCCCAGCCCGTGTCCTCTTCCAGCTTGTACTACCGCCTGGGCGGTGGATCTCCGGTTGGCCAAGCTCCACATCGAGGCGCACTGTCCCTGCAGCTGACGTCTGGTGTGCGTGCCAATTACTCCTGCGGCAAGTTTGACATCGGCGCGTCCTGGTCGCAGCTGATGAACCAGATACAGAACCTGGGAGCCACGGTGACCGGCGCTGTACAAGCCGGGATTGCTGCGCTGCCGCTGTACATCTTTCAGCGCGCTCAGCCAGGGCTATACCAGCTCTTCCAAAACTTCAGCCAAAAGGCTGATCTGCTCATCTCCGCATCGCTCAAGACATGCGAGGAAATGGAATCGCAAATCAAGGCCGGCAAAGATCCCTATGAGGAATACGTGGCCTTGGCCAAGGGCGATGCTTGGAAAGTGCGTGCGGCCGCGGCCGGCGATGTCGTCCAAGCCAAGTACGACATCAACAAAGACGAGGTAGCTCAAAAGGCAGGGATCAACTGGGTCTATGGCCAGAAGGCCGGCGGATCTGGCACAGCCCCTATCCAGCCCATCAGAGACCTGGCGATCGCGGGCTACAACATCACCCTCAACAAATCGGCAAGCTCGCTGTCCACCGCCAACTATGGCAGCTCGTCCTTGTCATCGACGCGCCTGGTGCAGGCATTCCAGACCCCGGAGGCCTTGGCCAAGTGGTCATCCGAGGTGCTCGGCGACCAGCGCATCTACCTGTGCACCCAAGGGGCCGGTTGCCCTGAGCCCACATCCACGGTTTCGGCCACTGGGCTATCGCCAAAATTCGAGACCGAGCTGGATACCGTGCTGCCGACGATGCGCACGCTGGCTGCCGGCAGCTCGCAGTCGCAATCCGAGCTGGCCAAGGTCAGCGCCCCCGGCATGGCCATCAGCCCTCAGCTCATGGATGCTGTGCGCAAGCTTCCCGCGGACATGCGCTCGGTGGCCGTCACCAGGCTGTCCCAGGAAATTGCTATGCACAAGGTCATCGACAAGGCATTGATTGCCCGCAATGCATTGATCTCAGGCATGAGCCTGCCTCAGGTCGCAGCGGCTATTCCCGTCAGCACAGAAGCCCAGAGCAAGGTGGACCGGCTGACCCAGTACATCAACGACATGATGTTCGAATTCCGAATTCGCAAAGAAATGACTGGCGATACAGCGTTAGCCATCATGAATAACGACATCAACCAGGGTCGCCAGTCCAGCACAGCTATCACCGGTGAGCGTCATGAATCCCTGTCAGGTGTTGACGGGCGCATGAAAAAATAATCAATCTGATTCGGAGAAATTCAGTGCAGCTCGATAGCTATCTTGAAATATTCATGACCCTATACGGATGGGCATTTGCAAATCTCCTAGGGGGCATTCTTACGGATACCGGAATCGCTGCAGTGCCATTCGCACTTATTCTCATCAATGCTTGGAGAGAAGCTAAAGAGAGAGGCGAAACCCAATCCGTAATGTCGGTGCTTGAGGCGTCAATGACAAAGATATGGGTTGCAATCTTTGTGATGATTATGTGCTTTGCAACCACATCCTATACATCGCTGAGCCGGCTATCACTGAATTTCACCCCAACTGCAACATTTGACGATCCTAACCCACAGTCAGTGAATAAAGACACTCAAGGGGCTGCGCTGACGATTCCTTTCGGTGACACAGCAGTCAAGTCTTTCGGAAATTCAGGGGAAATTTCCTATGTTCCTGTTTGGTGGCTCGTTGTTATGTCTGTGTCGAACGGCATTAATAATGCGTTTCGCGCCGGCTTGGCAAATGCCGATAATGATTTTCGGCGCCTTGAGGATATTGCCAGGACTTCGACCATCGAAGATCCGAAGCTGTTGAAATCCATCCAGGATTTTTACAGTCAATGCTTCACTCCCGCACGGAGCAAGTTCCTGAGTTCTGACTCAGCCAGTCTTTCCGCCTCGGGGCGTGCGATCATCAGCTCCGATAACAGTGACTATGGCCCGACTGACACTGACTGGATGGGAAGCCAGTTGTTCAGAACTGAGCCTGGCTATTACGCCGAGATGCGCTCATACAACCCGGTTCCAGGCTGGGCAATCGACTTTTCCCGGGATGTGGAATACATCCAGACCCCTGCGGCCGAAGGCACGCCAGAGGCCGGGTATGTGAACCCGGACTGGGGCCGCCCCACATGCAAGCAATGGTGGGAGGATGAGAGTCAAGGCATCCGTTCTGCAATGATCAACCACAGCAGCAACTGGCGTGTCATGGCACAGCAGGCACTGAGCATGGCCAGCTCGAGCGATAAGGCCAAAGACTCGGTGGCAAAACTGGCTCAAACACAGGCGCGACCCATGTATGTCAGCCCCGACAGTATCTTGGGCGCACAGCACGATGCTGGGACGGTCGCAGCCCGAGCTATCGGCGGGGTGGTATCAACTGCGCAAACTGGGATCATGGCAATTGTTACCAATATCACGGCTGGCGCCCTGCACAACAATTTGATGATGGCGCAGGCCCTGATTTTGATGGGGTTGTATATGTTCTTGCCGCTTGTGACCGTTTTAAGCGGCTATGACCTCAAGGTGTTTTTCCTGGGGGCATTAGCTATCTTCACAGTTAAGTTTTGGGCTGTAATGTGGTACGTCGCTAATTGGGTGGATGGTCGTCTGATGAGAGCCATGTACGATGGCAACTTCAACGTGGATTCACTGGTTCAGATGCTTCAAAACGGCAACAAGCGTATGTTGCTAAACATCATGCTGCTCACCATGTATATCGGCTTGCCGATGTTATGGACTACCTTAATGGGCTTTATTGGTGCCAAGGCGATTAGTCCGATGGACAGCCTAAAATCAGCCGGTGAAACAGCTAATAGAACTGCTCCGAAAAAATTGCGTTAGTCATTTTCTCTATGCCACCGCCATTGCAGGTCATCGTAATGCTCCGTATAAAGCCACGGGGCACCCTCATCAGGTTCAGCATCTCCACTGCCAATTGCCATAGCTGCTGTTCCTAATGCAACCGCTTTAACTATCGGAGCAGTTTTCCAGATCAGGTTTCCAAGCGCATCTCCTGCCTTCGCAATCGCAGAAGGTTGAACAGATGTAGTCAGGGCGCCAGGTGCAAAAGGAACCGCACCCAAACTGCGGCTTGGAGTAGCTCCGAGGCTGCTTCCGATAGTAATGGCAGGAGGTTTTTTCTTGAACATTGTGACTTCCCTGGACTGTCCTGATCTCAATGGAAACCATCGCGGCCATGCAGCCCAAGTAGGTCTCTACGCAAGCTGCTGTGGCCTGCGCGCCAAGCTGATCATGTCACTTGGCTTCCAAACAGCGGTCAATGAGACCGTGTGAGCACATCGTACTGTCAACTCATTTAAATGTAAACGGGCGTTAGTTGTTTGTATTGCACAATACACATCGCCTGCAGCATCATTCAGCTCACTATGGCCAACACTGACTTCGTCCCTTCAGCAGCTCCAACGCACCAGACCTACTCTGAGCTGCAGCAGGCCTACGACCACTTTAACGGTGCGCTTTTTGATGGCAAGTTGCCTCACTGCCTCATTACGCTGCAGCGTGAGAAACGGACTGTCGGCTATTTCTCGGCCGCACGATTCGCATCACTCGAAGGGGCAACGACTGACGAGATCGCCATCAACCCCTCCTACTTCGCCGTTGTCCCCCTGGTGGAGACCATGCAGACCTTGGTGCACGAGATGGCCCATCTCTGGCAGCAGCACTTCGGCCAGCCAGGCCGCGGCCGGTACCACAACGAAGAGTGGGCACAGAAGATGGAATCCATCGGTCTGATGCCCTCTTCCACCGGCCAGCCTGGTGGCAAGCGCACCGGGGACATGATGGCCGATTACCCTATCGCCGGCGGCCGTTTCCTTGCTGCGTGTGAATCACTTTTGACCAGTGATTTTTCGCTGAGCTGGTATGACCGGTTCCCTGCAGATGAACATGTTCAGATGGGCCAACACCTCGTTTCAGCTCAACTAGAAGGTGTCCTAGGCTCCTCCGCCCCCATCAAAGACAACCCAGCGCTGGCCGGTGCTGTTCGTCCAGGTGGACCGACTCGCAAGCCGATCGCTGAAACTGGGTGTGAACAGTCGGACACCATGCCAGAGCCAATTTCGAACAAATCCAATCGGCTGAAGTACACGTGTGGTGGGTGCCCTAAAGTCAGTGTCTGGGGCAAGCCAAATCTAAACATTATGTGTGGCGACTGTGGGCACAAATTTGTGCCCACAAGCTAATGGACAGAGCCACTGAAACAGCTTTGTGAATTTTCAAAGCTGCCATCTTCTATATGGCGTGTAGGCTTCCCCTCTTGGGTGATGAGAGCGGATGAACTTCTGGTTGTCTTCATTTCTTAGAGAAATGTAGATCGCAGAGGTGGTCAGTTGGGCGTGGCCAAGAAGCAACTGGATCGTGCGCAGCGCTGCCCCACCCTGGTATAGGTGAGTTGCAAATGCGTGCCTTAACGTGTGTGGCGTGAGCTTCAAGTTCAGTCGACGTGCGTAGCCACGGATCATTCTCCTGAGCTCAAAGTATTGGTAGGCAGCGTGTTTGCCCATGCTCACGAAGAGTTGCTGGGTAGCCACCAGGCTATGGCCTGCAGCTTGGAGCATAGACTGTCGTTTGGCTTTGTATTGTGCAATCCAATACGCTGCCTCTTCCCCATACACCACCAGCCGTTCTACTTGTCCTTTGCCCATGATGCGAAGGCAACGCTCTTTGACCACCTGGTGCAATTTGAGGGAGAGGATCTCCGCAGCACGCATTCCAGTCCCATAGAGCAACTCCAGCACCGCTCGGTCGCGCAGGCCTTTGTCTGTGGACGTGTCAGGTAGATTGAGCAGTTGGATCAACTGCTGGCTGTCTGGTACGAACACTTTCCTTCGTTCGTACTTTCGCCTGGAAATCATCAGCCAATGCAGGGGCACAGCGACGATTGATTCCTCACGGGCCCACCTGTAGAGGCGTCTGATGCTCCACAGCTTCGAGCGCAGTGTCGAAGCGGACCTGTGGTCCCGCACTTGGCAGAAGTAGCCTTGAATATCTTCACGGTTCGCGGTGGTCCAGTTCCGACCTATTTCCTGCAACCAGGCGTTGAAGGCTCGCAAGTGAAACTGGAGCTGGCTTATCGTTAAATCTGTCAATCCCTCCTGAGTCTGCAGGTCAATTAAGAAATCGCCGAAGCGTTCATCCCAGTCTTTTGATTCTTTGTTGCCACTCGTACGCCCGGTTTGCGGCAGTACGTATCTCATCTTCATGCACGTCCCTAAGAGCTGTCGCGCTGTTGCCCTCTGACGGCTGCTTTGGCAGACACGGTGACGCACCCTTCGAGAAACTCAAATTTACCAGATCAACTTTTTAACGATCTGTCAATAGCAACCCTCGCGGTTATTACTCCACGGTTTCAGCTGGCAACAGTTGGTGCCGATTTTTACAGTTCTGCGCATGTCGCATGAACTACTCACCCAACAAAACCTACCGGGCCTGTTTACTCGCCTGAGCAAGGTTGGCCATGCTGTTGCTCTTGCTTGCACAGCCTTCATCGGTCCCCTGCTCTACGGGAGCGCTATAGCTGACCCGGCACCCATCAAACTCGCAAACCAGATCACTGCTGCGGTGAGCAGTCACACGGGCCTGCAGGTCAACCCAGAGGTTGCGACCACACCGGTACCAGGCATCTTCGAAGTTGTCGTCGACGGCGAGCTGGTCTACACCGATTCCAGCGGACGCTATGCCTTCGTTGGCGGCGCGCTCATGGACATGAAAGAGCGCAAGGATTTGACGGCCGCGCACAACGAAAAGCGGATGTCCATCCCCTTCGACAAGCTCCCGCTGCAGCATGCCATCAAGGAAGTACGGGGGGATGGCAGCAAAGTGTTCGCCGTCTTTGAAGATCCAAACTGCCCCATCTGCCGGGTCTTCACGAAATTCGTCGACCAGCTGGACAACGTGACCGTGTACCGGTTCATGTTTCCGGTCATAAGTCCGCAGAGCCAGAACCTCGCCCGCATGGCCTGGTGCTCTAGCGATCGAGCCGGTGTGTGGAAAGCCATGATGCAGGGGGCCCGCCCGCAGCTGAGTGAGTCCTGTGACAACAGCGGCCTGATCAAGATCCTGGCCACCGGTGAGCGTTACCAGATCAACAACACACCGACCGTGGTGCTGGCCAACGGCAAACGCCTGGTGGGTGCCACCCCTCCAGAACAGTTCCTGGAGGAGCTCGATAAAAGCGCTCAACGCGGGGGGCGCAAATGAAGGTCGCCGTTGTTGCACTGGCCATGGCCAGCAGTCTTGCAGCGCATGCCCAGTCACAGGATTCACGAGGTGCGTGGAAAGTAATGCACGAGGCGGTTTTCGACCGTCCTGGCATGCCCTCGACTGCGACGCAAGAAGAGCGTGACATCGTGAAGTTTCTGTGGGCCAGAGAGTTCGCAGCACGAGAGCAAACGCACACAGGCCCCATGTCTGCATATGCGCTGGTGGGCGACGTGCGCGAAGGAACGAAGCGCATCGTTTTTTCGATGTTCGCCTCGGGTGACGACCCTTCTTGTGATGCGGCGCCCAATGGCGCTGACGCGAACGACATCTTTGTACGGTGCCGGATGCGGGTTTCAAGCTGGCCTCCATCTGGCGCGCCTGCGGCCGCACTTCCCGGGTACTGCATGATTTTTGCAGCCAGCGAGACCAACAGTCGCATCGAGTATCGGTACGACAGTGGGTCTCAAACTGTGCAGTTCCGAACCATCCAGTTCGGCAAGGTTGTGCCCAACTGCTCGCGTTCGCTCAAGCTGGACTGAGGGCCTATGGAATGAAGAAGTCCGTCGCCTTGCTGTTCTGGATTGCTTCTGGCGTGGTTCTCGCGGCCATGGTCAGTGCCGCCGACATTGCCGCCGCCATCCAGAACTCACCCTCCGCAAGTACCTGGCTCAAGCAGAACGCACAGGCCGTGGCCCAGCTGGCCATCAATGTGGAGAGCGGTGGGAACACCACTGCTTTCAATGGCAGCTGCTGCTATGGCGTGTTGCAGATGAACCGTACAAACATTGCGCGCTATGCCAATGTGACCCCAGAGCAGTACCAACAGCTCAGCCTGCAGGAGCAGGTCAATGCGTGGACGCAGCTGACCTCGAAGGCCATGCAATCCACGGCTGTCACAAATTTGCTGGCACTTGGCACCTTTGACGGCCGCACGGTCGACGGCAACCTGGTGCTGGCGTGCGTTCAGTTGGGAATCGGCAACTGCCAGACGATGATCAATTCTGGCAAGTGCTCCGGCTTCGCTGACCGCAACGGCACGACGATCTGCTCGATGGCTGACAAGATCGCCGGCACCAACTCTGGCGGGACCAGTGGTGGGAACACAGGCGGATCTGGTGCCGGCGCCGGCGGCTCCATTGACACCCCCGGTCGGGCCTCGGTATCGATGGCCGAAGCCTTCGCTCAGGGGTCTGGGATGGAGATGTCTGTGCTCAAGCGCAACCTGCAGATTATCGGCATCAGCGCAGTTGCACTGATCCTCGCAGCTGGTCTGAGCGGCATGTGGCAGATGTTTGCGATGGGGCGGATGAGCACAGCAGATCTCAAGCTTCGGACCATCCAGGCCTGCATTCTTCTATCGATAGCCGTGGCGATGATCTCATGGCTGTGAGTCTGCCCTCCTTCACCCGGTGGACCGCTGCCCTGGTGTTGGCCGCAAGCCTGGCACCAGCACAAGCTGACACCGGCACCCATCGCTGCCTGCGCGGACAGACCTCCGCCCAATACTGCAAGCAGATCCTGAGCAACTACTGGCGGCATGAGCAAACGATTGCCGCCGTGGCCAAGCACTACGGACTGGAGCCAGCTCTTTTGAAGGCCCTGGTCGCCGTAGAGAGCAATTTCAACGACAAGGCCCGCTCCCCAGCTGATGCACGAGGCCTGGCTCAAGTTCTCCCTTCAACCGCACGTGGTGTGGGTCTCCAGGACCCTGAGACAAATCTCTACAAGCCCGAGCTAGGCCTGGCCGCAGGCGCCGCGTACCTGCGTCAGATGTGGTTTGAGTTCAGCGACTGGGAATTGGCATTGGCAGCCTACAACGCCGGCCCTGGTGCTGTGCGTAAGCACAAGGGCATCCCGCCCTACAAAGAAACACAGGCCTATGTCCCCAAGGTATTGGGCCTGTATCGAGAGTTTGCCAAAGCCGATGCCTTAGCGAACAACCAATAACACCAGCAAAGAAATGTTCAACGGCTCTATTACCCCATTGAGTTCATTCAAGGCGAAGGCGCTTGGCCTCAGCACTGACCTGCGCATACGCAAAAGGCAACACCGCAAAGCAGCGATGAGTCTGCTTTCAAACGGCGGCTTCATGAATGGATTCAGTGCACCTGGTTCCACCTTTCACAGCGTGGCCATGTGGCATCTCAGACAAGCGCGACTGCTGGCCCAGCGCTGAATCGATCTTAGGAATGATGATGAAAACACACATGCTCAGCGCGTGCGCAGCCGCAATGGCTATCACTCTGGCAGGGACTGCCTCTGCGCAAACTGGCCCAGATCCGCTCCTGCAGGCACAGATTGCGGTCAGCTGGAACGCTCCAGTGCAAGGCCTGGCTCAGGTATTGGCCGAACGCCTGGCCCTGCCCTACTTCGACGGCAGCGGCGCTGTGATGGCCACGGTGGTGCTCGACCAGGACGAGAGAGGGACCGTGGGCCAGGCATTGGAGACGATCAATGCCCAGCTGAGCCCGGTGAACCTGGCCCTGCGACTGAGTCAGGGCGCCCAGGGGCAGCAGTTGGAATTGGCCAAGACCAAGTCCGACAGCTCGGTAGCTCATGTGATTGTCCGTGGCACCGCTGAAGCTCCCACTGTTCCGCCAGGCCAGAGCAGCTCCGTGGCAGCAGCTGGAGCCGGCGCAGACAGAGAGGTAGCAGCAGCAATTGCGCCGGCATCTCCGGCCGAGCCGCCCAAGGCCTGGGAAGTCACGACTGCAGACGGGACGCTCTTTGACGCGTTGACCCGCTGGTCTGACAAGGCTGGATGGCAAGTCGTTTGGGAAGCCTCTGACGACCTCGTTATCCCGGCTAACGCCACGTTTCACGGCGAGTTCCGCGACGCAGTACGTGCGCTGTTTCGCTCATTCACCACCTCGCTCGATCCCCGCTTCTACCTGGGCAACAACGTGGTGCGCGTGACTAATTTGGGCTCCAGGACAGGCGCAAAACAGTAAAGGCTCCATCACCATGACTTCCTATCTCACACTCTGTCCTCTTTCTCGTGTCGCTGCTGCTGCACTTGCTGCATGCAGCCTGGTGGGCTGTAACGCTCTGCAGGAGCGCCAGAACATCGCCACTGAAGCCCAAACTGATGTCAGCACAGTGAGCGCCAAGCTGGAAGATGTGCGCGCCAATGATGCCCGTGAAGCTGCAATTGGTCGTGAGTTTGACGGCGCCTGGCTGGGCGGCAAGACCGTGAAAGTTGCGCGCAAAGCCCAGCTGCCGGCGGCACTGCGCACACCGATCCGTTACTCCTTCTCTGACAGCCCTTCCCTGCTGCTACACGCAGAACGCATCAGCAAGATCATTGGCATACCGGTTCGCGTGACGCCTGATGCTCTTGTTGCGCGGGGTATGTCTGCCGGCTCCAGCGATTTGAATGCCGGCACGCAGGCTGGCACAGCCAAGCCCGCCGCATTGAGCGGCCTTCCTGCTCCACTGGCTCAGGTCGTTCCAGGCAGGAGCGAACAGCCACGGTCTGGTGGCTACATCATCGACAAGATGAGCGTGGTGGGCGGCACCTATGTGCCCATCGATCTGCTCGATCGCATCAGTGCCGGGTTCGGGGTTGGATGGGACTTCAATGACCGTGACAACTCCGTCACGATCTCTCGCCTTGTGACCCGCACCTACACCGTGTCCACTGTGCTCAACACACAGACCATCACCAACAACATCACCAAGCGTGCCAGCACCGGTGAGAACAGCGGTTCTGGTAATGGCACCACAGCTCAGGCCGGTAGTGCAACTTCATCCTCGGATGTGAATGCCAAATCCGAATCCACCATCGATGTGATCAAGAACATCAAGGCTGCACTGGAAAGCACAGTGACACCCTCGGTGGGCAAGTTTGCTGTCTCGACTTCTGGGATCGTCACGGTAACCGACACGCGTGAAGTGCATGACCAGGTCAGGGCCCTCATCGATGCTGAAAACAAGTCCCTCGGCCGCCAGATCCGTGTGCGCATGCAGGTCGTGGAAATCACAGCGAATGACACGAACAACCTGGGGGTGGACTGGAGCTGGGCCATCACCAACGCCGCGTCGAAGTGGGCTGGCGGTGTCTATTCACCAGCTGGGCTAGCTCCGTCCTCGGGAATGGGGCAGCTCGGCCTCATTCGCAATGGTGACCAGGCCACGACCCGCACTTTTATCCAGGCACTGGCAACAGTGGGCAAGGTGGTGATCCGCAAGGACGAGACCTACCCCTTGCTGAACAACAGGCCATCCAACATCACGAGCACAGAGTCCTACATCTACCCTGCTCGGTCTGGTTCTGCCACCAGCACCAACAACAACTCCTCCACAGTGGTTCCTAGCGTAGAGCCTGGACAGCTGACCACCGGCACGTTCCTGACCATGCTGGCCTCGATCCAGCCCAACGGCAGTGTGGTGATGGACTTCTCCCTAGACGCCTCGGCCCGCGGTGAATCCAAAACCTTCGTCTCCAATGGCGTGACGCTGGAATATCCGCCATCGACGGCCAATCAATACAAGATTTTTGCTAGCGCACCCAGCGGTGAAACAGCGCTACTGGCCGGAATCGTTAACTCTCAGCGCACCTCGTCCGACCGCTCCATCGATGGCGCCTTGTCCCCCTTGCTGGGCGGAAGCATCAACAACAACACTTCCCGGCGGATTGTGCTGATCCTGTTGACGCCCCAAATCATCGAAGGGGTGCTCTGATGCTCAAGCTGCTGGAGGTGCCAGGCCACGGCCAGGCTATCGCAGGGCTTGACTGGCTCGCGCTCGACGGCGTGGAGAACCGCCAAGCAGAGATCCGTCAGCTGGCGCGCAGCGCAAACGCTGCCTGGCAATACGTCTGGGCAGACGCTGACCCTGACAGCGGGATGAGAGCGGCTTTTCTCAACCAAAAAATCGCCTTCGTCTCCAAGACCGACAGCCGCGCGCGGCCGCACGCCGCCGCGATCTTGCTCAGGAACTCCCTGCCAGATCGCACTTTCCTCTCCTTGCTCGCGTGCAGTGAGCCGGACACCTTCTGGGTGTTCGCTCTATCTGACGGCATGCCTGTCAAGCAAATGGATTTCGTGGGCGGCCTCCACGATGCCATGGGCTTGGTGCGCGATTTCATCTCGTCACAGGCCAAGGCAAACGATCTGCCGGTGTACACGGATCAGCCGGAGCTTCTCATCGACCTGCCATACCGGATGGATCTGAGGTCCATGTCGCTGGAGGTGTTGAGCCACACCATTGAGAATAAGGACTTCGCAAAGTCGCGGTTTAGCCTCTATGTGCCGGTTTCCGTGACTGCTGTGGCTGTGGCTGTACTGGTTGTTCTGGGCGTGGCGGGTTACCTGGCATATGACGCGAATGCGGCCGCACAACGCGAACGTGCGGCAAAGGAGCGAGACGCCCAACTGAAAGCCCAGCGACTGGCCAAGCTCAAGCACGACATCGGGATAGCTATCAATGCAGCTATTCCGAGCCAGGAACTGCATGCGTACACCAAGGCCATCTACAGCCTGCCCCCTTCAATCGCTGGTTGGCGGATAGCCACGATTGTGTGTGAGCTGCCGAAATGCCAACTTGAGCTGAAGGCTCAACCGCTTGCAACCTGGCGTGGCTACCTCCAGGCAAAGCCTGCAGGCTGGCCCGAGCCAATCTTTGGCTCCAACACCAGTCTCATACTTCAACCCATTCACATTGCCACCGATCACGCAAATGGCCGGGTAGCAGATCGTCTGCCAAGCAGTAGTTCGATCACATTTGATATTGGGAATCTTGCCCAATTATCGAAAACAATCAGTTTGACGATTGTTCCTCCAGATAAATGGGAGCCTGTCACAGTTTCTTCTGGCCCAGGAACTGAAAATATTCAAATTCCTGTTCGCTCAAATTTTACAGCGGCTGGCCCAGCACATCTGTTTCGTGATTTTGTTCGGTACTTACCAACCAGTTCCGGCATAACGCGTTTTACCTATACCAGTGGCGACACTTCAACGTTCTCTATGGAAGGAGAGGCTTATGCGCTTCCTTGAATCTATTCTCATTGCGGCTCTGCTTCCTTGCTTTGCATATGCGGCTGACGAAACACATCCAACTGCAAAAACCGTAGACACTTTTGGCCAGTTGCTCGAAAAGCAAGCCGAGCTCATGAACTCGGAACTTGATGCAAAGATTCGTGCGCATAAGAACCAAGATGCCATAAAGAACAACGTTGTCGGAAAGCTTCCAGCGAACGCCAGCCCATTGATTGCAGCGGATCAAAAATTCTCCGAAAAGGAACCACTGCTGGAGGCCATTTGGGGGCCTGTTGGTAACGAGGTGGTCGAGATTAATTATCTCGGCGTACCCGTTCCTGTCTCCATGAAGAAACCTTATGTCTCGGAAGTAGATGGATGGATGCTGGAAGAGATATTCCCCTACAGCATCTCTCTTATCAAAAAAACAGGCCAGCGAATCGTGCAGCGCAAGGTGATTACTTTGGATTGGGCATCACGTAATCCAAGTAGTTCTGTTTCTGCGCCTTCATTCCCTCGAATCAATCAAGAATAAGAGGATCAGACTATGCTCAGCCAAGGAAAAGAACTGGAGGCATCCTCCAGCACAGCAGCAGCTTTGCTTGGGAAAATGCGCCGCGTGGGCAGAGTTTCAAGAAAGCAGGAGCTTTCAGCCTGGCGTTCAGTTGTTACGCGAAACTTTGGCATTCAAGGCAACGACCTCTCAGCAATTGCTGTTCTTGATATTGGCGGCCGTGAATCAATAATTCTCGTTTCTGAGTCTAGCGCATGCAAGGCTCTACATCTTTCGGTCAGAGACAAAGTTATTGCTTCCGGTTTCAAAATTAAAGAAGATAAGCTTTCTGAGACTGCACTTATTGCTGAAATTAATGAAGCCATCACTTCGGGAAACGTTCTGAAAGTTGAATCAAGCGATGTTCGGCCAATTATCGAAGAACTGGTCAACATTTCAATTGATAATAAAACATCAGATTTGCACATTTGCTGCCGCGAAAAATCTGCGATGACACTGCAGCGAGTTCACGGTCGGTTGCGTCAACATCGTCAGTATGACGTTGCAACTGCACAGCAGATAGCCACGTATATGTTCTCGCACATGGCTGATGCGCGATCTAGAAGTACATCGAATTTCTCTCTTCAGAAAAAATCGATGAGCTGCATGATTCCTCATAGCCACAAAGGACATCAGTACAGACTTCGCTATAAATTCATTCGCCTTGCTGATGGCTGGGACGTGGTTCTTCGAATCCTTCCGATGGATATCGAAGAAGGTACCAAAAGCTTTCCTGAACTCGGCTATGAAGCATCACAGGTTAACTTGCTTGAATTGAGCGTTAAGCGTTCAATCGGTTTGATTATCATCACTGGTCCAACAGGATCAGGTAAATCCACATCGCTGAAAACGATGATGGAGTTCGATCCAAAACGCTATTTCAAAAAACGTTATGGAGTTGAAGACCCCGTTGAGTTCAAGATGTTTCTTGTATCCCAGATATCAATTCAACGTGAAGACCATGCAGAGGGAGATAAGTACAAGGATTCCAGCGATTACGAAGGAACTTTACTTGATATTCTTCGCGGTGATCCAGATGACGTAATGATTGGTGAAACACGAGATTCTGTAGTTGGCACTATGCTTGCCGACTTCGTGTTAGCAGGTCACAAGATATATACCTCGGCTCATACTGCATCTGCCATGACAACCCCCAAACGCCTAGAGCGGCTTGGGATTGATAGGGCCATTCAGGGTGATCGCCAATTCTATTCGGCTTTAATATTCCAGCGCTTGCTGCCTGTTTTGTGCACTGAATGCAAGCTGCCTGCAGAAAGCGTGCTTGAGGAAAAAAAGAAATACCTACTCCAGAATAAATTTGGTCTAAATATAGCAAATATCTTTTGCTGCAATGAGGAAGGGTGTAGCCATTGCAACAATCTGGGGATCGTTGACTCCACGGTCGTCGCTGAAGTCATCGTTCCAGATAGCGTGATCAGGAAGCATATTTCCGCTGGCGATGATGATCTTGCTGAGTTGTACTGGCGCCAAAGTCGAAAGACAGCATTCGATGACCCAGATATGAGTGGGAAAACAGCCTTTGAGCACGGTCTTTATAAAGTTTCGCAAGGAATAATTGATCCACAGGACTTGGAGTTTGAGTTTGAGCCACTTGAACTTTATGAAATAGTTAGGGTAGAGGTCGACCAATGAATTGGTGGTTCAGTTTCGCAAAAATTAATTGGTGGTTTAGTTTCGCAAAACTACGATTCAACACATTTGCTAGCACCCGACGAGATTTCTATGAAGATTTCGCAAGCTCTCTTCGAGACGGTGCGTCTGCCATAGAACAACTGAAGGCTATGGCGAAGAGGTCGCGAAGACGCCGAACGGGCTGGGCTGCACTTTATGAGCATTGGATTCACAAGATGGGGCGAATGTCTTTTGGGCATGCGCTCCAGCACACAGTTCCGCCATATGAGGCGATGGTTCTGACAGCTGCGGAAGAAAGTGGCCGTCTAGAAGAGGCAATGGATTATCTCGGGAGAAGCATCCGCCTTTTGGGAAAAGCCAAGAGTGTTTACTTCATCGCTATGTTGTCGCCGGCACTTTCGTTTCTTGTCATCATTGGATTCTTGATTGCATACGCTTTGCACAGTGTCCCAGAGTATTTGCAGATTTTACCCTTGGAGCGTTGGCCTTATCTCAGCAAAGTCATGTATCACGTATCAACAGGCTTAGTTAGTCATGGTTTTATTATTTCAATTCTAACCATCCTTGCACTGGTCTTAGTTACATGGAGCAAGCCCAATTGGTATGGACGTATTCGAAGATTAATTGAGAAGATCCCATTTTTTCCTTGGTCCTCCTATCGTGCCTATGAAGGCAACAATTTCTTGGTGGCTCTGTCTATTCTTCTTCAGGCAAATAACCATGGGCTTAAAGACGCATTGGAGATGATGTGCCGCTTTGGTTCTCCCTGGTTGGCTTGGCACATCACTGTCATGCTTCATCGCTTGAAATTGGCACCTAACAAGCCTGCTCTTGCTATGGATACCGGAATTTTCAGTAGAAAGGTAATGGATCGTATTGAGGACTACTCTGATCGCACAGAATTTAATAGCGCCATCTACAAGCTTGCATTTGATAGCGGAGAAAAGCTTGTTGAACAAGCACAGGCCCGTGCAGTTATCTCCGGACTGATCGCTATGCTCTTTGTGGCTGCAATGATTCTGATTATTACCATTAGCAATATTCAGTTTGCTCAACAAGTTACCTCCGTCATGAAGTCAATGTAGATCTTGTCTTCATATTTTCAATAAATCAATCTAGGAAATCTAATGAAAAACTTTGCTCAAAATCAAAACTGTCAAGCTCGCAATAAAAACCGTTTTAATAAGCAGCGTGGCAATTTACTTATCGATATGTCGATTGCTACCGGGCTTGCCGCCATTATCGCCTTGATTGGTTGGGCTCTGGTTCCTGATCTTCTCGCTAGCTATAACGCATCGAAGATTACCACTGAGTTGAAGACAGCAATCCCAAAAATACAAGCTGGCTACAACAATCGAACGTCCTTTGCAATCCTGACAACCGAGGAAGTGGCAAAAATGCGCTGGTTCTCCGACGGGTTCCTGGAAAAGAACGGCAATATCCCAAATGGTTCGATCAAAACAAAATGGGGTGACATTACCTTTGCTCCTGCCTCGGGAAATAATCAAGCTGTGGGTACCTTGGACAACATTCCATCGCGTGAATGCATCAAGATTGTTGAAGACTTCGGACAAGCCATCTATACCAGTGCGACAGTGAACTCTACGTCTATCAAGACTGCAACAACTGCCCTGGCAACTACAACTGCCTCCGACCAATGCAATTCGTCGGAAACCAATACCCTGACGTTTAACTTCCGTCGATAAATATGAGTACAGCTGAAATTACTGACATTCATTTGTCAATTGATTCCTGTTCTTCCTCAATTGTTTTTCCTGGGCGGATGGAGCCCGCTGGTGAACATGAGGAATTGAGTCAGGCGCTGGCGGCTGTAATTAAAGCTGATCCGCACAGCAAGATGCTGGTGTTGCCAGATGGAAGCCGCTGGCGTTCGCAACGCATGCGCAAAGATCGCTATGCGCTACGCCGAATGCCAGTCCATTGCCCCAAGCTGGATGAACTCAAGATTCCAAGTTGGATTAAAGGACTTTTGCTTGCGAACAAATTGAAGACTAACGGTGGCCTGGTCCTGATCTTCGGCCAGACTGGGGCTGGCAAGACTACATCTATGTCAGCAACGATTGCTGCTCGCCTGCAACTGCATGGCGGCTACTGTCTGACGCTGGAAGATCCGCCCGAGCACCCTCTGGAAGGCAAACATGGCAAGAGCGGCTTTTGTGAGCAGCTCGATGTGGACGAGCTGGGTGGCTATGAGAAGGCGATCTATACAGCCCTTCGATGCTTTCCGGCAAAAGACTCGAGCATGCTTGTTTACGGGGAGATCCGAGAGAACCTCACCGCTGCCGAGCTTGTGCGCGTTGCTGTCGACGGGCATCTGGTGTTTGCCACCATGCATGCCAGAAGTATTCCCGAAGGTATTCAGCGACTGGCCGCCATGGCCAAGATGGCTGGTGAAGATAACGCCAATGCACTTCTTTCCACTGCATTGCAGCTAGCGGTTCATCAACGCTTTGACCCGGGCGGAACGCTTATTACTCACGCCCTACCTCGTGAAAACAAGGTGTCCTCGCATATCCGTGATGGTGCCTTCGCCGCTCTTGCTCAAGAGGTGGAGCACCAACTCGTCCAGCACATGTAACCGCAATGAATACTGCAAGCACCCTACTCGCCCAGCGCCGTGGCCGTCGTCAAGCGGGCTTCCTTCTGCCAACGATGGCAATTGTCTTTGTTCTTTTTGCTTTGATTGCAGGGTTGATCTTGCAGCGATATGCAGAAGAACGTGCAAGTGCGATGGGTGATGAGCGTGCTGAGCTCGTCGGGGCCAGGCTGGCCGCATACGATGATGCAGCCAAGACCTACGTCACGACATTCTTCACGCAGATTCAACGCCAGCAGCAGGCACAGCGCAACGGCTACGCGGTGCCTGCTGCGCGAGTGCAGGCCCCCACAGCGACTGACCTGGTTGGTCTCGGCATGCTTCGTGCCGAAGACGCTAGCGAGTTCGTCTACAACGGCCGCGCCATCGGCTTTACTGTGCAGCTGGCGGTCCCCAGCACAGGATGCACCATCCCGAACTGCAATGTGCAGTCACTGGTGGTCTCAACGCAGCCCATGGTCGAACTTCGCGATCAGAGCGTGGTGGACGTCCGTCGTGCCTCGATCGCGGCCGCGGCCGCCAGCCCGGGCCGCGCCGGAGTGTCTCTCCCCGAGTCACCAACAGCCTTTGTATCAAAAGACGGTGCCCACGTAGCCATGAACAGCTCAGGTGCTGCAGGCCTCATTGGCATCAAGAATGGCTATGACAGCAGCGGCTTTTTGGAGTTCGCTCGCCGCGATGGAAGCCTGCCAATGACAGGCGACATCAACATGCAGGACGACTCTGGTGCGAGACACGGTATCCGCAATGCAAGCGACGTGGCCACGCAGACTGTGACGGCCTCCGGCCGAGTGAAAACAGGCGAGTTCCTGGACCTCGACGGTCCCATCCAGGTCGAAGGCACACCTTGCGAAAAGCGCGGTCTCGCTGCATCTGACGCAGGCGGCTTGATACTTTCTTGCCAATCCGGT
>CAUQST010000035.1:0-44935 GCA_963520865.1 uncultured Comamonas sp.
CGCTGCTGCTCCTGCCAAGAAGGCCGCTGCTGCTCCTGCCAAGAAGGCCGCTGCTGCTCCTGCCAAGAAGGCCGCTGCTGCTCCTGCCAAGAAGGCCGCTGCTGCTCCTGCCAAGAAGGCCGCTGCTCCTGCTAAGAAGGCCGCTGCTCCTGCTAAGAAGGCCGCTGCTGCTCCTGCCAAGAAGGCTGCTGCTCCTGCTGCAGAAACCACAGCACCTGTGGCCAAGACTGTTTTGGCACCGCAAGCTGCATGGCCCTTCCCTACAGGCAACAAGCCATAAGCTTTGCGCAATCTGCGACATAAAAAAACCGGCCCTCTCGAGAGCCGGTTTTTTTTAGGGCCGCTGTTGCGACACAGGCAATGGTTTGTCCCAGGGCCAATCATCACGCAAGGCCATCGCATCTACGTAGACCGCATCTTGCTTGCGCACCCACAAACCTACCGGGCTTTGTTTGAGCACATCCAATTGCGCACTCTCCCAGCGCATCGGTGCAACGATTTGCTGCGCCGTTTGCGCAGGCCCAGCTTGTTCTGAACCTGGCACTGCCACATCTGTCCATTGCACCCCTTGCTGCGCATCCCAGCCCTGCAGCACCGGCATATAAGCACGCAACTCCAGCGTCCACACTTCATGCTTGTGCGGGCGCAACCAGTGCAGCTTCCAGTGGTGTGCTTCGTCATTTTGGCCACGTGCCAACCACTCCAGCACCAGCCAGCCGTCACCCGCATGGTGCGGGCACGTACTAGGCCCAACACCGCACAGCACAGCACCTGATTGCGTCACCAGCACGCCTTCACAGCGCGGAGCCTTGGGGTTCCAGTAGTTATTCATGCTGTTGTGCAGCCCACCCCACCACCACAGGCCATCATGCGATGGTGCATGGCGCCACACATAGTCACCGTCAGCACATGGGTGCTGAATTTGCTGCACCTCACGCCAGCGTGGCTGCAACTGCCAAACACCTTGCGCATTCACGGCAACATCTCGCCACTCGTAGGCAGGAGTCCAGCCGTTTTTGGTCAAGTTGGTTTCATCAGCCACCTGCAAAGGCCAGCGCCACAAGCCCGTGCTGGCCAAGTTGCTGTTGTCAGGCCCGCAACCTACAACCACCAGCAACTGTGCATGCCCGCTCACCACATGGGGGCGCATGCGCAGCACCGGAAGCGTCATCTCAATGGCATTGAGTTGCTTGCCGTCCCACACCCAGGGAACAGGCCTTCCGCCTTTGAGTGGCGACTCTCCCCAGGGGCACAACAAAGCCCACTGACCATCAACCAGCACATGCTCTAGCTCCCACAGTCCGGGCAACTGATGCTCACCCCACTGCACAGAATAAGCAGCGGTGGCTCCCAGCTCATCCTTGGCTTCATGCACCAAAGTCCACAGCAAAGGCTGACCTGCAACGGCCTCGCTCTGGGCCACCCAGCGGGCGGGATTGTGCAAATCGCGGCGCCATAGAAATTGACGCACCGGAATTTTTTTAAGCAGCGGTCGTCCATCTGCCCGATGTTTGGACGCCGCATACAGCTCGCTCATCACACAGCTGAGGCTACGGCCGTCGTGCAGACGCTCCAGCTCTGGTGTATCCATCTCCATGCGTTGCAGCAGCTCAACGTCATCCCAGCTCAACGCAGGCAACGCTGTAGTGGCATCTTCAGGGGAGTACAACGCTACCGACCAAGGCTTGCGGTCTTCTGGCAGCCATGTGGACCATTGCTGACCACCAAAAGTCAAGCTCCACACACCCAGTCGCACACTCGGCTTGCGTGAAACGTCGTTGACGGGGTAGCCATAACAGGCAAACGCCTGACCATCAGGTCGCCACACAAACGTGCTTTTTCCATCAACGATCCAAGAATGTGGCTCGCCATTGAGCTGCAATTGCCAGTGCGGCTCCAGCAGCGGCTCCAGCGGGCGATCCAGCTCGCGCAACGATGCTGGCCAATGGCGTTGCGTTGTCACCTGCACCACAGCATTGTCTTGCTGCGGAATGGCAAAAGGGGCCGCTTGCGCTTCTTCTGGGATGCAGTCTGCTGGAACCCACAGGTCACAAACGCCTGCCAAAGGCTGTGCCTTTTGGTTCACATTTTTTGCTAACCATGCGTCAAAGGCCACATCACTGAGCGCGTTGTGCGCTTCTGCTGCCACGCCATTACCGCCCTGGCTTTCCCCATTCCAGCGGGGCAGGCGCCAGTGCAAGTCGTCGACCAAACCCGCCTCTGCCACGCTGAGCAACCAAGAACGGCGCGTTTTTCTGTCCAGCAGTCGGGGAATGGAATCGCCGTAAGAGCCTGTGCGAATCCAGCGACCATCAAATGAGGTGTGGAAATCTGACTCCCACACATGCGGCAAATACACCCCATCGCTGCACAGCACATCGCCAAAAATAGGCCCACCCATACCGCGCTCACCCTGCATGCGAAATTTCACATCGCTGTTGATACTGGGTGAAACCTCGGGTTCAGGTGTTGGCACTACTGCCGCAGTTGCAGAAGAGCGAGCCTTCGATGGTGGAGGGTCGACCCGTTTTTTTGGGCGATAGCTTCTTATGCCCCACAGCAGCAGCACGATGATCGCCAACACAATGAACAAGACTTGCATCCCTGCATGCTAACCATGCTGATGGCTTTCACATGCTTAGTTGTTGCACAAATGGTCATAAAAAAAGCAGCTTGTCCGCTGCTTTTTTCTTTTCTTCCTACCTACGATGAGAGATTGAAGAAAGAGACGGAGCGCTGTAAACGCTGTGCATTGGTGTGCAATGATTCGGCTGAACCCGTGGACTGCTCCACCATGGCTGCATTCTGCTGTGTCATCGTATCCAGGGATGCCACGGCCTCATTGACGAGTGAAATCCCTTGCGATTGCTCTCGTGTAGCCAGGCTGATTTGCTGCACCAAGCCACTCACACGCTCTACAGCCTGCACCATGCCATCAATGGTTTTTCCAGCAGCTTGCATTCGGGCATTGCCATCACCAATACCGTCTACCGTGTTGTTAATCAATCCCCCAATTTCTTTGGCCGCCGTTGCGCTGCGTTGCGCCAGCGCCCGTACTTCTGCAGCCACCACGGCAAAGCCACGGCCTTGCTCGCCGGCACGGGCCGCTTCTACGGCCGCATTCAAAGCCAGCAAGTTGGTTTGAAAGGCAATGCTTTCAATCACACCAATGATTTCGCGCATGCGTGTTGAAGACTGGCGAATGCGCTCCATGGCGTCACCCACCTCTTGAATCGCATGACCACTGCGGCTGACGATCGCCTTAGTTTGCTGGCTTTCCTGCTCCATTTGCTGAGCGGTATCCGCCGTCTGCAGCACGGTGCTTGCAATCTCCTCCATGGAGGCTGCCGTTTGCTGCAGGCTTGAAGCCTGAGACTCCGTGCGTTTGGCCAGATCTAGGCTGCCATGCGCAATTTCTTTGGACATGACATTAAAGCCGCGCACCTCTGTCAGCACATCACCGACCACGGCGCGTAAATTGATTTGAATTTGCTGCAAACGGGCCATCAACGTACCGACAGCGCCCGAGTAGTTGTGCTCGCTGGAGCTGGACAGGTCGCAGCTGGCCATCTGCGCGGCCCACGCGTTGGCTTTTTCAATGCCTTGTACGCAGCGTGAATGAAAGCGCCACACCACCCAGGCACTGCCCACCAGCAACGCTGCCAAGCGTGCGCCGCCGGCCAGCAGCCCTTGCCAGCCCAGTACATCAGGCAGCATGACAGCGGCCGCCATGATGACCAGCATGGCCACCATGCGCGCCAGCAGCCCCACGTCACTGCGCTGTGCCCACAGGCCACGCCAGCCCAGAGATCGAACTTCACCGGCACGCAAACGTATCGTCTCTTGCCCCTGCTGTGCCTCTTCATTCATGCGGGCATACAGGGTTTGCGCCGCTTGCACCTCTTGCGCACTCGGTTTGGTACGCACTGACAGATAGCCCTTGGGCTTGTCACCATCCATGATGGGGGTGACATTGGCACGCACCCAATAGTGGTCTCCATTTTTTCGGCGATTTTTGACAATGCCCGTCCAAGGGTAGCCGTGCGCAATCGTGCGCCACATGTCTTTGAACGCTGCAGCAGGCATATCCGGGTGACGGATCAGGTTGTGCGGCTGCCTCATCAACTCTTCGTAGGCAAAGCCACTCGCTCGCACAAATGCCGGGTTGCAATGGGTAATCTCACCTTTGGCATTGGTCACTGAGACCAATAATTCCTCGTTCGAGAAATCGTAATTATTTTGGGTAACGGGGAGGTTGACTCGCACGCAGATCTCCAACTGGCAACCCCTTGAAGCAAGCACACTTCAAGGTAAACCGCCCATCATGGCACAGCCAGCTTGCATTTGCTGACAATTGAGCTTCCCATACCTTCTCCAATGCCACTAATTTTTCAAATGGCATCTCTGCGCTGGAGGCAAGCCTTCTTTGAAGAAGATGCCAACCCAGCTTGGCACCAACCAGCCGATGCAAATCAGTCAAACAACGGCAACGACAACGGGTCGCCCTTGCCCGTAGATTTGCGCAGCAGCACTGGCACATCGCCTTCAGCTTGCTGAGTGCTTGCATCCCAGTGCACCAGACAGCCCACGCGCACCCCCAGCAAACGAATGCTCTGCTCCAGCGGTACACGCTTGAGGCATTGGCCTGCAATGCGCCGAATCGTGGCCGCATCTTGTGTAAAAGCGTCTACCGTGATCTCGCGTGTCACGCTTTTGAAATTGGCATACCGCAGCTTGATGCCAATCGTGCGCCCCGCATAGCCTTTGCGCTGCAGATCGTCTGCCACGCGTTCGCACAGTCGCGTGAAAATGGCACCTAATTGCGCCTTGTCGTGGCCTGCGTGCAAGTCGCTGTCAAAGGTGGTCTCGCGACTCATGCTCACGGGCTCACTCTCGGTCACCACGGGCCGGTCGTCTTGGCCATGGGATGCAGCATGCAGCCATGCTCCGTACGATTTGCCAAAGTGCTGTATCAGCCATGGCAGGCTTTTAGCCGCCAGCTCTCCGATGGTGACAATCCCCAGCCCTTGCAGCTTGGCACCAGCCTTGGGGCCAATGCCATTGATCTTGCGGCACGACAATGGCCAGATCTGGTGCTCCACATCCTGCGGCATCACGATAGAAATACCTTGGGGCTTGTTGAACTCGCTGGCCATCTTGGCCAGTAATTTATTGGGGGCGACCCCCACAGAGCACGTCAGCCCTGTTTTTTCAAAAATACGCTGTTGAATACTGGCTGCCAGCACACGACCGCATTCATGCTGGCCGCCAGGTACCTGCGTAAAGTCGATATACACCTCATCCACGCCCCGGTCTTCCATGAGCGGGGCCATCTCCAAAATCACGTCTTTGAACATACGTGAATACTGGCGATAGCGCACAAAGTCGATGGGCAACAAGATTGCCTGAGGGCACAGCCTCGCCGCCTTCATCATGCCCATGGCAGAGCCCACCCCAAACTGCCGTGCCGGGTAAGTGGCGGTGGTGATCACGCCCCGCCCCACATAGCGGGCCAAGCGCGGAAAAGCTTCTACCGCAATAGCATCCAGCGCTCCCCACTGCGCGATCAACTGCGCCTCATGCTCTGGTGTATGGCGGCTGCCACCAATCACCACTGGCAACCCCTTGAGCTGCGGATAGCGCAGCAATTCCACCGATGCAAAAAATGCATCCATGTCCAGATGGGCAATACGGCGGGGTAAATCAGCGGTGGTCACCCCACTATTGTGAAAGAAGCTTTACAGCCCTTGCAGACAAATCAGCACTAAACCCAGCACCATCAACGCCATCCCCAGCTTTTCAGCGGTGTTCAAACTTTCGCTGAAGATACGGCGCGAGACCAGATAGCTGAACACCACTTCCACCATGCCTAAAGTACGCACCGCGGCAGCGCTTTGCATGGCGTAGGCAGAAAACCAGGCCAATGATGCAGCCGCCCCCATTGAGCCCGCCAGCAACGACACGCGCCATGCACGAAAAATGGGCAAGATGCCCTGTGGCGTTTTGAAGGCCACCCACGCACCCAGAAAAATACTTTGCAGGGTTTGCGCAATCAGTACACCCCAGCCCCCGGACAACCAGGGAGACTGGGCATTCAGCGCTAGCGCAGCACCGCGAAAACCAATCACCGCCACCGCAAAACACGCTCCGCAAATCAAGCCGTAGAGCGCCGATTTACTCAACCACGCCTGCAAGGACAACAACTGCCCTCGTGGCGGTAAAGACAGCAGCAGTACACCCACGGTCGCAATCACCATGGCCGCCAGCGCCAAGGCTGTGGGCAACTCTTGCAGAAACAGTGCGCCAAAAAGTGCCACCTGCAAGATCTCGGTTTTTGACAGCGTCACCGCCACTGCAAAGTTGCGCTCTTTCATGGCCAGCAACAAGGCCGCTGTCGCCGCCACTTGAAAGAAGGCCCCCAGGCTGATCCAGCCAGCGTAAGCCAGACTGAAATGCGGCAGCGCAGGAGCCTGCTCTGGCAACGCATACAGCAGCCACAGAAAAACCGCAGCGAAAGGCAATCCGTACAGAAAACGCACCAAGGTGGCAGAGAGTGTGCCCAGCTGCTGGGTCAACGAACGCTGAGCGGTATTGCGCACGGTTTGTGCCACTGCCGCAAACAGCGTAACGGGCACCCACAACCAGGCAATTTCTTGAAGAGACAACGGCATAAAACAAAAAAACAAAGAGACCAGCACAACCACTGTGCGGCCAGCATAGCCAATGCGTAACCACTGCGCGCCGCACATTGGCGAGGATGGCCGCGCCAGTCAGAGATGTATGTGCCTGAGGTGTTAGAAAACAAAAAAATAGCACCCAACACTTTATTCACCTGCATTTCAATATCAAAGTGCATTGAAATGCCTTAACCATAAGCGCTATACGCTCCTAAATTAAACATCCCAGATAACAACTCGCAAACCACTGGTTTGCGGTGAAGACGAGGTTCACAAACATGGCCAGCACCCAAGCACGCCAAGGCTAAGCTGCGTGCGTATCCGGGGTGATCCTCATCTACGCAAAAGTGCCAGACAGCCCTGGCTGCCTGACACTTTTTTTGAAGAATCAGAAGTGCTTGCTTAGCGGCGCAACACCACGTCTACCCTGCGTGATGCGGCATTGCTTGCGCCAACATCCGTGGCCTCAGCCGGTTTCTCCAGCACCACACGATCTGCTGGCGCACCCGCCGCTTCCAGCGCAGCTTTCACTGATTCAGCACGGTGCTTGGACAGCTGCGCATTCTTGGCAGGATCACCCGTCGGGTCGTTAAAACCGGAGATCACCGCCGTCACATCAGGGTTGGCTTTAAGAAAATCTACCAAGGGCTTGGACTTGTCTGCAAAAGCGGGGGCCACATCGGTTTTACCCGTATCAAAAAACACACGCAAAGCGGGCATGCCGTTGTGCATGCCATCCTGCACCGCAGCGCCATCTGGTGCCGTCACGTCAGTGGACAGTGCTGGTGCACTGCCGTTTTCCATGGCGGGTGTTGCAGGTACCACCGCCACGGGAGGGGTGGAAGGTTCTACAGGCATAGGCTTGGTTTCGGCCATGGGGGTGACCGGCGCGGGCGTTTTGGATTTGCTGCAATAGCTCACCCCAAAAATCACAATCAGTGCACCCAGGACCCAAGGCCACCACTTACCAACGCCCGCACTGCTGGAGGAAACACTGCTTGCCGCGCCGCTCGTGGTGGCCGCAGCCCCCTGCGCCAGCAAAGTTTTGCCTTCCTGCACATAAGGAGAGAACTCTGCGGGAAGAGTGTCAGGAATAGCGCCGTCAGGCGTCATGCGAGCGACGAGCAAAGGCAAAATGCCAGCGACTGCTGCGCTGACTTTGTCGTATGGCAACCCCAAGAGCGCAGCCGCCTGATTGAGCAATCCACGGCTGGACCCCAGAACCGCTTCGACCTGTGCCGTTGTCGGTATTTCTGGCAGAGCCTTGTTGTCCACCCACGTATTGACCATGCCGCCCCACCCGGCCTTGCGAAATTTATCCAAAAATCCTGCAAGACCACCGGTGGCTGGGCTGCTGATGTAAGCCACCAGCATTTGCACCAGTGAGCGCCCTTGGTCAGCCAAACCCCAACGCGCACTGATCTCACGAATCAAGGTATCCAGCATGTGTTTACTCCTTTGCACTGCACCACAACCTCCATCCGAGGGTGGATGGGGACATAGTGCTATTTAGGAGTAAACACCGCCTTCACCCTGTAGGACGTGCCCGCCCAAGCTTGGCAATTTCTACTTTCTTACAAAGCTATACAAGCAGGCGCAGCACCCTCCCGATTACGCCAAAGGAAACGGCTTGGGATAAGTGCCTGGCAACAGAATTTCTTTACCAACACGGTTGATATCGGTATGGCCACAGAAGGCCATGGTGATATCCAGCTCTTTTTGAATAATCTGCAGCGCCTTGGTCACGCCCTCTTGGCCAAAAGCGCCCAGCCCATACAGAAAGCTGCGGCCAATCAGTGTGCCTTGTGCACCCAGTGCGCGGGCTTTCAGTACATCCTGACCACTGCGAATGCCACCATCCATCCACACTTCAATGTCTTTGCCTGCCGCCTCCACCATGCTAGGCAGGGCTTCAATGGAAGACGGTGCCCCATCCAGCTGGCGACCACCGTGGTTGCTGACAATCAGCGCATCGGCGCCACTTTGCGCAGCCAGGCGGGCATCTTCTGCATCCATCACGCCTTTGAGAATCAGCTTGCCACCCCAGCGTTTTTTAATCCACTCCACATCGCTCCAGTTCAAAGAAGGATCGAACTGATCGGCCGTCCACGACGACAGCGAAGACATGTCTGCCACACCATCCACGTGTCCCACGATATTGCCAAAGCTGCGCCGCTTGGTGCCCAGCATGCCCAGACACCAGCGTGGTTTGGTGGCTAAATTGATCATGTTTGCCAACGTGGGCTTGGGCGGTGTGGACAACCCGTTTTTGATGTCTTTGTGGCGTTGACCCAAAATTTGCAAATCCAGCGTCAGCTGCAGTGCCGAGCAATTTGCGGCCTTGGCACGGTCAATCAGGCGCTCCATGAAACCCTTGTCGCGCATGACGTAGAGCTGGAACCAGAAGGGGTGGCGATCAGTTTCCTGTGCAATATCTTCCAGCGAGCAAATGCTCATGGTCGACAGCGTGAATGGAATACCAAAAGCCTTTGCGGCTTTTGCAGCAAGGATTTCACCGTCTGCATGCTGCATGCCTGTGAGCCCGGTGGGCGCAATAGCCACAGGCATGGCTACATCCTGCCCCACCATGGTGCTGCGTGTGCTGCGGCCTTCCATGTTGACCGCTACACGTTGGCGCAACTTGATTTTCTGGAATTCTTCTTCGTTGGCGCGGTACGTACCCTGAGTGTATGAACCCGAGTCGGCATAGTCATAAAACATGCGCGGCACACGGCGTTGAGCAATGATGCGCAGGTCTTCGATACAGGTAATTTTGGACAAGTCAGCCACAGTTGAGCCCTCAGTCATTCTGGAACAGCGCATATCGTAGTGCGCGCAGCAGGCCTGCTGTGTGAATGAATTTTGTGGGCGCTTGAAATTTGAAGCGATTGCCGTTTCTTTCCGCCCTAGACCACATCCTCGGGCACCTCAGCGCACACCAGGAGCGAAGCCTCTGCCTGTGGCTGGTACAGGCGAATTTGATGGCGCCCCGCTTTTTTTGCGGCGTACATGGCTGCATCGGCACAATGCAGCAGAACATCCCACTGCACGGCATGCACCGGATACAAAGCCACACCACCACTGGCATGCAGCACGTACTCCTTGCCCTCCCATGTGAAAGGCAGTGCGCACGCCTGCTGAATTTTTTGTGCAATCCCAATGAGATGTGCTTCAGAGGTGAGCGCTGGCAATAGCACCACAAACTCGTCGCCACCGAGACGGCACACCGTATCACTTTCGCGAACACAGGCTTGCAAAGCCTTGGCAGCATGCACCAGCGCTGCATCACCAGCGTGGTGCCCCAGACTGTCATTGATTTGCTTGAATCGATCCAGGTCCAAATACACCACGGCCAGCATGTCGCCCGTGCGCTTGCTTTGCGCGATGGCCTGCAATCCGCGGTCTTGCAGCAGCAGGCGATTGGGCAAGCCGGTGAGTAAATCGTGAAAAGCCAGCCGATGCATGCGCGCTTCGCGTGCTGCAGTAACGGTCACATCTCTCAACACGGCAACGGCACCTAACACTACCCCATCAGCCGATATGACGGGGCTGGCTGACTCTTCCATCTCCACCTGCTCGCCGTTGAAACGGTGGATCACCGTCGTACGAGCGCGCTCAATGGCCTGTCCACTTTCCAGCGCCAGCCTCAGTGGAGACGCTTGGACATAGCCCCCAGTGGCATCACGCAAGACATGCATGATCTCTACCGGCTGATGCCGGGCATCGTCCATGGTCCATCCTGTCAGCTCCTTGGCCACGGGGTTCAGGTAGGTAATCCGGCCTTGTGCATCGGTGCATATCACCGCATCGCTGATGGATTGCAGCGTCAAGCGCATGCGCTCTTTTTCTGCAAAGAGATCCGCTTCCATCGACTCTCTGCGTGCAAGCTCGCGGGTGAACATGATGGCCAAACCCAGGCAACTGAGCATCAGCAGCAATGCAAACGCCCCCAATTGCCATGCATTGCGAGCCCACCCCTGCAACATCGCTTGCGTAGACTGCGCCACATTCACCAAAAGCGGGTAATGCCCAACCTTGTTGTGGGTATACAGCCGCTCCACCCCGTCAATCACCGCAGTCCCCACGAAATTGCCCTGCGGCGTTGCCAGAAAGTGCGCCAGGTTCTGAGAGCCCGCTAGGCTTTGCAGACTCTGCATTTCTTGGTATGGGAAACGGGTAAGTACCAGGCCATCTTCGCGGATGACATTCACGCCGCTGTGCTTGCCCAGGTTCATGGTGGAAAGCCACGCGTTAATGTCCTGCATGCGCAGCGTTCCCACCACCACGCCTGTTAACAGCCCATATTTACCGCGTACCGCCCGTGCAACGGGCAAGACGTACTCACCCATCAACAACTCTTTGGTCGGCCGTCCAATAAAAACACCGTGGTGTGAGTCGGTGCGGAATGCTTGAAAAAAATCATGCGCCAAGAACTGTTTACCCACGCTCTGTACGCCTTGAGCACGGTGAACAATTCGCCCCTGGTTATCCAGCACCAGCAAGTTGCTGTTGTTGATATCTCGCCACAGGGCATCCAGCAAAGCCTGGTTGGGTGTGGTGTCCTCGCCATTTTCCAGAACCTGAGTCTCTCGCAAGGCAATGGCGGTTTTTTGCAGCGACAGATCAACGGCATCCAGCGACCACTCCAGCCCCTTGGCCAGGGTGCTGCTGAGGTTGGTATTGGTACGCAGCTGGTAGTCCCAATGCTCCTTGCGCATGGACCACATCGTATGAACGAACAGCGCACCAATCCCCAGCGAGACAATCAACGCCAACCAAGCAATGCGATGTGAAAAGAAACGATAGATCATGGGCCTAGGCATGTCTGTTTATTGTATGAAAGCCGTCAGCCCATTTTTAGCCATAGATCAAGACCCTCGCTGGGCGGGCTTTACCGCTGCGCCGCGCACTTCCAGTGCGGCCTCATCCAGCAGCTGGCCTTTCATATCGCGCAACTGCAGCACATGCCTTCCCGGCCACGGCTGCCACTGCACCTGACGGCCTTGCCCCAGTAATGTTCCTGCCATGTACCAGCGTACGTCACTGCGGTTGGCTGTGAGCTGCAGCTTCTGGCGCTGCGGTGGGATATCAGGATCCAATGCCAAGATGGTTCCATGGGTTGGCGACTCAATGCGTGCTTTGGCTGAGACAGCATCTGCGGTCTTGATCGATGCAGGCTCATGGAACTGCGCTTGCTGTGTGCCCGCCATGAACCACTCAAGGCGGGCGGGCTCCAAACTGTGCCCTTGCGTTGTGGCGAGAAAATCTACTTTCTGCTGCACTAGGCCCGGCGCAACAGCCGGGGCACGACTTGGCGTACGTGCGTTCAGTCCCACCATGATGTCGGCCCAAATAGGAGCTGCACCGCTGCTGCCACTGACACTGTGCATGGCTTCACCCGACGCATTGCCCACCCACACACCCACGGTATAGCGCTGTGACCAGCCAACGGCCCAGTTGTCTCGCATGTCTTTGCTGGTTCCCGTTTTGACCGCCGTCCAGAACCGTGTGCCCAGCACGCTATCCAGGCCAAATGTGGTGGAGCGCGCCTGTGCGTCCGACAAGATATCCCCCACAATAAAAGCAGCCTGTGGCGAGAGCACTTGGACAAACTCTGCGCGGCCTTTTGGAGAACGCACACTGGGAGCTACGGCAGAAAAACGCCCACCATTGGCCAGCGCACGGTAAGCGTTGGTCAAATGCAGCAAAGGCACCTCTGCGCTGCCCAGCGCCAGGCTGTAGCCGTAATAGCCTGCGCCCTCACGCAAAGGCATGCCCAGCTGGCGCAGCTGGTGGAAAAATGCATCGGGTGTCACCATGACCAAAGTGCGCACCGCAGGCACATTCAAGGATGCAGCCAATGCCATGCGCACCGACACCCAGCCTTTAAACCGTCGGTCATAGTTTTGCGGGATATACAGGCCTGACGCCGTCGCGATCTGGGCCGAAGAGTCGTTCAGCAATGAGGCCGCCGTCAGCCGCCGTTCATCCAGCGCCTGCGCATACAAGAAAGGCTTGAGCGTGGAGCCGGGTTGCCGCCAGGCTAAGACGCCGTCCACTTCGCTGGCCTGGCTCAACGTTCCGGAAGACCCCACCCACGCCAGTACTTCGCCACTTTCGTTGTCCAGTACCACGGCTGCACCATCCTCGACATTGCGGCCTTGCAACTCGCGCAAGTGGCGCTGCAGGCTCTCAACGGCCAGGCGCTGTGCTGCGGCACTGATGGTTGTCTTGATGCCTTTGGCGGGAATGGCGACATCCGGATCACGCGCATTCCAGACGCGCTGCGCCCAATGCGGAGCAATACCTTCACTGGCTGGCCATAAACGCGCGCGCAAGCTTTGCTCCGTGCGCCACTGCACCGCCGTGCAATCTGCGCCCGAAGGCTGCATTTGCGACTGCACCAGCTCTTGCCAGACACCACAGGCCCGCTGCGCCACCACCGAAACGCTGGCATTGGGCCCGCGCACCAAAGCCGCAGCAATTGACGACTCCACCTCATCCAAGCCATGTGCGGCCTTGCCAAACAATGTCCGGCTTAACGCATCAATCCCAACCAGCTCACCACGAAAAGGCAGCAAATTGAGGTAGGCCTCCAAAATTTGGTCTTTTCTCCAGCGGCGCTCCAGCTGTGTCGCGGCCAGCGCCTGCCCCAGTTTTTGCCCTACGCCACGACCACTGTTGCTGGCACGCCAGTCATCATCCAGCAATCCGGCAAGCTGCATGGTGATTGTGCTGGCACCTCGGGTTTTGCTGTTCCACAGGTTGCCCCATGCAGCAGCAGAAACTGCCCGCCAGTCCACACCGCTGTGGGCGTAAAAACGCTGGTCCTCGCTGACCAGCAATGCCAGACGCAAAGCAGGTGATACATCACGCAATGCCACCCATTGCCCCCGGCGCACTTGCTTATCGGTGCGCAGGCGCTGCAAGACTTCGCCCTCACGCGAAAGAATATGCGTATCAGAAGATGAATAAGTACTGCGAACTTCCTGGTGTGAAGGCAAGCACCAGGCCACCATCGGCAGACAAAAAGCAGTGACCAGTAAGAAGGTGCGCATAACGATGGCTGTTCGAAGAATTCGCTCTAATTTAAACGCCAATCACTGCACGCACGGGCTGGTGGTCTGACGCCTGCGTCTTTTCATCCACCTCCAGGCTGCGCACTTGACTGCGCAAGCTGTCGCTGACCCACACAAAATCGCAGACCACAGGTTCTGGGCCAAATTGCCGATCAAACACTTTGAAGGTATGGGGCCGTAGCGCCCCTGGGTGCAGCAAGTTCCACGCATCACTCCAGCCTGTGCCCACCATGCACTCAGGCCAGCCCGCTTGCACGCACTCCATTGCGGTAGCTGGTGATCCCAAGAGGTCATATTCCGCGCTGTGCACTTCAAAATTGAAGTCTCCGCACAGCACGGCATGTGGTGTCTGTGGTTTGCTTTGAAAAGGCGAGCCGTCTTGCGCCTGCTGAGGTGGGCACAACGCTTGAGACATGGCCTGCAGATGCATCTGCCGCAAATGCTGCGTCTGCGCGATACGCTGCCTGCTTGAGTAGTATTCCAAATGGGTCGTCATGACTCGCACAGGACCCAGCTTGGGATCCTGCACCGTCACAACCGTACACATGCGCGGCATGCTGCGCACATGCGCTTGCGCAGGGTAAGGCAGTGGGTGGTGCTGCACCTGCAACACAGGCAGGCGCGAGGCAATCAAGTTACCGAACTGCTGCATGCCTGCTGCCGTCCATTCATGCACTGCAGCCCCAAACAAAAGGGTCCAGCCCGGCAACAAACACCGCAGCTGCGCCAGCTGGTCTTGGGGGTTCCCATTCAATTGGGGGTAGTTGATGGCAATCTCTTGCAAGCAAAGCACATCGCATTCGCCCATTGCTTCAATGGTTTGCACAATACGCTCGGGGCTGACGACGCCGTCCAAGCCACAGCACCACTGTGTATTCCAGGTCACCAAGTGCATACCAAACTCTCTGACTCTCTAAAAGCAGTGTTATACCGACCATGTCCGTGCATTTTGACGGGGCTAGCAAGCTGACTGCTGCATGGCAGTGGCAGAAGCCCTCGCAAGCTTGCACGAAATTTTTTTAACTTTTTCAGCATCCATGAATCAACCTACCTCTTTTTGTGACCAGGCCTGGCAAAACAACCTTGCTTTATTCAATGCAACGCTGGAGCTGCCCTTTAACCAGGCACTGGCCAACGGCACATTGCCCCGTGAAGTGTTTCAGCATTACATGATTCAAGATGCGCACTATCTGGTGGCTTTTGGCCGTGCCTTAGCGATTGCCGCAGGCAAGGCCGATGATGCAGAAGGTTTGGTGCAATTTGCTGCAGCGGCACAAGAAGCGGTGGTGGCTGAGCGCGAACTGCACCAAGGCTTCATGCAGGAATATGCCATCAGCCCTGAGCAGTTCCAAAGCACCCCGCTGTCCCCAGCCTGCCACCATTACTGCCACTTTCTGCAATCTGTGGCATGGGGCCGCTCTTACCCCGTGGCTCTGGCTGCGCTACTGCCATGCTTTTGGATTTATGCCGAGGTTGGCCGCGACACTCTGGCCAAAGCCACCCCTGATCACCCTTACCAAAGCTGGATTGACACGTACGCTGGAGAAGAATTTCATGCCCATGTGCGCGCCGTGCGCCATACGGTCGATGCGGTGGCCGCGCAAGCCGACGCCAAGACCATTGCAGACATGCACACCGCCTACACCGATGCCGCACGTCTGGAATGGATGTTCTGGGACAGCGCTTACCAGCTGAAAACCTGGCCTTGCTAAGAGCCGCGAACACCCCCCAGCAAATCGAAGATTTGCATTGGAGACGAGACGCGAAGTCGCAGGCAGTACAGAAGTACGACCAGGCGAAGTAACGACGTATCCAGGGTGGTGTTAACGCGTCTAAGTGCCTTCGGTATGCCCCGGGGCACGGTTGAGCAGCACGGTGCGCTGGTCTGCACTGACGGACAGATAGCGCTCGTAGTTGCGCAATATGTCGGCAATCAGCTCCTCATGGCGCAGATATTGAATGTCATAGCCTTCTCGGCCATCGGCAAAGAAGGTGATGGGCTCCACCACATGCCGGCGCGTGGTTTCCTTTTCATCGGCCACTTCTGACAGCATGAAACCCGGCAGCTTGCGCTTGACGGGACGTACGCCATACACGAAGTCACGCAGCTCGGGCGTGGGTATCACCAGACGCACAGTGCCTGTCTCTGCACCAGGCTCGGCACCGGCCTCTTGCTCACTGTAGTCATGCACCTGTGCCTGCATGCCCTGACGCTGCATTTCTGCAGCCACATCACGCATGGCAGGCAACACGGTTTTTTGTAAGAACCGTTTCACATCGCTGGCCGTTGGCTGGTGCACGATCTGCTCCAGCCGCTTGCGCCAATGCTGGCCAGTCCAGAAGCTGGTGGCGGGCGACAAGTCTTGCCGGGCGTGCGTGACGTCGGCCTTCATCCCTCGCCACAAGCCTATGCACAGCACCGCCATGATGGCAGCCACTGGCATGGCCGCTACCAGCGTCATCGCCTGCAAGGCCTTCAGGCCACCAGCTAAAAGCAGCACGACAGCCGTCACACCAAGCACTGCGGCCCAAAACAGACGCTGCCACACCGGCGAGCGAGGGTCTCCGCGCGAAGCAATCGCATCGACCACGTAGGCACCCGAGTCGGCCGAGGTCACAAAGAACAAGGCAATCAATACGATCGCCAGCCATGACACCGCCTTGGCCAGTGGCAGGTATTCAAAGAAGCGGAACAGCAACGCATCCACATTGCCTGCAGATTGCGCCAAAGCGCCTTGGGCCACATGGGTATCAATCCAGATGGCGCCATTGCCAAAGGCCGTCATCCACAGCAGATTGAACGCCGTCGGTATCAGCAGCACGCCGACAATGAATTCACGCACCGTGCGCCCGCGCGATATGCGGGCAATGAACATGCCCACAAAGGGTGACCATGAAATCCACCACGCCCAGTAAAGAATGGTCCAGCCACCAAACCAGGCCGGATCTTGTGCCGGCTGGTATGCAAACGTGCGCAACGACAAGCTCACCAGACCAGACAGATAGTTGCCCACGTTTTCACTGAACGCCTGCAGCAGGAAAACCGTGGGGCCAAAAAACAGCACAAAGCCCAGCAAAACGAACGTCAGGATGAGGTTCACCTCTGACAGGCGGCGCACGCCTTTGTCCAGGCCTGATGCGGCAGAAAGCCCCGCCAGACTGACTACCACCACAATCAAGCCCACGCGAAATGTATCTGTGCTGGTGTCCCAGCCCGTCACAATGTTCAGGCCAGCTGCCAGTTGCAAAGCGCCATAGCCCAGCGTGGTTGCCAGACCGGCAATTGTTCCAACCAGTGCAAAGGTGTCTACGCCATGCCCGATGGGCCCATTGATGCGCTGCTGCAGCAAGGGATACAGGCCCGAGCGCATGGTCAGCGGCAGGTTGTAGCGAAAGCCAAAATACGCCAGCACCAGCCCCATCACCCCGTAGATGGCCCACGCATGCAGACCCCAGTGAAAGAACGTAGAGGTGAGCGCCTCGCGTGCGGCCTCTGGTGTGCCCGCAAGCTGCGTGGGCGGGTTGAGGTAATGCTGCAGCGGCTCGCCCACACCAAAGTACATCAGGCCAATACCCATGCCAGCGGCAAATAGCATGGCCGTCCATGACAGAAAGCTGAACTCCGGCTTGGCATCGTCAGGCCCCAGGCGGATATCGCCATAGCGGCTGCAAGCCAGCAGGATGAGGAACACCAGAAACATCGTGACGATGACGGTGTAAAACCAGTCAAAGTGCCCCACTACCCAGGACTGCGCGCTGGAAAAAATCCGGTCCGCCAGATCCGGAAAAGCACCGCACAGCACCAGCAGTGCGCCCAGCACTACCAGAGCAGGTACGACCACAGGCGCGGAGAAAGTCGTTTTAGGCGCCGCGGCTGCGCCAGATTCATTTACTGGATGGGCCATGATCTTCGTTCTGTGGAGTTTGTGTTTCAGCGCAAGTATGCAGAGCATCGCCCGCCCGGGGCGTCAGACAAAACAAGCAGCCTGCTGAATTTGAATATAAAAATAGCATTCAGCGCTTACCCTGCAACGATTTCAAATAGATAACCATCTTAAATCGTTGCACAGTAAGCGCTGATAGCTACTATTTTAAAAACTATTGCGGATGCACCGGCGTGCTCGCCTCTTTACCCACCACCGTCGCCCACGGCTGAACGGTGTGGCTGCGCACCAGCCCATGCACGACATAGGGATCCGCCTGTACAAACTGCTCGACCGTGTCAGCGCTGCCGCAGCTAAAAACCAGCACGGCGCTGCTGGGGGGATCACCCGCCGCCCCACCCAGCAACAGCTCACCGCGTGCCTGTGCAGCCCATGCGTGGCGCAAATGTTCATTGCGAAACAGGTTGCGCCGCACCAGGTAATCGTCGGTATATTGGTAAGTCAGCAAATAGTGCATAAGGTCTTTCTGGCCCAAGGTTGAGCGCCGGATTGTCTATTTTCTGGCCATGCCAGGCAGGTCAAGCAATAGACAAACTCGCCGCTCAGGGTTGCGCCACCTTCCAGCGTGCGTTGGGCAGCTCGCCAAACATCTCTGGTGCATACAGCGCTTCAGCCCGTGTGGGTGGCAGGGCAAAGTCACCGGCGTTGTTCAAACGCACGGTGTACTCCACCACCGACACACCCTTGGGCAGATAGTCCCAATACACCCGATAGCTGTCCTGGCCACGCTCCACAAACGCAGGCCATGCGCCTTCGCTCGCTTGCCCTTCACCTTGCTGCGCAACTTCAGAGTCACGCCCCAGACCACTGCCCAAGATGGTGGCCCCTGCGGGAATGGGGTCGCTCAACGCCACCCATGTCATGTCGGCGCTGGCATTGACCTCCAGGCGCACGCGCACCACATCACCACGGCGCCAGTTCTGGGCATTGGCCCCTTGCACAGCGCTGACCGTCTTTTTCAGCACATAACCCGCATTCATAGGCTGGGTGCGCGGCACAGCGGCAATCGATTGCAAAGCCACCCACGGCTTGCCGGTGCCACGGTGCTGCACGCTCAGCTGCCCCATGCGGCGTTCGCCCCAAGGCAAGAACAAGGTGCGGTCTGGCAAATTCTCCACCGATGCAGCGCTGCCCTCAGGTATGGCTGCGGTGACGGCTGCTGGCGCAGGCGGCACATTCCAGTGCACGGTTTGCGTGGCCGTACCCAACAGCGCCGTGGTATTGCCAGTGACTTCTTCGCGCTCAAAGCGCTGCGAAAACTCACGCAGCGCCAAGCCCGCCCACGTATTGGCCGTGGTTGTTCCCCACGAACCCAGTTTCTGACGCGCCAGTAAACCTGTGACCAGACGAACGCGCTCCGCATCCCAGGCACTGTCACCCATGGTGGTCAGCAGCAAGCGCGCCACGTTCACATCAGCGCTTTGCATCAACCACCACCACTGGTCTTGCGCATCGGTGCTAAAACCCACCTGAGAGCCTTGATAGGACAGGCGTGTTTTGAGCACTTGCTGCGCCTCTTGCATGCGCTGGTCATGCGCAGGCACTTGCGGCATTTGCTGCAAGATGCTGAGCCAGTCAATCACCGCATGCGTTGGCCAGTCTTGCGGTGCAATGCTGATGCTTTGCAGCATGGCCGGGCGTGCCTTGCCACTGCGTGCCAAAGCCGCAATGGCAGCCAGCTTGCGTACATCCAGATCTTTGCGGGGGCTCCAGTGCTGGCGTTCGATGCGGCCTTCGACAAAGGCGATCAAACCAGACTCCATTCGGGCCTTTTCAGACGCTGGCAATTGCAGGCGCTTGTCTACCGATTGCAGGCTGTGGTTCACCGCCAGCAGATGCGCCGTCAGGCTGTCACTGCCTTGTGCACGACGACTGTCTTGAGGCGGGAAATACATGGCCAGACCATCATCGTCCAGGTACGTGGGCAACTGCGCCATCGTGCGCTGCCACAGTTGCACATCGTTCAGTCCAATGGCTTTGCCTACGGTTTGTTCCAGGCATGCGTATGGGTAAGCCGCCCACCAGTCTCGCAGACCGGGTGCACCGTTCTCGCTGTCTGCCAGCTTGTCGCTGAATGTCAGGCGCAGTCCGCCTTTTCCGGGGATCGCGTTCTCAGGCCAGCTCAAGGCCTGCTCCCAGTGGCTCTCAATTTGCTGCACCGTGGCCTGCTGCACAGCCAGCGGCACTGCGGGCAACAAACGCTGGCTCACGGCCAATGCGTCTTGGGCACCCGTCTTGGTGTCCTGGGCATGTATCTGCCAATGCCATTCACCTTGCGCCGCCTGCATCAAGCTGGCGGGCACGGTCACGTCCCAGGTCACTTCACGCGCTTCCTGCGCCGGCACTTGCACAGTCTGTGCAGCCAATTCTGCGCCCGATACCTTGGGCTGCAACTTGACCTGCATGGGTTGATCGGTGGTGTTACGCACCGTGAGCATGGCGCGGAACTTGTCGCCCTCGCGCACCACGGGTGGCAAGCCACTGATGAGTTGCAAATCCTGGCTGGTGCGGATGTCCACACTGCCGGTGCCAAAGCGCTGCACACCGTCATCGGCCACCGCCACGATGGTAAAGCTGGTCAATGCATCGTTGAGCGGCACCTCCAGCACCGCCTGGCCCTGGGCATCGAGCTGCAGCTTGGGTTGCCACAGCAACAAGGTATCCAGCAGCTCGCGCGTCGGTGCGCCCTGGCCTCCGCCGCCGCCCGGCGCAGCAGCTTTGCGCCCATAGTGGCGCCGGCCCACCACTTCCATCTGGGCCGTGGCGGTATCCACTGCCCAGCTGCGGCGCTGCCACATGGCGGCGCGCAAATCCCAGCTTCCGTTGGGCGACAGCTCCAGCAACGCTTTGTCCACCGCAGCCACGGCCACTTCGGCATGTGCGGCAGGTTTGCCGTTTGGCAACGTTGCACGGATGGTGATCTTGGCTTTGTCTCGAATCTGGTAACTGGATTTGTCGGCCTGCACCGCCACGTTCAGTTGCTGCGATCGGTCTTGCACTTGCAGCTCTGCAACACCCAGGCGGAATGCGGGTTTGCTCAAGTCCACCATGGCTGTCGGGGCGACATATTCCTTGCCGCCGTACCAAAACGAATTCCACCACTGGCGAGGCGCTTTATAGCCCCATGTGAAAAAGCTGTACCAGGGCACTTCGTACAAACGACCACGCAAGGCCAGCACACTGACATAGACATTCGGCCCCCAGCCTGCTTGCACGGGCAGCTCAATGGTTGGGTCTTTACCCTCCAGCTGCACGACCTGGGTGTGCAGCACGCCTTCGCGCTCCACGCTGACCAGGGCGGTCGCCTCGCGGAAGGGCATGCGCACTTGCAGCTTGGCCGTCTCACCCGGTGCGTAGCTGGTCTTTTCAGCCAGAACATCCATGCGGTCGTGGTCTTGCCCCCCAAACCACAGCTCACCCTGCCCTGTCACCCAGACGGTGTCTGCTGCGCGCGCCGTGTTGCCTTGCTTGTCTTGGGCAGAAGCAATCAGCTCTACCTCGCCCGCCTCTACGACCTGCATTTCACACAGCAGCAAGCCGCGTGCATCACTTTTACCGCTACAGACTTCACCCAGATCTTTGCTGTTGCGCTGGTTGTCATAACTATAGAAACCACCCACCAAGCGCTTGCGTGTGGTGGTGGTGGTGTGCTGCACGGCTTGCACTTTCAGCGGCACACCCGCCTGCGGATTGCCCTGTGCATCTACAGCAACTGCTTGCAGGCGCATCTTGCGTCCGACAGACATCCAGCCTTCGGTACGAATCCCTGCCAGCACAGCTGCAGGCCACAGCGTTTGCGTACTGCGCAAACTTTGAATTTCACCGTTGGGGTCTGCAAAGCTGGCCTCCAGCACCAGGCTCTGTGGCGCAGTGACGGGCGGCAGCGCAGGCAGCTTGACTTGGCCCTGACCTTGCTTGTCCAGCGTCAACTTCAGCTTATCAGCGACCAAACGCGATCCATCACTGCTGACATCCTCGCTCTCGCGGTCTGCCTGCTCTTGCGTGCGTGGCGCGCTAAAGTTGTAGCCTCTCCAGCGTTCAAAATTAACGCTGTAATCTCGCAGCAAAGCGCTGACCTGAACATCCTGTCCGCTGGCAGCGCCACCGTTGATGAAGTTCAAGCTCACGGCGACAGGCAGTTCTTTGGGCTGCACCAGCGCACCCTTTTCTACCGGTTGCACACTGCCCTGAAAGACCGGCAGCCTAAATGCCTCAACACGGAACTGCCCAGACTCCATTACACGCTGCCCGCCTTGTGCAGAGGCAGCCCAACGCAGCTCAACCGTGTACATACCCAGCTTTGCAGCTGCAGGCACTGCAAAACTACTGACCGCATTGCGGCCTCCATTTTGGGTCGCAGCCCATTGCAGCGCTTGCTTGTATTGCTGCCCGCTGCCTACGTGGGTGATGACCTGCTCTACCGGCCAATCCTTGGGCAACGCCAAACCCTGCACGGTTTGCGTGCGCACAAAGTGCTTCATCGAAACCGTCTCGCCAGCCCGCACCAAATTGCGATCGAATACGGTGTGTGCTGCACGCTCAGGTTGATTACCCCATGCAGTGGGCACATTAAATCGCCAAGGCTCAATGCCGCGCTGCCAGTCACTCCAGACAAACGCTGTGTCCTCCACGCCTTTGTCGCTGTAGCGGGCACTGACAAACCACTGACGGCTGCCTTCATGCATATCGCAGCGCGGTGCATCTTTGCCCAAGTCGGCAAGCAGCAGCAAACCCTGCGCATCGGTCTGGCCCGAGTGATGCGCTTTGCCACGGCAGTCAGAAACCTGCACTTTGGCACCGGCTACTGGCAGCCCCTTGTCCAGCGAGGTCACCCAGACTGCAGAGCCTTCGCGCCCCAGCTTCAGGTGAACCGCCAAATTAGTGACCAGCGCAGATGTACGAACAAACATGCTGCGCGGAGCGCCCAAACGTTCATCGAGCAATGCAGCACCTAAAAGAGGCGACTCCACTTCCAGCACATGGAAACCGGGTTGCGGCAAAGGTATGCCAACCACTTCAAACGGACGAGGGTCCCCGTCCCTGGACTTGGGCAAGCTCAATGACTGCACACCCTGCTGCCCTTGCAGCAAAGATACCGTGCGCGTTGCCAGAGAGTGGCTGTCGTTTTCATCCACGGGGTTGGGCAACCGTGTCTTCAATTCACGCTGCGCCTGTTTGCGATTGACCCAGCCACGGTCATAACGCTGCACCAGATCCCACCAGCGAATGATGTCGGCATCGTTGACCAGCCGCAAATTACGCACCTGCGCCCCAGCGCCACTGGCACGCACATCCATGGCCTCTACTTTGCGCACGGTCACGGGAAGCACAGCCGTGCCCTCATCACCTTCTGCAAAACGCTCCAGTACGCCAAAAGGAGATGCGCCAAACTTCACCAGTGGCGGCGTGTCGCCCATGACAAACGACAGAGGAAAAGAACTCGCATTCACCAAGGCTCGTCCCGCGTCATCCTGGAACTTCTCTGGCAGCACCAGCTGGTACTTGCCCAAGGGTTCAAACGGTGCAGCAAAGCGCAGTTCATTGAACGTGTCTTTGGACTCTTTATCCAGAGTCGGCTGTATTTTCTTTCCGTTGAACAGCAGGTGCACTTGCTTGACCTGCGCCTCAGCCACCGGTGCAGAAAAAGACACCACGACATCACGAATCGGCAGACACCCTGCATTGGCCCGCTCGCGCTGGCACTGCAGCTGTGCCGTGAATGCTTCACGGACATTGAAGTCCAAGGTCTTGGTGTTTTTATTGGCCACGCCATTGGCCATTTGCACGCCAGCGCCATAGACCAGCTGCATGCTGCTGCCAGCAGTCAGGCGGCGATTGCACTCCAGCGCCGCATAGTGGCCTTTGACAGGAAGCGTGAGAGCTTGGGTAATTTTTCGCGTTGCTGCATCGTCCAGTACACGTACTGGAATGCGCTCTCCCACATCTTGGCTGCGGCAGTACACATGCTGCTGCAGGCTCTGCGGTGTCGCAGCACCATTGAGCTGAAGCACAAAGGTCTGCGCCTCATCCACCGCTTCATAGGTGCTGGGCCAGGTTTGAATGATCGAGGGGCCAGCCACTTCAAATTGATAGCTTGCAGCGCCTACCAGGGCTTCACCTGTGGGCGACTTGAAAGCTTTATCTATCTGCACATTGCACCGTGTTCCAGCGGGCGGGCTTTGTTCAAACTGCCACACCCACTCGCGTGCATCGTTCCATCGGCCCGTACCTTTGCCTGCTTGTTCTGGCAGACACTGCACACGCACCGGATCTGGCGCCTGGGCATTGCCAAAGCGCACCGCATCCGCGGCGGTTTGCACCACCACCTGGCGCACATCACTCACGCTCCCTTTGGGCGTGACCTGGGTGATAGATACCGCATGGGCCGCTCCAGAAATGAATGCCCCCACGGCCATGAGCCCCCACAACACATTCAAGCGCATCTGCAGCCCCTAATCGTTTTTTGTATTGATATGAATACCGCCAAGCCTAGCACTGACAGCAGGCATAGTTTCATCAGACATTGGCGCTTTTTTCAGGCAATAAAAAAGCCGCGGCGCAATGGCCAGCGGCTTTGGCACACACAATGCTATGGCGATTTACTGAGGTTTAAAACCACTTTCGCTGATGATGCGCGCCCAAACCGCCGTGTAAGTCTGCTCACGCTGCGCCAATTGCTCAGGTGTCATTGAATCTACCACCAAGCCGATCGCTTCTAGCTGCTGACGAATGTGCGGCTCCCGCACGCTGTCTGCCAAGGCTTTGGAAAACCGCTGCGTAAATGCTGCCGGCACGCCCTTAGGGGCATAAATTCCGTAGTACGGCATGTCTTCCAGGCCCTTCAGGCCCAGCTCCGAGAAGGTGGGAACTTGCGGCAACATGGGCTGGCGCTTGCCGCCCAGCACTGCCAGCACACGCAATTTGCCTTCCTGGTGGTAATTCACAAAGTCTTGCACGGAGCCAATGCCAGCTTCAATTTGGCGACCCAGCATGTCCCCGATCATGGGGGCGCTGCCCTTGTACGGGATGGCAATCAAATCCAGCTGATAACGGTTGGCAATTTGCTTGACCAAAAACTCTGGCGTGGACGCCGGTGCCGGAATGCCCACCGCACTGCGGCCACCCGCAGCTTTACGCACCCAGTCCAGATATTCCTCAAAAGTCTTGGCAGGATGCAAGGCCGATACCGCAAAGGTATTCACAAATGAGGCAAAGCCTCCCACAGGTTCAAAATCGAGTGCCGGATCAAACCCTGCATGGCGCACCACCTGCGGCAAGATGGAGATGCTGTGGTCATGCGTCAAAAACAGCGTCGTGCCATCAGCCACGGAGGCTTTGAGTTGCTGCGCCGCAATCTGCCCGCCCGCACCGGGCTTGTTTTCAATAATGACCGTGCGCCCCAAGCGCTGACTCAGCGGCTCTTGCAGCAAACGTGCAATCACGTCAGTGCCACCGCCGGGTGGAAAACCCACCAAGATGCGCACAGGTTTTTCTGCAGCCCACGCCCAGCGGCCACCTGCCACACTGGCCGTAGCCAGCAGTGCTGCTTGACGGGCCGTTTGGGCAAGGAATCGACGACGTGAAGCGTGGGTCACTAATTTCTCCAGCAGTTAAAAATAAAAGCAGCCATACACGGCCATCTGCTAGCTTATCAGTCGAAAAATGCAAAAACTCTCAAAAAACATAGCAAATTGTGATGCCCCCATTCGCCATTTAATGCATTCAACCTCTGCAATCAAAGCATCAACAAAGAAAAAGGGACGCCTATAGCGTCCCTTTTTTTCGATGCTTCAATTCGCTCTGTCGAGCAGAAATGCCGCTGTTATCCAGCCAAGCGTGCGCGGTGTTTCGCCAGTTGAATGCGCACTTGTGCAGGTGCAGTGCCGCCCAGGGTATTGCGTGCGTTGAGTGAGCCCTCCAGGCTCAGCACCTCAAACACATCGGCCTCTACGCTGGGGTTGAAAGACTGCAGCTCCGCCAAAGGCAGCTCGCTCAAGTCCACGCCCTTGGCGCTGGCCAGCTTCACGGCGTGGGCCACGGTTTCATGAGCATCGCGGAAAGGCAGGCCCTTCTTGACCAGGTAGTCCGCCAGATCAGTGGCAGTGGCGTAGCCCTTCAAGGCAGCAGCGCGCATATTGGCCGCGTTGACGGTGATACCGCCTTCTTTAGCGCCGGTAGCTGGATTGACCTGACCACCCATCATTTCAGCAAAGATGCGCAGCGTGTCCTTCAGGGTGTCCACTGTGTCAAACAGCGGCTCTTTGTCTTCCTGGTTGTCTTTGTTGTAGGCCAGAGGCTGGCCCTTCATCAAAGTGATCAAGCCCATCAGGTGGCCCACTACGCGGCCTGTTTTGCCACGCGCCAGCTCAGGCACATCGGGGTTTTTCTTCTGGGGCATGATGGACGAGCCGGTTGTGAAACGGTCGGCAATCTTGATAAAGCCAAAGTTCTGGCTCATCCAGATGATCAGCTCTTCCGACAAGCGGCTCACGTGCACCATGCACAGCGAGGCAGCCGCCGAGAATTCGATGGCGAAGTCACGGTCACTCACACCGTCCAGCGAGTTTTGCGACACGCCTTCCATTCCCAGTGTTTTGGCCACACGCTCACGGTCCAGCGGGTAAGTGGTGCCGGCCAGCGCAGCAGAGCCCAAAGGCAGTACGTTAACGCGCTTGCGCACATCCAGCATGCGCTCAGCATCGCGCTTGAACATTTCAACGTAAGCCAGCATGTGGTGGCCAAAGCTCACGGGTTGCGCCACTTGCAGGTGGGTAAAGCCGGGCAGGATGACTTCTACGTTCTTTTCGGCCACTTCTACCAGCGACAGCTGCAGCTCTTTGAGCAGACCTTCGATCAGATCGATCTCGTCGCGCAACCACAGGCGCACATCGGTGGCCACCTGGTCATTGCGGCTACGGCCCGTATGCAGACGCTTGCCTGCATCGCCCACCAAAGCCGTCAAGCGCGCCTCAATGTTCAGGTGCACATCTTCCAGATCCAGCTTCCACTCAAAAGCGCCGGATTCGATTTCTTGCTTGATTTGCGCCATGCCTTTTTGAATGGAGGCAAAGTCATCCTGACCAATCACGCCTTGCGCAGCCAGCATTTCTGCATGGGCCAAACTGCCGGTGATGTCAGCCTTCCACATGCGCTGATCAAAGAAAACGCTGGAGGTATAACGCTTGACCAAATCGCTCATTGGCTCAGAAAACAACGCTGACCACGCCTGAGCCTTGGTGTCGAGTTGGTTTTGGGAGGGCTGGGTGTTGGTGTTATCAGACATGGGAGGGCAGAATTTCCAATTACGACTGACACCCGGAACACCCGGATGCCCTATGCACAAGCCGCAAATTTTATCGAGCCAATCGCCTTCCTCCGAATCTGCGGACACGACAACCCCTCAGCCTAGTGCAGCGCTACCTGTTTTAATTTTTGACGCCTGCCATCTGGGCGTAGTTTTGCGCGCTGTATTAGGAGTGGAAGTGGCCCTGGCTGTTGCATCGCTTTACGCCAGTCCGAATGCAAGAGAGTGGCTCTTGCACACTGCCTGGCTGACCAGTGGCGGCCTGCCCGGCACTTTAGTGTGGCTGCTCATGGCATGCAGCCTCAAGCGCGTCTTGCACCGCATGGATGGCCCGCACCAATACGCCACCGGTATCGCGCTGGGCGTCGTCGCAGGCCTTTACGCCACCGCCATGCTGGCCATCACTGGAGATGTGGGACGCATGCACTGGCTGGCCAATGCCGTCGTGGGTGGACTGATGGCCTCTGTCATTGTGGGCTACTTGGTATTGCGCGCCGAAGGCCGCACCCCTGCGGCCACCAAGGCACAGCTCACGGCGCTGCAAGCACACATACGGCCACACTTTCTGTTCAACGCCCTGAACAGTGCCATAGCGCTGGTGCGCGAAAACCCCGCCAAAGCAGAGCGGCTTCTGGAAGATCTGAGCGATTTATTCCGGGCCACGCTCCAAGACCCGCGCAGCACCATTGCATTGCATGAAGAGATTGAATTGGCTCAGCGCTACCTGGACATCGAGCAAATTCGTTTTGGCGATCGCCTGCAGGTGGAGTGGGACCTGGACCCCGCCGCCCTGAATGTCGGTTTGCCACCACTCCTCTTGCAGCCCTTGGTAGAAAACGCGGTCAAACATGGGGTGGAACCCTCAATCATTGGCGCGAAAGTAACAATCTCCGCGCGACTCTTACGAAAAAAATCCATTTTGTTATGTGTCACCAATACACTGAGTGCATCGAGACGCCAAGGGGACAAGACTGCGTCTACTAAAGGTCAGGGCATGGCCCTTGCCAACGTAGAGCGGCGTTTGCGCTTACTGCACGATGTTCAGGCAACGTTCAGTGCAGCGCAAAAAGATGATGTGTTTGAAGTTCGAATCTCTCTGCCGTCCAGTTAAGTACATAACCACAACCATCCGGAGATAAGAGATGCATGTGCTGATCGTCGATGATGAACTGTTGGCCCGTAACCGTTTGCGAGTCTTGTTGAGCGATTGCGAAGACCCCTCTTCTCCATTCATCGTCGAAGAAGCAGCGAATGTGGCCCAAGCCCAAGATTTCTTGCAGCGTTCAGAGCTGCCTGTGGATGTTGTCTTGCTCGACATTCAGATGCCTGGCCCTGACGGCATGGTTCTCGCGCAGACGCTGCGCAATATGAGCCCCCCTGCGGCCATCGTGTTCGTCACCGCGCACTCCATGTACGCCGCTAGTGCGTTTGAAGTGGATGCCGTGGATTACCTCACCAAGCCCGTGCGGCTGGAGCGGCTGCAACAAGCGATTGCCAAAATTCGGCGCATGCGTGCTTTGGAAGGCACCAGCAACACCACCGACAATGCCCCCGCGCTGGTGATTCGAGACCGCGGCCGCGCCGAACGCGTGCCATTGCACCAGATCGTGTATCTGAAGGCCGAACAAAAGTACGTCACCGTGCGCACGGCATCACGCACTTTCATTCTGGACAGTTCACTGAGCGAGCTGGAACACCGCTTTCCCAATCAGTTTGTACGCATTCACCGCAACGCCTTGGTCAACCCTGCGCAAATGCGTGTACTGGAAAAAAATTACACCGATGAAGAAGGTGAATGCTGGACCATGCGCTTGCACGGTGTGCCAGAGATTTTGCAAGTGTCTCGCCGTCAGCTGTCTTCTGTGCGCTCTGCCATTCAAGGCATCTTGCGCAACAGCACACACACTCAGCAAGCTGAACCGGCCTAAGGCGCAGCTAGCACCGTGCCCAGGTACGGCAAACCACCTAGCAGCCGCGCATCAAGGGTCGTGTTAACAGGTTGAAAAGCGTACAGCGCAAAAAAATGGCACCCCTGGGTGCCATTTTTTAATGTGTCGCATACCACTTGTTAGTGGGCGTGGCCGCCGTGTGCCAAACCACTGACCACGGTGACCAAGACAATCCCTGTGACCAGCCACACCACTTGCACCAGAGTTTCTTTGGCCGACAGGCGTTTTTGCAGCTGGGGAATCAAGTCAGACAGTGCCACATAGACAAAACTGCTGGACGCCACCACCAAAAAGTACGGCAAGGACTCCGCCAGGCGACCCACCAGGAAATAACCGATGACTCCGCCCAAAGCTGTCACAGCACCAGCCAAGGAAACTTTCAACAACGCCAAGCTCTTATGGCTGCTGTTGCGCAGCACCACCAAGTCACCAATATGGTGAGGCACTTCGTGGGCCAAGACAGACACCGCAGCAATCAAACCCAGACGCATATCCGCCACAAAGGCAGAGGCAATCAAGATGCCATCGCCAAAGCAATGCACGCTGTCGCCAGTCAGCAAAGACCAGCCACCGCCTTTATGGCTGTGCTGGTGGGTATGCCCGCCATGGTGATGGGCATGATCGTGGTCATGCGGCTCATGCTGGTGCTCATGGCCGTGGTGCCAAAGCTCAGCTTTGGTCAATAAAAAGAAAAACACTACCCCAATGAGCAGCGTCATGAATAAATCATGGGCGCTGGCTTCGCTGTTAAAAGCTTCGGGCAATAAATGCATGAAAGCCGTTGCCAGCAACGCACCCGCTGAAAGACTCAACAGACCTTGCTGAGCGCGATCGCTTTGGTTTTTCCCAAAGCCGACTTTCAAAAGAAAGTTAGCCACCCAGACACTTCCGATCCCGGAAGCCAGAGTGGCCAAAATAATAGCGACCAATGTCATAGCAAATGTTTTCTCTCAGGCCTATGGCCCCAACTGCGCAGTATTTTCTCTAAACAGGGCAAGACTTGCTGCGCGCCTTGCTGCTGACTGAGTTGTTCAAATGGGTGATTCCCACGGTCTCAGCGGCCCTCTTTGAATAGCCTACACAAGCTGTCAAGAGGACACAGAGAAAAAATGGGCGCCCTGTCTCTGGCTATCAAGTCACAGCGTACGTGCGCTTTACGCTGTCATGCCAAACCACCAAATGAGAATCATATCCATTGCTACAGGTGCTGCGCTCACAATCATGGTTTGAACTCCATGCCTCACCGCGTTGAAGTGCGTGGCACCACAAGGCAGCGCTGCCCGCTGATGCTACCCCTGCACCAGCCACCGGGTCATCCCCGCACTGGCGGCTCCCAGCACCACCACCAGTAAAAACGGAGCCCGCAGCCACAAAGCAATGCCCGCCACCACCAAAGCCGTCAATCGCGCATCCACTACCAGGACAGTGCCTGCTGCGAACGTATTCATCACGGTCAAGGCCGCCAGCAAAGCCACGGTCATGGATGCTGCCACTTGCGCCATTTTTGGGCTTTGCAGCCACCGTGCAGGGACGGCGTAGCCAGCCAGCTTCACCGCAAAAGCGGCGGCACTTGCCAGCACAATCCAGTGCCACAGGTCCAGACTCATACAGCCTCCTTGGCGCTCAAACCATCTGTTCGCGCAACCGCACTGCGCCACCAGCCCCATGCGGCACCAACCACGGCAGCCACCAAAATAGGTAAGCCCGGTGCCAGTAAAGGCACGGCCAAAGCCGTCAGCACCCCGCACAGCACGGCCAAGGCCACGGGTTCGCGTTGCTGCAAACGGGGCCACAGCAGGCCAAGGAAAGCCGCTACCGCCGCGCCATCCAGCCCCCACTGGCGCGGGTCTCCCAAAGCATCGCCCAGCCAGGCACCCAGAAAAGTAAATACGTTCCACAACACAAACACGCCCACACCCGCTGTCCAGAAGCCGCGTCTTTGCTCTGCAGCATCGATCTGCCCCGAGGCCGTTGCGGCCGATTCATCAATCGTGACCTGTGCAGCCAGGTATTTGCGCCAGCCCTTTGGTTGCAGCATCCGGTTCATCTGCATGCCATAGACAGCGTTGCGCACCCCCAGCAATGTGGCTGCACCCAAAGCTGCCGATCCAGCGCCGCCACCAGCAATCACGCCAATAAAGGCAAATTGCGATCCCCCTGTAAACATCAGCGCACTCAGGGCCATGGCCTGCCAGACGCTCAGACCTGCTGCCACGGCCAGAGCACCAAACGAAATGCCATACAGCCCCGTAGCCACAGATATGGAAAGCCCCATACGTACTGCAGGCGTGAGAGATAACGGTCTCATGAATGTGTTGGGTGAATGGGGCATTGAAAAATATAGCTATTAACGCAACCTACACGGGCGATTTAGTGACAAAAGTACTTGAAAACAATTACTGATAAGCGCTAGGTGCTATTTTTTTAATTAAAGCATTGCCAAATCGATGGTACCAACTCGCGGCTCACACCAAAATCTACGCATAAAAAAGCCGACCCTTGGCCGACTTTTTTATAGCAGATGCGCTCTGGCACTGGAGCATCTTTGGAGACAGAGGCTCAATGTGCCTTTTCCCAGTTCTCTCCCACACCCACTTCAGCCAGCAGCGGCACTGACAGCTCAGCCACGCTGGCCATCACGGCAGGTATGTGCTCGCGCACCCAGCTTTCTTCTACAGCCGGCAGCTCAAACACCAATTCATCGTGCACTTGCATGATGACCTGAATGCTCGGCTTTTCGGCATCCAGCTTGGCTTGCACGGCAACCATGGCTTTTTTGATCAGATCAGCCGCAGTACCTTGCATGGGGGCATTGATCGCTGCACGCTCTGCCGCTTTTTTACGCGGTCCACTGCCGCCGTTAATTTCCGGCAGGTACAGGCGACGGCCAAATACGGTCTCCACATAACCTTGGGCATGCGCCAGCTCCACGGTTTCATCCATGTAGCGCTTTACGCCGGGGTAACGCTGAAAGTACTTGTCGATGTACGCCGCTGCGGCCTTGGTTTCAATACCTAGGTTCTTGGCCAAGCCAAAGCTGCTCATGCCGTAGATAAGGCCAAAGTTAATCACCTTGGCATAGCGGCGCTGCTCGCTGCTGACTGCATCGACGCTGACACCAAAAACTTCAGCAGCTGTGGCCTTGTGCACATCCAGACCATTTTTGAAAGCGTTGAGCAACGCCTCGTCGCCCGACAAGTGGGCCATGATGCGCAGCTCGATTTGCGAGTAATCAGCGCTGGCAATCAGCTTGCCTTCAGGGGCCACAAAGGCTTCACGCACGCGACGCCCTTCAGGGGTACGCACGGGAATGTTCTGCAAATTTGGGTCATTGCTGGACAAACGCCCGGTCACCGCTACGGCCTGCGCATAGTGGGTGTGCACACGGCCAGTGCGTGCAATGGCCATTTGCGCCAGCTTGTCGGTGTACGTGCCTTTGAGCTTGGACAGCGAGCGGTGCTCCAGCAACTTGGCGGGCAGCGGGTAGTCTTCTGCCAGCTTTTCCAGCACTTCTTCATCCGTGCTGCGCGCACCAGTCGCCGTTTTCTTGACGACGGGCATGCCCAGCTTGTCAAAGAAAATTTCACCCAGCTGCTTAGGACTGGCCAGATTAAAAGTCTGGCCCGCTATCTCATACGCCTCGTTTTCTAATTGCAAGATGCGTGCGCCCAAATCATTGCTCTGGCGCGCCAGCGCACCGGCGTCAATGCGCACGCCATTGCGCTCAATGCGAAACAGCGCTTCGCTGGTCGCAATCTCCAGCTCATAGATGTGACGCAGCTTGGCATCGTTTTCCAGCTGCGGCCACAGCACGCCGTGCACATCCAGCGTCTGGTCCGAGTCTTCGCACGAATAAGCCGCCGCCTTGTCCACGGCCACCTGTGCAAACGGAATTTGCCCTTTACCCTTGCCGCACAGGTCTTCGTAAGTCATGCCGGTGCGGTTCACATGGCGCAGAGCCAGGCTGGTCAGGTTGTGCGGGCGGTGCACTTCCAGCACATAGCTTTGCAGCATGGTGTCGTGCGCATAACCGCGCACGCTGATGCCATGGTTGGCAAACACGTGCTGATCGTACTTGACGTTTTGACCCAGCTTTTTCTTGCTGGGGTTTTCCAGCCACGGCTTCAGGCGCTCCAGCACCATGGCCAAAGGCAGTTGCTCAGGCACATCCATGCCTTCGTGGCGCAGCGGAATATAGGCAGCTTCGCCCACCTTCACACTGAAAGAAATGCCAACAATCTGCGCCAGCATTTCATCCAACGAATCTGTTTCCGTATCAATCGCGGTCAGCGTGGCGGCTTCAATTTTTCCTAGCCACTCGTTCAGCTGTGCCTCGGTCAGGATGGTGGTGTAGACCACGTCACGCTGCTGCGCCGCCACAGCCACTTCGGTAGCGGCGGCATCGTCTGCATCAAACATATCGCCCTGGGGCGAGGGAGCAGCAGCTTTGGTCTTCACTGCCTCGGCAGGTGCAGAAGCCTCTGCCACCGGCACGCCCAGCGTACGCGCCAGCCCTTTGAAGCCATATTGCTCGTAAAACGGCAACAGACCTGCCGCGTCAGGCTCGTCCAGCGTGATGTCGTCAAACGCAGGTAGGCCGGGCACATGCTCGGTCAAATCGCAATCGGTTTTCATGGTCACCAACTGGCGGCTCAATGCCAATTGACCGCTGGCAATCGCTTCGCGCAAGTTGTTGCCTGCCACGCCCTTGATGGCGTCGGCATGGGCAATCAAATTGTCCAGCGTGCCGTATTCCTCCAGCCACTTGGCGGCGGTCTTTGGGCCCACCTTGGTCACGCCAGGCACGTTGTCCACGGTGTCGCCAATCAGCGCCTGAAAATCAATCATCTTCTCGGGCGGCACCCCAAACTCAGTGGTCACCCCTGCCACATCGCGGCGTTTGCCGTTCATGGTGTCGATGATGGTGATGCGCTCATTGACCAGTTGGGAAAGGTCTTTGTCGCCGCTGGAGACGATCACGTTCATGCCCTGCGCGGCCGCCATGTTTGCCAGCGTGGCGATCACATCATCAGCTTCTACGCCCGGCACGGCCACCACTTTCCAGCCCAGCAGATCCACCACCGTGTGGATGGGCTCGATCTGACTGCGCAGATCGTCTGGCATGGGTGAGCGTGTGGCCTTGTACTCGGTGTACATGGCATCGCGAAAAGTGGGGCCACTGGTGTCGAACACGCACACTGCGTAATCCGCCACCACTTCTTTGCGCAGCGCCTGCATCATATTGATCATGCCCCGGATGGCACCCGTAGCCGGGCTGCTGGGGTCTCCGGGCACAGCCCGCAGGTCGGGCATAGCGTGGTAGGCGCGGTACAGATAGCTGGATCCGTCTACCAGCACCAGTGTCTTGGAATTGCTCATAGCTGGAATTGTGCCTGCCCTCTACAATTTAGGTATGCGCGCAGCCACCATCATCCTCACCTCCTTCCTGGCCGTAGCCCCCGTGCTGGCACAGGACAAGGGCGAAAACTCGCCCCAACCCAATGCACAAGCTTCTGAGCAGCTGCAAAATACGGAGCAAAAGGGCGATAAACGCAATCAACGCATTGAGCGCATTCGTGTGGAAGACGAAGGTAGCCGTGTGGACGAATTGCGTGTAGGTGGCGAAACAAAGAACATTACCGTTCAACCCAAGGTGGGTAATTTGCCTGCTTACGAGGTGCAGCCTCAGAACGCTGAAGGTGCCGACGGCACCAATGGCCGCCGCGTCTGGCGCGCTCTGCAGTTCTAAACCCCCTCCTTTTTCCTCACCTGCTGTCGCGCGATCGCCGCAGCAGGCTTTTTCCTTTCTTTCATCCTGAGCGATGGCCGTTTTTACCGAAGTTTCTGACAAAGACGCGCGCGATTTACTGCGCCGCGTACCCCTGGGCCAACTCACCGAGCTACGTGGCATTCAAGGTGGCATTGAAAACACCAACTACTTCCTGACAACAGATCAGGGAGAGTGGGTGCTTACATTATTCGAGCGCCTGACTGCCGAGCAGTTGCCCTTTTACCTCTACCTGATGAAGCACCTGGCACACGCAGGCATTCCGGTGCCCGACCCACAGGCAGACGGCAAGAGTGGCGATATCCTGCACAAGGTCTGCGGCAAACCCGCCGCTATCGTGCAAAAGCTGCGTGGCAAAAGTCAGCTGCAACCCCTGCCCGTGCACTGCGCTGCGGTGGGCGACATGCTGGCGCGCATGCACCTGGCTGGGCGCGACTACGACCGCGAGCAACCCAATCTTCGCGGACTACCCTGGTGGAACGAGACAGCGCCCGTGGTTTTGCCGCACCTGGAGCCCGCAACTGCCGAGCTGCTGCAGTCCGAGCTGGCCTTTCAGAACCACACGGCTGCATCCAGCGCCTACCAGGCCCTGCCCCGTGGCCCTGTACACGCCGACCTGTTTCGCGACAACGTCATGTTTGAAGGTGAAACGCTCACCGGCTTTTTCGACTTTTACTTTGCCGGCGTAGATTCTTTCTTGTTTGACCTGTGCGTGTGCCTGAACGACTGGTGCATTGACCATGCCACCGGTGCGCACAATGCCACCAAAGCACAGGCCATGCTGGATGCCTATCAGGCCGTGCGCCCGCTGCAAGCTGCTGAGCGCCAGTTGTTCAACGCCATGCTGCGCGCTGGCGCACTGCGGTTTTGGATTTCGCGCCTGTGGGACTTTTATCTGCCTCGTGAAGCCGCCATGCTGGTGCCCCACGACCCCACCCACTTTGAGCGTGTGCTGCGCCAGCGCGTGGCCTACCCTGCAACGCTGGCCCACCCGCTTACGGTCTAAGAGCGTGTTTACGATCTCCTCGCGGCGCGCCAGTGTTTTTGCGGGATGGGATGCGAGGCGCAATACCGCAGCAATAGCTCGGCTATTGCGAGGATTCGCAACGATGCAGACCGCCCGCAAAGCCACTGGCCCCAAGGGTTAAAGTGAAATCGGGCGATTTCTTCGCGCTGTGGCTGGCTTGCACACTGATGCAAGCTGCACCCCATCGACTCAAACTCCTCCCGATTGCACTCCAACGCGCCTGCGTAGAGACCGTAAACACGCTCGAAGCTCAAGCCACAGCAGCCCCACGCCACACTCTGCTGGTGAGGTGTGGGGTACAGTTCAGCAGATTGCAAGCGCTGCTTTCAGTGGCTTTTTCCTTGCACATCACACAGACATGAAACTTCATATCGTTCCTGCCAGCACTGGCCTGCAATGGGTCAAGCTGGGCATGCAAACCTTCTGGCGCCAGCCCATGGCACTGACTGCGCTGCTGTTTCTCAGCATGGCGGCCGTGTCGCTGATTGGCATGCTGCCCATCATTGGCCCTTACATTGCCCTCGTTCTCATGCCATCGGTATTTCTGATCATGATGCTGGGCGCAGCTGAGGCCTCTCAAGACCGTATTGCACGCCCCAGCCTGGTCATTGCCCCCTTTCGTGGCGACAACCCGCGCACCAAGGCTTTGGCCATTCTGGGCGTTTTCTACGCTGTGGGCATCATGCTGATCGTGGCGCTGACTTCGCTGTTTGACGACGGCAGCCTGGCCCGCCTGTCACTGAGCAACGAGCCCATTACCCCCGAAATGGCTGAAGAGCTGGTGCAGCAGCCCGGCTTTCACATTGCCTTGTGGGGCGGCTTTTTTCTGTACAACCTGCTGGCCATGCTGATGTGGCATGCGCCCGCTCTGGTGCAGTGGCATGGCGTGTCTCCCGTCAAAGCGGTGTTCTTCAGTGTTGTTGCCTGCGTGCGCAATTTCCGCGCTTTTTTCATCTATGCCATTGGCTGGCTGGGTCTGGCTATTGGCGCAGGTCTTGCACTGTCGCTGATCACCGTGGTGCTGTCCCTGCTGCTGGGCTCTGCAGTGGCATTGGCGGCCAATATTTTGACCGTCATGCTGGGCATGGCCTTGGTCACCATGTTCCTGACCTCTGCCGTGTTCACTTTCCGTGACTGCTTCTCGCCACCAGACGAAGAGCGCACTTTGCACGTGGACGATGTCACCTACGACTACAAATAAGCGGCACAAGCCGCAACAAAAAAGGGACGCTTTGAGCGTCCCTTTTTTATGGCTTTATCTGCCTGCATCGTTAGTGCTGCTAGCACCATCGAGCCAATCTTTGATTTGCATTGGAGATGAGGGTTAGCGGGTCTTAATCCACGATGGTCAGCTTGGCAATGGCCAACGCCAGCCACTTGGCACCATGGCGCGGGAAGTTGATATGCGCCCGCGCATCATCACCCGTACCTTCTACAGCCAGTACCTTGCCTTCACCAAACTTGGTGTGAAACACCGTCAGGCCCTTGGCAATACCGTGCACAGGGGCCGCCTTCTGGGCGGGCACCACCGGGTTGGCAAACACTTCAGGACCTTTGGGGCTATATGCACCAAATTGACCTCTGGCACCCGACTGCCAGCCGCTGCCCGCTGCGTTCTTAGGCGAAAAACTGCCAAAACCACCCTTGGCGCTGATCCACTTGAGTGCGCTCTCGGGCAGCTCGTCAATAAATCGGCTGGGCAGATTGAACGTGGTGCGCCCATGCAACATGCGGCTTTGTGAATGGCTCAGATACAGGCGCTTGCGTGCCCGGGTGATGGCAACGTACATCAGGCGGCGCTCTTCTTCCAGACCACCGCGGTCACTCATGGCGTTTTCATGGGGAAACAGGCCTTCTTCCAGGCCACCAATGAACACCACATCAAACTCCAGCCCCTTGCTGGCGTGTACCGTCATCATTTGCACCGCATCCTGACCAGCTTGGGCCTGGTTATCGCCGGCCTCCAGCGCCGCATGCACCAGAAAGGCTTGCAGCGGCGAGAGAGTTTCGCCCGTCTCTGCATCCGTGCCATTCAGGGGCAAGTCCAGCACCGGCAAGCTGGTATCCAGGCCTTGGCTGGCAGGGCTTTGCGTCAGCGGGGCACCCGTTTCATCAATGGGCAGCGCCACCGCATCCTTGCCAAAACCTTCTTGCGTCACAAAGCTTTCGGCCGCGTTGATCAACTCCTTCAAGTTTTCAATGCGGTCCTGACCTTCTTTTTCTGTGCCGTAGTGGTCAATCAGGCCGCTGACTTCCAGCATGCGCTCAATGGTCTGACGCAACGTCTTGCCTTCGGCTTCTTCTCGCAACACATCCATCTTGGCCACAAAGCCTTGCAGTTTGGTGCCTGCTGCACCGCCTACAGCCGTTACTGCGTCGTTCAGCGAGCACCCAGCAGTACGTGCGGTTTCCTGCAACGTCTCTACGCTGCGAGCGCCAATACCACGCGCCGGGAAGTTCACCACGCGCATAAAGCTGGTGTCGTCGTGTGGATTTTCAATCAGCCGCAAATAGGCCAGCGCATGCTTGATTTCTGCACGTTCAAAAAAACGCTGACCGCCATACACTCGGTAAGGAATGCCTGCGTTGAACAGCTTGCTTTCAATCACCCGACTTTGCGCATTGCTGCGGTACAAAATGGCGATTTCCTGGCGGCTGTAGCCGTCGTTGCGCACCAGATCCTTGATCTCTCCCACGATCCAGCTGGCTTCATCCAGATCGGTGGGTGACTCCATCACACGCACCGGCTCGCCCGCACCCTGATCGGTACGCAGGTTCTTGCCCAAGCGCTGGCTGTTGTGCTCAATCAACGCATTGGCGCTGTCCAGAATATTGCCGTAGCTGCGGTAGTTCTGCTCCAGCTTGATCTGGTGCTGCACATCAAACTCGCGCACAAAGTCGCTCATATTGCCCACGCGCGCACCACGGAACGCATAGATGCTCTGGTCATCGTCGCCCACGGCCAGCACGCTGCTGGTGGACTGCATCTTGCCGTTGACAAATTCGCCCGCCAGCTGCTTGAGCCATGCGTACTGCAGCTTGTTGGTGTCCTGAAACTCGTCCACCAGCAAAAACCGGAAACGCTGCTGGTAATGGGCGCGCAGCGCGGCGTCATCGCGCAACAGCTCAAAACTGCGCAGCATCAGCTCGCCAAAATCCACCACGCCTTCGCGCTGGCATTGCGCCTCGTACAGCGCGTACAGCTCTACCTTCTTTTTCGTATCTGGGTCGGCCACCGGTACGTCTTGGGGGCGCATGCCCTCTTCCTTGCAGCCAGCAATGAACCACGTCAACTGCTTGGGCGGAAAGCGCTCGTCGTCTACACCGTACTGCTTGCACAGGCGTTTGACCGCAGACAGCTGGTCTTGCGTATCCAGAATCTGGAACGTGGCTGGCAGGCCTGCAGCCACGTGGTGGGCACGCAGCAAACGGTTGCACAGCCCGTGGAAGGTGCCAATCCACATGCCGCGCACGTTGTAAGGCAGCATGGCAGACAGTCGCGCCGTCATCTCCTTGGCCGCCTTGTTTGTAAACGTCACAGCCATGATGCCGCCGGGCGAGACTTGCCCCGTTTGCAGCAGCCATGCAATGCGCGTGGTCAGCACCCGGGTCTTGCCCGAACCAGCGCCTGCCAGCACCAGTGCATGGCCCTGTGGCAACGTCACAGCAGCACGCTGTTCGTCATTCAACCCCTGCAGCAGGGGCGAATTCAGAGAAGAAGGCGTGCCACCATGGGCACCGTCAAGCAGGTCGATTGGGAACATCCTCCCATTGTAGGAAGTGTGAACCACCCCAGGCACGGACAAGTGCATCCCGGCGCACAACGGTATATGTCTGCGCATATACCGCTCATTCGAACATGCATCTACCAAGGGTATGCCAGCACATATAGAATCAATCACCGGGCCCAAGTTTTTGTGGTCCGGTTTTTTTTGGCCACAATTTGCTTGCCTGCCAAAAAACCGGCCTCCAGACCAAGCGCCTACTTTGAAAATTGAGGCGGGTGAGATTCCCGCCGTGACCTTTCTGGAGCTTGGAAATCATGGAAATCTTCGACTACGACAACGTACTGCTGTTGCCCCGCAAGTGCCGCGTGGAAAGCCGCTCGGAATGCGATGCCAGCGTTGAGCTGGGTGGCCGCACCTTCCGCCTGCCCGTCGTACCCGCCAACATGAAAACCGTGTTGGACGAGAAGATCTGCAAATTCTTGGCGCAGCACGGCTATTTCTACGTGATGCACCGCTTTGACATCGACAACGTGCTGTTCACCAAGGCCATGCAGTCGCAAGGCCTGTTCGCGTCGATCTCTCTGGGCGTCAAACCAGCGGACTACGCCATCGTTGACCGCTTTGTGGCCGACGACATCTGCCCCGAGTACATCACCATCGACATCGCCCACGGCCATGCCGACAGCGTGAGGAACATGATTCAGTACATCAAGGCCAAGATCCCCGCAGCCTTCGTGATTGCTGGCAACGTGGCCACCCCTGAAGCCGTGATCGACCTAGAAGCATGGGGCGCTGACGCCACCAAGGTGGGCGTAGGCCCCGGCAAGGTGTGCATCACCAAGCTCAAGACCGGCTTTGGCACAGGCGGCTGGCAGCTGTCGGCCCTGAAGTGGTGTGCACGCGTGGCTACAAAGCCCATCATTGCTGACGGCGGTATCCGCAGCCACGGTGACATTGCCAAGAGCATCCGCTTTGGTGCCACCATGGTGATGATTGGCTCGCTGTTTGCAGGCCATGAAGAATCGCCCGGCAAGACCGTGGAAGTGAATGGCGAGCTGTTCAAGGAGTACTACGGCTCGGCATCCGACTTCAACAAGGGCGAGTACAAGCACGTCGAAGGCAAGCGCATTCTGGAACCCGTCAAGGGCCCGCTGATGAATACGCTGATCGAGATGGAGCAGGATGTGCAGTCTTCCATTAGCTACTCCGGCGGCACCAAGTTGATGGACATCCGCAAGGTCAACTACGTCATCCTGGGCGGTGACAACGCGGGTGAACACCTGCTGATGTAAATCCAGCACGACCGCAACCCCGCAAAAGCTGCCTCAGGGCAGCTTTTTTTATGCCCGCCTGCAGCCCAAGCCGTTCTCAAAACTCAATGGAAGATCATTAACAGCATGCAAAAAACTGCAACAATATGTTAAATCAATGAACTTCAAATTTCCAGAAAACACAAAAAATCTGCAAGTTAACCTCTCAGATTGGAGTTCATAGATGAAGACAATGAAGAAAAAACTCATCGCTTCCCTGCCCTTTCTGGCTGCAGCTGCAACGGGCTCTGCATTTGCACAATCCTCCCTCACACTGTTCGGTAACGTGGATGCTGCTGCCACGGTGATCGATGGGCAAAACACATGGTCTGGCCTGAAATCTGGCGGCAACAAAGACAGCTACTTTGGCCTGCGCGGGGTGGAAGATCTGGGCGGCGGCCTCAAAGCCCAGTTCTGGCTGGAATCCGGCATCAACGCTGACTCTGGCTCTGGCGACTCCGGCGATGGCCTGGACTTCAAGCGTCGCTCCACCATCGGCCTGAAAGGCAATTTTGGTGAAGTGAACTTGGGCCGGGACGAAACCGCAGCCTACAAAGCCATGAAGCGCTACGACGTGTTCAACCACTCAGGCATCGGCGGCTCGCAAGCCTGGGGCGTTGGCAACAATGACGACAAGCGCAAAGACAACCTGATCAGCTATGCCTCGCCCAGTTTTGGCGGTGTGACTCTCTCTGCCAACTACGCTTTCGGCGAAACCAACCACAGCACCTGGAAAACCAAGGCTTACTATGACGCAGCTGTCTCGTACGACCAGGGCCCATGGTCTGCCAGCTTGGCAATGGAGCAGCAAAACAACGTTGACTTCACTGGTGCCAACATCCGCCAACGTGCGTACTCGCTGGGCAGCAGCTATGACTTTGGCAACTTCAAGCTGACGGGCGCGTACCGCCAGGCACGTAACACGCCAGCAGGCTTGTCGACCGTCAAGAGCGAAACTTACTCGCTGGGCACAGCCCTGCCCGTGGGTGCAGCCGGTGTGGTGAAAGCCTCGTATAACCACTACCGCTACCAGCCAGTGGGAGTCGCTACCAAGCTCAAAGCCGATCAGCTTTCTCTGGGCTATGAGTACAACCTGTCCAAGCGCACAGCGCTGTACGGCACCTACTCATTCCTGAAGAACAAAGACTACAACGCGGCCATCGGCGGCCTGAGCCTGGAGCCTGCAGCACTGCTGAGCGACAGCGGCAAGCAGCATGGCCTGCAGGTGGGTCTGCGTCACACGTTCTAAGGTGTGACCTCCTGGTGGGGAAGGGAGCCTTTCGGGGCTCCTTTTCACCAAAAAATAACTTCTAACGTTTGATCGATAAGCGTTAGAAGTTTTTTTATTTCCATCTAACCCATACCACCCACACCCGGCCCGGCATGCAAGCCCTGCCTTCAAATGCACAATCACCGCCATGCCTGATACGTTGAACCTTGCCCCCCCGTCAGAGCTGCTGCTGCGCCCCGCTACACCGCAGGACTTGCCGCAACTGCTCGCCATTGAAAACGCCTGCTTCACCCCAGAAGAGGCAGCGACTGCCGCCGCCTTTGCCCTGCGCCTGCAACGCATTCCCGATAGCTTTTGGGTGACCGAGCTGCACGGACAGGTCATTGGACTGATCAACGGCCCTGTCGTGGCCGAACGCTATATCCGCGACGAACTGTTCAAACAATTGAACGCCAACCCCACGACTGGCGGCCACCAGACCGTACTGGGTCTGGCCGTGCACCCTGCGCACCGCAAGCTGGGTATTGGCCGCCTGCTGCTGGCCCAGCTGGAAACCGTGGCCCGCACCGCACAGCGTGAGACAGTGACGCTGACATGCCTAGAAGACCGTGTGCCGTTTTATGCCGCCTTAGGCTATGTGAACGAAGGCGTATCGGCATCAGCGCATGCCGCAGAGGTTTGGCTCAACATGGTCAAACCGCTGCGGTAAGCGCATCTCTCAACCGAAACCCGTTGCAGCAAGCCAGAGGCCAAAATAGAAGCCATGTTTGATTTTTCAACGCTCGCCGGATTCGTTGCCATCGTGCTCGGCCTGTTCCTCATACCCGGACCTGCCGTCCTGCTTGTCTTCAGCAGAACCCTCGAAGGTGGACGCAATGTAGGCATCGCTACCGGGCTTGGCATTGCCGCCGGGGACTTTGTTCACACGCTCTTTGCTGCCGTCGGCCTCTCTGCATTGCTGATGACCTCTGCTCTAGCTTTCAGCGCTGTGAAGTACCTGGGTGCGGCTTACCTCATCTATCTGGGTGTGCGCACATTGATGGCAAAACCCAAAAGTGCTGCTTTACCCAAAGTCGCCCCCATCAAGGCTGGACGGGCTTTTCTTGAAGCTATCCCTGCCGAAGTTTTGAATCCTAAAACTGCGCTTTTTTTCTTGGCCTTCCTGCCCCAATTTGTTCAACCAGGATCAGGCTCAGGCTTTACTCAGTTCATGGTGCTTGGCCTCATATTTGTGGCACTGAGCGCCATCTATACAAGCCTCCTCGCGCTCTCAGTGAAGCCACTGAGCCAAGCACTGAAAAGTTTGAGCAGATTGAGCCGCTGGCAAGGTAAAGCGATTGGAGCCATCTACGTGGCTCTGGGCTTGAAGGTCGCCTTTCAAGAACGTTAGTGAAAGTCGGCACGGGCGGTGAACTGCATGTTGTGGGCAAATGCTCACGATCCGTTGCAAACCATCACGAACTGAATTACCGGCCTGCGCAGCTTTTTCGTACAAGGCTCATGGCCAAAATTCAAATCCAAATCGTCTTATGAGCCACCTTTTTCGCGGTGGATGTTGATATCTGTACCGCCCACATTATTCTTGTTTGCAATGAACTCGACAATGTACGGAACTTCAATATTGCAGCCGCGTGCAACCCATCGCTCCTTGACACGACCTTGGACAACTCGCCCTTCTCCCGCCTGGAAGTCGGAGGACTTCTCCATCGTCGTAGGGACAATCACATCGGTTTGACGGCAACCGATTCTCTGCATCGAATTCCAGACAAGGTCAGCAGCATCAAGCGCGGTACGAAGGTCCACAGCTGAACCTTTTTCCATTTTTACCGGGCGAGTAGGTTCTCGATGAATTACTACACACGACGTAAGAAAAAGCGCAACAGATATTGCGGCAAGTGTTTTCATATGCTTTGATTGCGGTAGGTAAGTGAACAAATAACTGTGGCCGATGCCTGTGCCCTAACGCACAAGCTCATTCGACGGCAGTATGCAGCTCGGTTTGAGTGCCGGATTAGACCCAACTCAAGAGAAGCATTCGTGTTCATTGTCTACAACTGGCCGAAAGCAGCGTCCATAGACAGCTTAAAGAAGCCAGCGGCTTGCTCGAACTGAAGCTTTGCCACGGCCCATTTGTGCAGCGCTGAGCATGGTGCGGTAGTCCCTAGGTGCTAGGCCTAGTTTGGCTCGAAAGTGATGTCTCAATACCTGGATAGCCGATATCTTGTCCGCCCTGTCGCACGAGTAAGAAACCTCGGTCGCTTGCTCGTTGAAGCGATATTGAGTGAAGCTAAGCTTGCTGGCTACTCGCGCATCTGTTTGGACGTTCTGCCTGAATTCACAGAAGCACAGAAACTTTACGAATCGATGGGCTTTGTGCATGCCAAGCCTGTGAGCTTCAACCCCGTTCCAAGCACTAAATTTCTTGCACTCACCTTATAACGTTGAGTGGTTATTCATAACCCTCCAGCCGACCCGCCTTCAGCACTAGGCTTACTTTCTGCGTTGAGTGATTGCATTTTCTTTCTGCCAGCGGCCGCTCGTGACAAGAGCTGTTTGCTGCGGCCTTCATTTCAGCAGTCGCTTAAGCCTCAAGTAAGACACGCACAAGCGTTGCACACCAGTTGTGTATGTCCTTCATGTTTCCAGTGACTGTTCGAGCAGAGAAGCACTGGAGCACAGCAAAATCGGCATTGAACGCAGAGCCAGGAAGCGCTACCGATCCCCAAAAAAAAGGAGCCTGACAGGCTCCTTTTGTACATTCAGCTGAAAGCTGAAAAGTTCTTTACAGCTTGCCCACCATCTCAGGCACGGCAGCAAACAAGTCAGCCTCCAGCCCGTAGTCAGCCACCGAGAAGATCGGCGCTTCCGCATCCTTGTTGATCGCCACGATCACCTTGG
>CAUQST010000036.1:0-41194 GCA_963520865.1 uncultured Comamonas sp.
GCACCAACACGTGCCAATAGAGAGGTTGCGCTGCTTTCAAACCTGATGAACGTTGCAATTGAGAGGGGTGAAATTGATGCCAACCCCTGCAAACAGGTGAAAAAGAACAGAGAACGAGCCAGAACAGAAGCACCAGAGCCACAAGTTTTACGCAGCTTTCTGGATTGGCTCTTTCGTTCAGGGCCGGCCAGTCGCACATTGGCCCTCATGGCAGAGTTCGCTGCGCTTGCTGGGTCTCGGCGAACAGAGTTCTTGGACTTACAGATAAGGCAAATAGATATGGATGGTGGATTTATCCGGCTCAACCGTGCCAAGCAGCATGGAGATGCCAAGAAGGTGGAGAACATCATCATGAGCCCAGCAATGCAAAACTTAGCGACGCGATTACTGTCACTGCCTAGGCCAAGTACATCTCTGCATGTGTTTATCAACCAAAAGGGCAACCCGATGACGGAATCGGGTTTCACCACTGGCTGGCAGCGCGCCATGGTTGCGGCCCTGAAAGAAGGAGTGATCGAGCGGCGGTTCACATTCCATGACTTGCGTGCTTACTACACCACACAGTTCAAGGAACAGCATGGAACGCTGCCGGAGCTGCATGCGAACGCAGCGACCACGGCACGGGTCTATGACCGTTCGAAGGTCTCGAAACGAGCTTCTTTGAAGTGATGAATATTCCCACGGTGGGAATAAAACGAAAAAAGCGCTACAGCTTTTATAGCTGTAGCGCTTGTAATCTTTGGTGGGCCCTGCGAGATTCGAACTCGCGACCAACGGATTAAAAGTCCGCTGCTCTACCGACTGAGCTAAAGGCCCTACCTACCAATCAAACTATTCATCTGATCAGCGAATAAATCAATTGTAGCATCGCTTTTTTGGTGATTTTTCAAATTCGTGCTATTTTTTTGAGTTGCTCGCAATTTCCTCTAAAACCCAACCTGCAGCACATTGACCAAATGTGGCAGTCACTGCTACCACTGACCCATAACCACTGCAGTTCAATGAACCATCAGTGGCTGCCACTTGGCATGAGGCACTGGGTTGCTGAACAGCCTCACGACTGAACACTGTCGTTACGCCTATTTTCTTCCCCTCTTTGGGGGCATTGAATTCTTTGCGCAAGCGATAACGCAGTTGTGCCAGCAACGGATCGTGGGTGACTTTGGAGAGATCATCAATCTCTACTTTGTGCGCCAGCCGCTTGCCCCCTGCCGCGCCCACACTCACAAACATAGTTTTATTGCGCCGCGCCCATTGCGCCATGGCAAGCTTGGCTTTGACCTGATCGCAAGCGTCGATCACGGCACCGACACCTGCCGGAAGAATCTTGGGCCAGTTTTCAGGTTCCACAAAATCTTCAATGCACTGCACTACGCACATTGGATTGATTTGGGCAATCCTTTCACGCATCGCATCGACTTTGGCTTTACCCACCGTATTCGTCAGCGCATGAATCTGGCGATTGATATTGGACTCTGCCACATTGTCCAAATCAATCAGCGTCAACGTACCTACCCCGCTGCGAGCCAGCGCCTCGACGGCCCACGAGCCGACGCCACCCACGCCAACTACCGCCACATGTGCTTGGCGAATGCGGGCTGCGCCATCGACACCGTAGAGGCGCTCCAGCCCACCAAATCGGCGCTGAAGATCAGCGTCTGCAAAAACACCATCGCCGGCTAAGCCGGCGATGGTGTTGCTCATATTCTCAGATGAGATCATCACTTCAAACGCTGTAGACGTTCTTTTGCTGTTGTTGCAGCTTCAGAGCCAGGATAGTCTTTCACCAAGTCTTGCAGTGTCTTGACCGCGCCCTTGGTGTCTTTCAATTCCAGCTGGCAATTCGCAATGGACAAAGCCGCATCTGCAGCACGGGCATGCTGAGGGGCTGCTTTGAGCATGGATCGGAAATTGGCAATGGCTTCTTTGTAATCACGCCCTGCGTACTGGGTGTTGCCTAACCAAAATCTTGCAGATGGCACGTAGCCGCTGCTTGGATAGGTATTCACAAAGCTTGCGAAGGTCTTGCGGGCCTCAGCAAACTCGCCAGCGCGAAATTTCTCCAACGCGGCGTCGAAATCACGTTTTTCCGCAGGATCTGCAGTGAATTCCAGGCCATCGAGCTGAACTCGAACAGGCTCAAACTTGCGCAAGCGATCATCCACACCAGCGGCCAAATCTTTTTGACGACGCTGGATTTCAGAGACTTCCCGCTCAAGCTGCTCCTTGGCGCCATTGAGCTGTGCCATTTCGCGGCGCATGGATTCAATTTGCGACTGCAAATCCAGCATACCACGACGCATTTGCGCGGCTTCCTCAGCACTGCTATCAAAGCGCTGACGCAATTCCAAGATGGCACGACGCGCTTCCGCATCTTCCAAAAAAGCGTATGCAGGATGAACAAATGCCGTGCACAGGCCAATCACAGCCAGTGCACGAACATTCATCCGCAAAAATCCATTGCGAATGCTCATGCTTTAACGGTAAGAAAGTTCAGCGCGACGATTCTGCGAGTAAGCAGCTTCGTTGTTGCCGGACACTGCGGGCTTTTCTTCGCCGAAGCTCACCGCTTCGACTTGGTTGTCGCTAACACCCAGTAGGTTGAGCGAGCGGCGCACTGCTTCAGCACGCTTTTGGCCCAATGCCAAGTTGTATTCACGGCCACCGCGCTCGTCGGTGTGACCTTCAACAGTCACTTTGCGCGAAGGGTCAGCCTTGATAAAGCGTGCATTCGCATCGACCAGGCCTTGAGCATCCGGCTTCACGATGAAGCTGTCGAAGTCAAAGTACACCACACGGCCAACGCCGCGAGGGCCGCCGTCAGCATCGATTTGGGAACCGGTCAAGTCCACGCCTGCCACACCGCTGGCTGCGCCAGAAGTGTTTGCACCGCCATTGGCACCAGCAGCGGCGTTTTCATCCAACTTCACGCCGGAAGAGCAGCCAGCCATCAAGGCAGCTACAGACAATGCGATAGAAACTCGCTTAAACGTAATCATCAAAAATTCTCCTTGCCTAGGTATGCTAGGTCACTAATAGAACGCAAGCCATTCACAAAGGTTTACGTGAATTCAATATTTTTGATAAGGACCCCAGTCAGGTTCACGGATTTCACCGCTCTGTCCGGCCAATCGCGCTTTGATCTTGCCATCCAAGGTGGTTGTCATCAATGCTTCGCGGCCCCCTTGCTTGGTCGCGTAAACGATTAGACGGCTGTTGGGCGCAAAGCTTGGGCTTTCATCATCAGAAGTGTCGGTGACGGAAGTGGCATTACCCGACTCCAGCTCCATGACGAACAGCTTAAATGCACCACCTACGCGTGATATGTAGGCCAACCACCGGCCATCAGGGCTGACCGTAGGTGAAATGTTGTAGTTTCCGGAGAAGGTCACGCGCTGCGCGGACCCGCCCGTGGCTGCCACTTTGTAAATTTGTGGCGAGCCGCCACGGTCGCTGACAAAGTAAACGGTTTTGCCATCGGCAGAAAATGCCGGCTCTGTATCGATGCCGTTGCTTTGCGTCAGCCGTGTAGGCTGCCCACCGTGTGAGCTGATGCGATACAGCTGAGAAAGCCCATCACGCGTCAGCGTAACGGCCAAAGTCGCACCATCTGGAGCCCAGGCTGGTGCGCTGTTAGACCCGCGGAAGTTGGCCACCAAACGACGGCGGCCGCTGGCTACTTCGTGCACATAGACGACGGGTTTGCGTGCTTCAAACGACACATATGCCAGCTCGCCACCATTGGGCGACCATGCCGGAGAAATGATGGGCTCGGTGCTCGACAGCGCAGACTGGGCATTTTCACCATCCGCATCTGCAACCCACAGCACATAGCGCTTACCGGCTTTGGTTACGTATGCAATGCGTGTCGAGAAAATGCCGCGTTCACCGGTGAGTTTTTCGTAAACGAAATCAGCAATACGGTGAGCAACCAAGCGCAGATCAGCCTGCGTGACCGCAAACCCCTGACCACCCAGGTCCTGACCTTTGACCACGTCCCACAAACGGAAACGCACGTCAAAACGACCATCTGCCAAACGTGTCACGCTTCCGGTGACAAGTGCATCTGCAGCACGCTGGCGCCACTGGGCCATCTCAGGGCGTGAAGTTTCATCCAGCGCTACGCCTGCTGCGTCAACATTGCGAAATTGACCACTGCGCTCCAAATCAGCACGGATGATTTGGGAAATCTTCTGGGGTGCGCCCTCTTCACCACGGAATGCGGGCAAAGCGATCGGAAGCTGGGTGAGGCCAACGCCGGTCACTTCCACGCGGAACTGCGCCAAAGCAGGCAACGCTGACGTTGCAGCCATTGCGGCAAGAAGAGTTCGACGCGATGTGAGCGGTACGACCGCTTGGAGAGGGGATGTGAGAATTTGAGGTTCAGTATTCATGCGCAGCCATCATGTACCGGATCAGGCTCCCGGGACTTCCTATGATGTTACACACAGTTCAAGGCATGTGATCACATTGTTGCTGTGTCAATGTGTATAGCAAGGCTGCAGAGCAGGGCACGTAGAATCGCTTTCCACATGCAGACCCCAGAAAAAAACAACCATTTGATGACCAACGCTCCCTCTGACTTGTCACTCAAGCAGCGCTTGCTGCGCGTAGCGCCTTACTTTGGCAGCCAGAAACTGGCGTGGACAGTGGCTATTGTGGCAACGCTGCTGGGCGCAGCTACGGAGCCCATGATTCCGGCTCTGCTAAAGCCCCTGCTAGACAGTGGTTTTTCTGAGGGAACGCTGAATCTCTGGATGGTGCCTGTCGCCATCATTGGCGTTTTTTTACTGCGTGGTGTTGCACAGTTTCTGGCTCAGTACGCGCTGTCGCAAATCGCCAATGACGCCATGCTGCGCCTGCGCGAGGTCCTGTTTCGGCGGGTGCAAAACACCGACATGCGGCTGTTTCAGTCGCAAACTGCCAGTTCTCTGTCCAATACCGTGGTGTATGAGGTGCAAACGGGTGCCAACCAGTTGGTCAGCGCCTTCATCACGCTGTCACGCGATGGCTTCACGTTGCTGGCCTTGCTGGGCTACTTGCTGTATCTCAACTGGCAACTGACGTTGATTGTGGGCGTGGTAGTTCCAGGTGTCGCTTGGATCATGCGCACCCTGTCCAAGCGCCTGTACCGCATCACCAAAAATAGCCAGAACTCAACCGATTCGCTGGCCTATGTGGTGGAAGAAAACTTTCTGGCCCACCGCATGGTGCGACTGCACGGCGCGCAGGCGGAGCAAGAGCGCCGTTTTCAAGCTATCAGCCGCAAGCTGCGCGGCCTGGCCATTAAGTCCACGATTGCCTCTTCTGCCATGACCCCGCTGACGCAGTTGTTTGCCGCTTTTGCGCTGTCAGCGGTGATTTGTATCGCGCTGTGGCAAAGCCGGACCAATCCTTCCGGGGATATTACGGTGGGCAGCTTTGTGGCATTTATCAGCGCCATGCTGATGCTGATTGCCCCCATGCGCCGTCTGGCAAACGTGGCCAACCCAATCACACGCGGTGTTGCCGCTTTGGAGCGCGGGCTGAGCTTGCTGGACCACACCTTGCCTGAATCCAGCGGCACCCAGCGCCCCAGCCATGTGCAAGGCGCGATTGAGTTGCGCAATGTGGGCGTCTCGTTTGGGGATGACAAAGCGCCTGCGCTGCAGGATGTCAGCTTGCAAGTGCACCCTGGCGAGGTAGTTGCACTGGTTGGCCCTTCGGGCGCAGGCAAAACCACATTGGTCAATTTGCTGCCCCGTTTTCTGAACCCGACTTCGGGTGAGATACGCATGGACGGCGTGCCCCTGCAAGACTGGGATCTGCATTACCTGCGCAGCCAATTTGCCATGGTCAGCCAGGATGTGGTCATGTTCAACGACACCGTGGCTGCCAACGTTGCACTGGGCGGCGAAATGGACGAAGCGCGCGTCTGGGCCAGCCTGGAGGCTGCGAACCTGGCCGAACATGTACGCCAGATGCCGCAAGGCATACACACAGAGGTTGGCCACAACGCCGCGCAGCTGTCTGGCGGGCAGCGCCAGCGGCTGGCGATTGCTCGCGCCTTGTACAAGAATGCCCCGGTCTTGATTTTGGACGAGGCAACATCTGCGCTGGATACCGAGTCTGAACGCCTGGTACAACAAGCCTTGCAAACCTTGATGCAAGGCCGAACCACTCTGGTGATTGCCCACCGCCTGTCCACCATTGAGCATGCCGACCGCGTGGTGGTCATGCAGCGTGGTCGCATTGCCGAGCAAGGCACGCACGCTGAACTGCTGGCCCTGAACGGCCTGTACGCACGCCTGCAAGCGCACAGCGGCGGCCACTGAGCCAAAGAATAAAAGAGCAGCTAGCGCTTACGCAGCAACACTTTACGTATTAAATGTATTTGAAGTGCTTGCTGGGTAAGCGATAGCCGCTCTTTTTATTGATTTATCAATTACCAGGAAGCCTTGCTTCTGCGCGTTGCCTGGTACGCCGTATCCAGCAGCTTGACCATGAATTCCCGCTCGGAGCGGCGGGCAAAATCAACCGCCGTCAGATTCAGCTCATTGCGCAGTTGCACATCAGCCCCCGCATCCAGCAACAGCTTGACCATCTTTTCCGAGCCATATTGGGCGGCCAGCATCAGTGGCGTACTTTTGTTGGGCGATTCGGCGTCGATATACGCGTGTTGATCCAGTAGCAGTTGCGCAATGGCAACGCTGTGCTCTGTATCTGAACTGGCCACATAGTGCAACGGCGTCCAGCCAGGGTGATTGATGCGTGCGCCCAGCGCCAGCAACTGCTTGACCACATCGATGTGCCCTTTGATACAGGCATGCATCAAAGCGGTCTCACCCGACGCGCTGGCATCGTTGATGCGAACGCCTGGCGCCTTGATCAACTCCTGCGCCACGCGCAAAGACTCTAGCTGCATGGCCTTGACCAGGCCTGGCCGACCGCGCTCATCCACGGTGTTGGGGTCCATGCCCTGCTGCAGCAGTTTTCGCATGCGCACGAAATCATCGCGCGTGATGGCGGTCTGAAAGTCGGTGAACGCATCGGCATGCGCTACCAGCACAGAGCCTGCCAGCGCACATGCACTGAAAGATTGCAACAAGGCACGTCGTTTCATCCCGTCACCACGCCTTTAAACAGTTGGTCAAAATTTTGGCTGGTCAGCTCGGCCACCTCTTGCACCGACAGGCCACGCACCTGCGCCACCTGCTTGGCTACAAACGGCACGTACGCCGGGCTGTTGGTTTTGCCGCGATAGGGCATGGGTGCCAGATAAGGGCTGTCTGTCTCGATCAGGAGACGGTCAGCGGGCACAAACGCGGCTACATCGCGCAAATATTGCGCACTCTTGAACGTCACGATGCCCGAAAACGAGATGTAAAAGCCCAGATCCAGCGCCTGCTTGGCCACCTCAAGGCTTTCGGTAAAGCAATGAAAGACACCGCCTGCGCTGCCAGCAGAGCCGTCTTCACCCTCTTCCTTGAGGATGCGAATGGTGTCTTCATGCGCCGCACGAGTGTGAATGACCAGCGGCTTGGCGCACTGCTGTGCAGCGCGAATATGGGTTCGAAAGCGTTCACGCTGCCACTGCATGTCGGCAATCGTGCGACCGCCCTTGCGGTCCTCCATGCCGTAGTAGTCCAAGCCTGTCTCTCCAATCCCCACCACGCGGGGCAAAGCGGCTCGCTCGAGCAGATCTTGCACGCTGGGCTCGGTCATGTGCTCGGTATCGGGGTGTACACCCACGGTGCACCACAGGTTGTCATACGCCGTGGCCAGGGCATGCACCTCCGGGAACTCTTCCATGGTGCAAGAAATACACAGCGCCCGCGTGACTTGTGCCTCGGCCATGGCGGCCTGAATGGCCGGCAGATTGGCGGACAGTTCTGGAAAGTTCAGGTGGCAGTGTGAATCAGTAAACATCAGTGGTCGATCGTACAAAAAACAATGCCGACTCAGGAGCACCCCAAGCCGGCATGGCAAGAAAAAACGCGGTTGGCCTACAGGGTCTGCGTGGGCCTGTCTGAAGCAATGGCAGTGCCCAAAATCTGCTCAATCTTGGCTTTGAGCTGCACAGATTTTTCATCTTTGGGAAAACACACCCCAATGCCCTGCGTGCGATTGCCCCCGGCCCCAGCCGGTGTGACCCAACCCACTTTGCCTGCAATGGGGTAACGCTGGGTGTCTTCAGGCAAGGTCAACAGCACGTAGACATCGTCGCCCAAGCGAAAGTCTCGTGGGGTTGCAACAAAAATACCGCCATCCGCAAACAAGGGAATGTAGGCCGCATACAAAGCCCCTTTTTCTTTCAGGGCCAGCTGCAACACACTGGGGCGAGGTGGGGGGGTCTGCATGCTCATAAACTTGCTTCCATCGCATTAAGTTTTGGAGTGTAGGACCGTGCGGGCCTGCGCAACAAGCGCTTCGGTCATTAAACCTGCATTAAATGGATGCTCAGCCGTGCGCGCTTCTTGCGCCAGCGACTTGGCCCACCGGGCCAATACCATTGCCGATGGAGGCTTGGGCAGGTCTTGCACTGCAAAATACCGCGGTGCTGCCCCCTGTGCCACACACATCAAGTCATGGCACAGCTTTTGTAGCCATTGCACGATGTCGGGTTGCGACATGTCTGAAAAAATGGCGACATCGCCTGAAGCAACCGCCTTGGGCAAGCGCTGAAACACATCCAACCCCTTGCCGACCTGCGCCATTGCCCATGCATCCAAAGGACGCCCGCCCGCTGCACGCAGCCAGGCACGGGCATCATCAGCCTGTAAGCCTTGCTGCTGCAACCACTGCAGCATTTGCACCTCTGCAGGCCACAACATGGTGTGCGCCAAGCAACGGCTGCGAATGGTGGGCAGCAATTGGTGGGCCGCTTGCGTTGCCAGTACAAAGCGCACATCGCCCGGTGGCTCCTCCAGCGTTTTGAGCAATGCATTGGCGGTGATCGCATTCATCTGCTCCGCCGGGTACACCAGCACCGCCTTGCCTCGCCCGCGAGCACTGGTGCGCTGCGTGAACTCCACCGCATCGCGCATGGCATCGACACGGATTTCTTTGCTGGGCTTGCGCTTTTTGTCGTCAATATCGGCCTGCGCCTTTTCGCTCAAGGGCCAGCCGCGCGCCAGCATGTCGGCCTCAGGCATCAGCACACACAAGTCGGCGTGCGCATGCACATCCACACTATGGCAGCTGGTGCAGTACCCACAGGCACCCTGCTCTGTGGGCTGCTCACACAACCAGGCGCGCACCATGGCCATGCCCAGTTCAAACTGCCCCATGCCTGAAGGCCCTTGCAGCAGCCATGCGTGGCCACGCTGCGCAAGCAAGGCTTGGCGTTGTTGTTGCAGCCAAGGTGCCAGCATTCCAGTTACTTCGCTCACGCAGTGGCTCCTTGTTCACCATGGAGGTAGCCGCGCGCCTGCAACACATCAGCCACTTGCTGCCAAACTGCTTCACGGGCCTGGTGGGCATCAATACGGGCAAAGCGATGCGGTGCAGCCGCGCAACGGCGCGCATAGCCCGAGGCAACGGCTGCAAAAAAGTCTTGCGGCTGCGCCTCAAACCGATCAGGCACGCGCGCAGCAGCCAAACGCTCGGCTGCCACAGCGGCGGGCAGATCAAACCAGATGGTCAGATCAGGCTCACGCATCAATTCTGCGTTAGAGCCGCTGCCCGTCTGGGCCATGCACTCTAGTGTCTGAAGTTTTTCCCAATCAAAACCACGACCTGCGCCTTGGTAGGCAAAAGTGGCATCCGTAAAACGGTCACTGACCACCACTTCACCGCGGGCCAAAGCGGGCTCAATCACCTGCACCAGATGATCGCGACGGGCCGCAAAAGCCACCAGCGCTTCAGTCAACGGGTCCATGGCATCGTGCAACAGCAGATTGCGCAGTTTTTCAGCCAAAGGGGTGCCCCCCGGCTCGCGCGTCAGTGTCACCGTGCGGCCGGCATCCTTGAAGGCTTGTGCCAGCGCAGCAATGTGCGAGGACTTGCCCGCACCATCAATGCCTTCAAAGCTGATAAACAAGCCAGTGCTGGGGGTGTTGTTCAAAGCCAAATCCCGATCTCTATAAGTTCTGCGCGGCAAAGCACGCGTGGAGCGTGCTGTCGCAACGCCCCATCAATTGCCGCCACGGATGTAACGGTTGACTGCGCGATTGTGCTCATCCAGATTCGGACTGAAATGGCTCGTGCCATCACCTCGCGAGACAAAATAATAGGCTTTGGTTGGCTCAGGGCGAACCGCAGCCATCAACGAAGCCTTGCCGGGCAGCGCAATGGGCGTGGGCGGCAAACCAGCGCGCGTGTAGGTGTTCCAGGGCGTATCGGTCTGCAAATCACGGCGGCGCAGGTTGCCATCAAAGGCCTCACCCATGCCGTAGATGACGGTGGGGTCCGTTTGCAAGCGCATGCCCACGCGCATACGGTTGATAAATACACCTGCAATCTGGCCACGGTCACTTGCGTGGCCCGTCTCTTTTTCTACGATACTAGCCAAGATTAACGCCTCGTAAGGGCTTTGCAGGGGCGTATCTGCCGCACGCTGCGCCCATGCCTCATCCAGTCTACGCTCCATCGCATGCAAGGCGCGGCGCAGCACAGCCAGTTCACTGCTGCCCTTGGCATAGGTGTAAGTGTCAGGAAAAAACATGCCTTCTGCAGCCAGCCCAGGCTTGCCCAAAGCGTCCATGATCTGCGCTTCGGTCATTGCGGCGGTGTCGTGCTTGAGGAACTCATCCTTGGCAATCTGCGCCCGCATCTGGCGGAAGGTCCAGCCCTCTACAAAAATAATGGCTCGCAAGCTTTCCTCGCCACGCACCAGTTTTTGCAACAAGCTGCGCGGCGTTGTACCAGCTGTCAGCTCATAGTTACCCGCACGAATTTGGCGGTCTTGCCCTGACAGACGGAACCAGTAGTACAGCAAACGTGGATCCGTCTGTACGCCTGCATCCGCCACGGCTTGTGCAACACCACGGGGAGAGGTACCTGGCTCAATCTCCAGCTCCAAGCTTGGGCTGGACATACGCAGCGGCTGACCCAGCCACCACGCAGCAGCGCCACCTACGGCAGCAGCCACTGCAACCAAAAACAACAGCACTATAAGTAAACGTCGCACAACCTTTTGCATCCTATGAAAAAGATCGGGGATCATAATTCACCCATGACCCAGACTCTCCAAGGCATTGCCCCCATTTCGCATCTGGGCGTCATCCGCGTACAGGGTGATGACGCCGCCAGTTTTTTACATGGCCAGCTGACCAACGATTTTGCGCTGCTGGATTTGCAGCACGCACGCTTGGCCGCTTTTTGCTCCGCCAAAGGCCGCATGCAAGCCAGCATGATTGGTTTCAAACGCGCCCCAGACGATATTTTGCTCGTTTGCAGCCTTGATTTGCTGGCGCAAACCCTCAAGCGCCTGTCCATGTTTGTGCTGCGCGCCAAAGCCAAGCTCACCGATGCCACCCAGGACTTTCAACTTCTGGGCCTGGTGGGCAGCGCGGTACCCGATGCTTCACAAGCTCCATGGGCAGTTCAAACTTTGGGTGATGCGCACGTCGTGCACCTTTACCCTGCAGCCGGACAAGCGCGGGCACTGTGGGTCGCTCCTGCTGGCACAGCCGCACCACAAGGGCCAGCGCTGAGCGCAGAACAATGGCAGTGGAGTGAAGTGGCCAGCGGCATTGCCACTCTATCGCTTTCAGCGTACGAATTATTTGTGCCTCAGATGCTCAATTACGAATCTGTGGGCGGCGTGAATTTTAAAAAGGGCTGCTACCCAGGGCAAGAAGTCGTAGCGCGCAGCCAATTTCGCGGCACGCTCAAGCGCCGCGCTTTCATCGTTCATGCCGCCAACGAAGTGCAAGCCGGTGCCGAAGTCTTTGCCGCCAGCGATGCTGAGCAAGCCACTGGCACCATTGTCCAGGCAGCCCCAGCACCTGATGGTGGCTGGGACGCCATTGTCAGCATGCAAATCAGCTCTGCCCAAGAGGCCCTGACAGCCGGCAGCGCCAACGGTGAGCCGCTGACCTTGCTGCCCCTGCCTTACGCCTTGCTGCAAGACATCTGAGCGCACTGGCTGCATCGCCCCCAATGAAAAAGCCGCCCGAAGGTGGCTTTTTTTCTCAAGCAGTTGAACTGTGTCAGGGCTTGATCGCAATCTTGAGCACTCCGTCTCTCTGATTGGCAAACAGGTCATAGGCCTCAACGATGTCATCCAGCTTGCGCTGGTGCGTGACCATCACCCCCAGATCCAGTCTGTTGGCTTCAATCACACTCATCAGTCGGCGCATGCGCTCCTTACCACCGGGGCACAGTGCCGTACGAATGGTGTGATCCCCCAAGCCTGCGGCAAACGCTGACATCGGAATTTTCAGGTCTTCTGAGTACACACCCAGGCTGGATACCGTGCCCCCTGGTTTGATCACCTTCACGGCCTGCTCAAACGTCATCTGCGTACCCAGCGCCTCGATGGCACTGTCTGCGCCCCTGCCCCCGGTGAGTTTCAGCACTTCAGAAATTACATCGACGTTGCGGAAATTGAGGGCCACATCCGCCCCCATCTTCTTGGCAATACCCAGACGATGGTCATTACCGTCGACCGCAATGATGGTGGTGGCCCCCAAAAGACGCGCCCCGGCGGTGGCACATAAGCCAATCGGCCCTTGGGCAAATACCACCACGGTGTCGCCTATCTTGATATGTGCATTTTCTGCCCCCGCAAAGCCCGTGGACATGATGTCTGGACACATCAGCACTTGCTCATCGGTCAAACCATCAGGAATCGGTGCCAAATTGGCTTGCGCGTCGGGCACAAGTACGTATTCCGCCTGCGTGCCATCAATCAAATTGCCAAAGCGCCAGCCCGCAGTAGCTTTGTAGCCATGACAACCACACAAGCCGCGGGCTACCAGATAGCTGCCGTCCTGGCTGGGGTAGCCATCTTGGGCGGCATAGCTGTTGAAGTTGGGACAAATCGCGCCAGCAATCACGCGCTGCCCTTCTTTGTAGCCCTTCACTTCACTGCCCAGCTTTTCAATCACACCCACAGGCTCGTGGCCCACGGTCAAGCCCTTCTCCACCGGATATTCACCCTTCAAAATGTGTACATCGGTACCGCAAATGGTGGTGGTAGTAATGCGGATCAGCGCATCGTTGGGCCCAATATCAGGGATAGGTTTGTCAACAATTTCAATGCGTCCTTTTTCCAAAAAGGCCGCTGCTTTCATCATCGCCATACGTCTGCTCCTTACTGTGTGTAAATCCGAGCTGCACACGCGCATTGGTTCGCAACTGCAAACCACATGCGTTGCCAGTGCCATGCTAGGAGCTTCATGGGTAACTGCAACTTTTAAGGGCAAAAAAATGATTCCCATCAAGAAGCTGACAACATAATTAAACGTTTGCCATGCACACCAAAAAAGCTCGCTAAAATTACGCAGTTGTTTTGCTAGCCATGTACGGTATTCGCCAACAGTCGTTAGCAACTCAAAGTTGGCCAGAGTCCTGAAACATTGCCAAACTGCAAAGTTGGCATTTTTTTCGACATATAATCTAGGTCTTGTCGGCGTGTAGCGCAGCCTGGTAGCGCACTTGCATGGGGTGCAAGGGGTCGCGAGTTCGAATCCCGCCACGCCGACCATTGATATAGAAAAGGGCTAACAGTTCGCTGTTAGCCCTTTTTGTTTTTTATTTTTATTTTTAGCCTGCATTCGCAGGCCACAAAGAGCGACAAAGAAATGATTGAAGGTTTGATTACAGGACGCTTGACCACGGACCCCAGCGAGCGCACAGACCGTTTTGGCAAGACATTCATGGTTGCACGCATGCGCGCAACCGTGGGTGATGGCGGCTTGCGCGCCAACACCGGTGATGGCCCCAGCAGTCTTTTTGTGAATGTGGTGGCGTTTGACCCCGTACCTTGCAGCCAGCTGAGCGAGTTACTGGAAGGCGATGTGGTCTCGCTGGTGGGCCCCATCACCCCCAAGGTGTGGACAGACCGTCAGGACATCAGCTACCCAGCATTGGACGTTGTGGCATACCGCGTGATGGCCCTGCCCAAGCCCGACGTGTCTGACTACAACATCTGAGCTGAGCGGCTGGCGACGCGCTACATCTCGAAACGCTATATAAAAATAACAATATATTCTCTCAAGGAATATGGATGCCGTATTACAGTTCGGCATCCATTCATTGAGAGTTCGAGATGCTCAACAAACGCGTGTTCATCCAAGCAGCACTGGCCATCGTCGCCGCCAGCGCATTTAGCGCCCAAGCGCAAGACGCCATCAAGGTTGGCGTTACTGCAGGCCCCCACGCCCAGATCATGGAGCACGTCAAGCAAGTTGCAGAAAAAGATGGCTTGAAGATTCAAATCATTGAGTTCAGCGACTACGTGCAACCCAATGCGGCCTTGTCTTCGGGTGACTTGCAAGTTAACAGCTACCAGCACACACCTTATCTGGACGCACAAGTCAAAGACCGTGGCTACAAGATTGTCAAGCTGGCCAATACGGTGAATTTTCCGATTGGCCTGTACTCCAAAAAGGTCAAGCAGCTGAGCGAGCTCAAGCAAGGCGCCAAGTTCGGCATCCCCAACGACCCCACGAATGGTGGCCGTGTACTGCTGCTGTTGCAAGAGCAAGGCCTGATCAAACTCAAACCCAATGCAGGCCTGAAAGCCACGCCACTGGATGTGGTGGAGAACCCCAAGAAATTGCGCTTTGTAGAGCTGGATGCCGCGCAACTTCCGCGCTCGCTGGATGATCTGGATGCCTCTGCCATTAACACCAACTTTGCCATTTCAGCCGGACTGAACCCCAAAAAAGATGCGATTGCTCTGGAGCGCGCAGACGGCCCTTATGTCAACATCTTGGCCGTGCGTGAAGCAGACATCAAGCAACCCTGGGCCGCAAAACTGGTCAAGGCCTACCAGTCAGAATCTACCCGCGCATTTGTAGAAAAACAATTTCAAGGCTCGGTCCTCCTCGGCTTCTAGACGTTGCTGTTTTGGCACAATTCCTGCAAGCCCTTGGCCTAAGCCAAGGGCTTTTTTATTGCTATAAATAAAGAAGCTTCCAGCACACTTCATTCCACGCATATAGATACAAACCACATCCACTTGAAGTCATCTCCTGCGCCACCAGCTATCAAAACTGAAAATCCCTGAATGGCGCACCCAGCTTTGTGAAGGGTGTTACGAAGTAACGGGGGTGCTAAAATCCGCCCCCTATCGCGCACGCCAGTGCAAACACGTCAAAAGTTCAAACACGGCTTGCGCGAAAGCGACTTCAAGGCCCCGCTATGCGTCACTACATAGCGGGGTTTTTACGTCGCCATGTCACGGTTTCGGTCAACGATACCTGTGGACATACGCAAAATTCGATGAAGAAAACAGGCCCACAGAGGCCACTTTTTATGCCAGATGACAGTACACACCGCTTTTCCAACCATGAGCTGCATATGACACAGCTGCCGCAACGCCCCAAGGCGAAGCCTCCCGAGTTCACCACTCCTTGATTCCTTAAGAGGTAGAGTAAATTGACCACCCATCATGATTCCCGTGGAGTCGCCAAACTCCAAAAGACACTTGTCCTGTGGCAAGTCATCATCATTGGCCTGGCTTATATCCAGCCCATGACGTTGCTGGATACGTTCGGTATGGTGTCGCGAGACAGCCTGCAGCACGTCCCCACGTCTTACATGATTGCGTTGATCGCCGTACTGCTGACATCGATCAGCTACGGCCACATGATCCGCAAGCATCCCTCTTCGGGCTCTGCTTATACGTATGTGCAAAAGTCCATTCACCCCAATGCGGGCTTTATGGTGGGCTGGTCCTCTTTGCTAGATTATTTGTTGTCCCCCATGGTCAACATCTTGCTGGCCAACATCTACCTCAAAGAACTGTTCCCTGATGTCAATCACTGGATTTGGATCATCGGGCTGACACTGGTCATGGTCGGCGTCAACCTGCGTGGTGTGCGCTTTGTAGCCAACTTCAACAGCCTGATCGTGGTGTTGCAGGTGTTGATCATCGGCATCTTCACCTACTTGATCTACACCAAGCTGCACGCAGGTGAGAACGCTCTGGGCAACATTGCCGAGCAAGGCGCTGATGCACTGTGGAGCTTCAACCCCTTCTGGAGCGCCTCGACCGAAATCGGCGGCTTGGTCACGGGCGCAACCATTTTGTGCTTCTCCTTCACCGGCTTTGACTCGCTGAGCTCGCTGGCTGAAGAAACCAAAGACACCAAGAAGACCCTGCCCCGTGCGATTTTCTTGACTGCGCTGATCTCCGGCATCATCTTCGTCATCTCCACCTACTTCATGCAGCTGTACTTCCCCGGCAATCCCGAGCAGTACTTTGAGCTGGTGGATGAAACCCAGCCTGAAATCCTGCTGCTGGTCGGCGGTGCCTTCTTCCAGTCAGTGGTGCTGGCATTTGCCATCGTGACCGTAATGGCTTCTGGCATCTCCGCTCACGCTGGTGTTTCGCGCCTGATGTACGTCATGGGCCGTGACGGTGTGCTGCCCAAGAAATTCTTTGGCTACATCAGCCCTAAAAGCTTCACCCCTTCGCTCAACATCTGGCTGGCTGGCGTGATTTGCCTGACCGCCGGTTTCATGAGTCTGGAATTCGTAGTCGCCCTGATCTCGTTCGGTGCACTTACCGCTTTCAGCTTCGTTAATTTGTCGGTGATCTGCAGCTACTGCTTCCGCGATGGCCGCATGAAGACGCCCAGGGACATCCTGAACTTCTTCATCATCCCGCTGCTGGGCTTTATCTCGATTGGCGCTTTGTGGCTGGAAGTCGAGGACACCTCACTCAAAGCCGGCGTAGCCTGGGCTGCTGTAGGTATCGTCTACTTGGCGTGGATGACCAAAGGGTTCCGCAAGTCCCCTCCGCAGCACCACTTCTCAGACGACGATCTGGAGTAATTCAGACATTCAAACACGCCGCATTTGACCGGCGTGTAATGTGCACACTGTCATTGATGACCCGGACTGATTCAGCTCCGGGTCTTTTTTTGCCCGTTTGTTGCCTCAACAATGCAAACACGCGGCATCAACCTTCTTGCTTGGCCGGCACAGCTGCAGCCATGGTGCAGAACACGCCAAGCACACCTCCCAAAAGCATTACTCGACGCTGCACAGCCACCCAAGCCGCTCTTCTGAGCTTGCTGGCGGCAATCACCTACCTTATAGTAGGTAGTCATGAAGCCCAGCATTTCTCGCCACACACAGACCGACACGCGCGCCTTGATACTCAAGCATGCCCAAGCGCTATTGCTAACCCGCTCCTATTTGGGGCTGAGTTTTCAAGATCTTGCCAATCACGTTGGCATTCGCAAAGCCAGCCTGTACCACCACTTTGCATCGAAAGAGGCTCTTGGCATTGCGCTGATTGACGCTACTGGTGCGCGCTTTATGCACTGGGCACAGAGCGTACAAAACAGTTCTGCCACCACCCAGCTGCAAGCCTATGTGCAAATGTTTCGCGATGGCATTGGAGCTGGCCAAAAAGTGTGCCCTATTGGAGCAACTGGTGGTGAGTGGGACTGCCTAGAGCCAGCTTTGCAAGACCGCATTCGGCAATTGCATCTGTCACAACTGCAGTGGCTCAGCGCAACCACATTGCAATTGGACTCCATCACAACATTGAAAAGCAGTGCTTTGCGCCAGCATGCCGCCGCAGCACGAGCGCACCTGATCAATGCACTGTGCCAAGGAGCAATGCTCAGCGCCCGCTTACATGCAAGCGCGCAAGTATTTGATGTCGCCACCACCCCTCTTAACGACCTGCTGCAATAGTGGCACGCTCTTGTCACCCAAACAAAGCGTAGTGGCACAGAAATGTCGCTGGCCCTGCAAAGCTCCGAGGGCTGCGTGGGTGCAAGCAACGCATTCAGCGCACGCTCACATTAGAAGAATTTTTTTGAACCAACAACCTACCAACCAATAGGTAGCAAACATGCAGCACACATCCACACCACCGACCACCACCCCAGCCATCGAGCAAGCAATCGGTTACTTTCTTACCCCGCACCGCTGTGCTGCGAAAATTTGGTCAGCCAACTTGCCAGCACTTACGCTCCAAGCCAAGGCAAGCACCGATTGGCCAGACGGAGAAAATATTCCCTTCGTCTGTCACCGCCTGGGCTCAGGCCCTGCTGTTTTACTGGTGCATGGCTGGGAATCTCAAGCCGCAGATTTATGGCATTTGGCCGATGCAATCGCTCAAGCAGGATTCAGCGTCTGGTGTCCAGACCTGCCAGCACATGGCAACTCACCAGGCAGCATGCTTTCTATTCCACTAGCCACGCAGGTATTGCACAGCGTTGCACACAAAGTTGATCACTTTCACGCGGTTATCGGGCATTCACTGGGCGGCGCAGTGGCCGTCAATGCATTGGCAACAGGCTTAGCGGCAACCCAGGCCATTGTGATTGCGGCGCCTACCCATTACGGAGCTTATGCGCGCCAAGTCGCACATGCTTGCAGCCTGTCAGACAGCGACACAACGCGAATGCTTGACCGACTGCAAGAAATAACAGGCACTCACCCTGACGACATAGACATTTGCAAACAGGCAGCCACATTGAATCAACGCTGCTTATGGCTTCATGCCAATGATGATGATGTGGTGCCCGTGCAAGAAGGCATCAGAGCAGTAACTGCATGGAAGCACGCTGAACTGCACCGATTTGATAACTTGGGGCACTTTCGCATTCTCCAGGACGCAACCGCCTGCCACCAGGTGCTGCAAGCATTGTCACGACATGCATGACACTTGATGCAAGCGTTGAAAATGCTTGCACAGACCATAAAAGCCGTCGAATAAATGGACCATCACGCCCCGCCTAGTGAGTCCCGCAAGTGAATTTCAGTTAGCTGTTTGAAGCACCTATGCCCTGGTGAAATGGAAAAAATTCAATAACACCGTCAACATTGGCACAAAAACACCTAATAACTGGCTTACGTGCGGGTTTACTCAGGCAATGGAGACACCCAAGACACCTCTGTGCTGGCACACTAGACTATGGTTCAAATTGCTGATGACTATGGATAAGGATTCCCATGCCACCACAAAAGACCGCAGCTCTACCCAGCAGCGATACCCCAGCCAAGAAGGCCCGCAAAACCCCCGTGAAGGTTCAAGCACAAACCGTGATACCTGAAGGACTCAAAGTTCAGGTGCATGAGCGCAAATCACCGCCGGATAATTACCCCATTTGCAACGGCACAAGCTTCGAGCCTTACCGCCCTAAAACTTGGGGGCGCTAACTTTTACAAAGACCCGCCTAGAGCGGGTTTCTTTTTTGGGCAGCGCGCACCCACAGAAATCCTAGCCAACAGCTCCCGAGCCTGCTAACGCTTGTGGGCAAAAAACTCAGCGCTTAAAACACTGCCAACAACACAAGCGTGAATATGCGCATATTCACGGCTTTGCGCGAATTTTTGACAGCTTCTGGCGATTAAAACGAGAGGAAGGCCTAGCCTTGCATTCACACGGCCGTGCCGCGAACTGCAAAGTTTTCAGCCCCGCCGATCATTGCAACGCGGTGCAAACGGAACAACTAGCCCTAAAAAGACAAAAGGACTTAGCTGATTTCTCAGCTAAGTCCTTGAATCAATGGTCGGAGCGGCGGGATTCGAACTCGCGACCCTCTGCTCCCAAAGCAGATGCGCTACCAGGCTGCGCTACGCTCCGACAAGACTTAGATTATATGCAATAAAAACCAGGCAAATTCGAAAAACCGAATTTATTTCCCTCTACCCAAGCATTCTTCTCGACGTTAACGCGATGAAGGGCCTGGTCCCCGGTTGGGTAAGTGGCGGAATGTAATACGACCTTTGGTCAGATCGTAAGGCGACATTTCAAGAGACACTTTGTCTCCCGCCAAGATCCGAATGTGGTGCTTACGCATCTTGCCACCGGTGTATGCAATCAACTGGTGACCATTTTCCAAGGTCACGCGGAAACGCGAATCAGGCAGGACTTCAGTCACAGAGCCTTGCATTTCAATCAGTTCTTCTTTTGCCATGTTCAATAAACTCGTTAGGAATAGGTATCTGCTAGCGGTGCCTTTGTTTCACCCCACATACCTATGGCAAGGCCTCTGTCATAGTGCAAGGTGTACAAGGTTTGCACCGTGCATCCACAGAGGGCCTCAACGGAAATGCGGCATATCTAGCTGCAAAACAGCTGTTAATTGTAGCTGTTTAGACATATTTCGAATGCAAGCCAGCCAAGCCGCTCTAGAAGAATCCATCAAATAGTGAGTGCATGGGCAGGTGCTGATGCCCCAACACAACAGATGATTGTCTCAGCCTCGCTCGGGAACACTGATTGCGCCACTCAGGGCGCGAATTAAGTCTGTCTGCGTCACGATGCCAACCAGCTTATTGTGTTCATCCACAACCGGCATATGGTGGCAGCCTCCAGCAGAAAACAAAGGTAGCAGGTCCACCAGCAAACAGTCAGACCTGACCACTTGCGCTCCACTGTCCATCAACGCTTCAACCTTTGCTTTACTCGCACTGCGCCCGGTTACCAAATGGCGAATGCGCTGCGCCACTCCTTCTGGGGCATCCAAAGTTGCCTGTCGAACGAAATCTGACACTGCCAGCATCCCAAGCACTACTCCTTCCGCATTCACCACGGGCAATGCTTTCACGCGCTCTTGACGCATCAGCGCCCACGCCTCTTTTTGCGGTACACCAGGTTCAACAGCAAACACCGGCTGGGACATGATGTCCGCGCAACGCAAATTACCAAAATTGCGATTAAAAGCAGAGCGGCCTGCAATATGCAGCAACCCCTCTAAATCCGATCGACTAATGTCCAACACTTGGTTGTAGTGCTTCAGCGCAGCATCCAAGTCTTCGGGGGCAAAGACATCGCTGCCATCAGGATTGAATGCACGCTTCAAGCTATGCTGCGGATGTGGATAACGCTTGCCAGTCATAGCGTTGTAGAGCACCGCGCAAACGACCAGCACCGCCACATTAAAAAAAATAGGGAATGCGATCAAAGTCACGCCATTGACATGCTCTAGCACGACATAGGCGGCAAAACCTGCTCCAGGTGGGTGCATGCATCGCAGGGGCACCATCAACATCACCGATAGCCCGACTGCCACAGCACACGCAATCGCTGTATCTGATACTGATACCTGCACTGCAGCACCGATCAAGGCAGACAAAACTGTTCCCATCAGCACCGGCCACGGCTGCGAAAGCGGACTTGCAGGCATTCCAAAAAGCAAAACAGCGCTCGCAGCAAGGGAAGATGCCATCCACATACTGTTTGCTTCTCCACCCCACCAACGAGAAAGCAATCCCGTAACCAATAATCCAAAAGCAATGCCGACAGACATGCGCAATGCCTCGGCATACCCTACACGCACAGATGCGGGCAAAAAATTTCTTAGCCACAGCCCCCAGCGACTCAACTGCGCGCGGCTGGCATCCAAAGTATTTGTCGAAGAGTTCTTGAAAGGGTCACGCATTAAGCACCTCAAAGCATCCTCTCAAGCTTCCAGCCAAAGATTCGCACAGATAGATCACAGCCTTTGATTGTGCCGTCCACATAACTGCTTGGTATCAAACCTAGGGATGTCCTTAGACGCTACCGATAGAATTCATTCCTTTGCCTCTTACTCAATCATTACCCGTGTCTGATCGCATCTCGGTCCTGCCCCAATACCTTCTCCCCAAACAAGCCCTGACCCGGCTCATGGGACGTCTGGCCAATTTGCAAGGAGGCGCTGCGACCACCGCTGTCATTCGGTGGTTTATTAAGCGCTATCAAGTCAATATGTCAGAGGCACTCAATCCTGACCCGGCCTCCTACCCTAGCTTTAATTGTTTTTTCACGCGCGAACTCCAGCCTGATGCGCGCCCTTTAGCCACTGCCGATTGGATCTGCCCTGTTGATGGTGCAGTCAGTCAAGTAGGCGCAATCAAGGGTGACCAAATTTTTCAGGCAAAAGGTCACCTTTACTCGACGCAAGCGCTTTTAGGCGGCGACGCTCAATTGGCAAGCCAATTTCAAGACGGGCACTTCGCAACCATCTACCTGAGTCCGCGTGACTACCACCGCATTCATATGCCATGCGCAGGCAAGTTACTGCGCATGATTCACGTTCCTGGTGATTTGTTCTCTGTCAACCCCACAACAGCACGCGGCGTGCCGGGTTTATTCGCACGCAATGAGCGGGTTGTGTGTATTTTTGAAGGATCTTTCGGGCCTTTTGCCATGGTGCTCGTTGGCGCCACCGTGGTTGGCAGCATGGCTACGACATGGCATGGTGTGGTGAACCCACCGCGCCCCGGAAAAGTGCGTGATTGGCAATACGAAAATCAAAACATCCAGCTGACGCAAGGCGCAGAGATGGGCCGTTTTTTACTCGGCTCAACCATCGTCCTTTTGACACCCAAAAGCACCTTGCAATTTAGCAAAGCTTGGCAGGCTACAACCCCTGTGCGCCTGGGCGAGGCCATGGCCAGCCAGACTGCGCAATAAAGAAAAAGCTCCGATTGGGAGCTTTTTCTTTATCCGTTACAGATACCAATTCAACGCTTCTGGGCGTCGCGTGGTAGTGAACCAAGTTGGCACCAAACTTAACCGGTCAGGTTTGACAGGCTCTTCCTTGCCAACCAAATACACCATCATTTCACGGCGACGTAAGACAACATGGCTTACAGTTTCCTGCCGATTGCCTTCTATCACTTGGACACCTGGCTTGAAAACTGGCATTTGAAACATGATGGACCGCTCATGGTGCACGTGAGCAGAATCTGCGGAATCGGGGCTAACTAGCAACATAAGAGCATGCCTTCATAAATACGAACACAGTTCATATCGACATCTGACACAAAAAATTAAGTGTTTTTTTCTAAAAAATGCCGACTACTGGCATCCCATTGAGATCACAGTGAACCCATGAGCATTGCAGCCCGCCTACGCCCTGATAACTTCACGCTGGCTTTGGCAAGTACCGTTCTCCTTGCAAGCTTGCTGCCAGCCTCTGGGCAGTTCGCAAATGCCTTGGAAAAAATCACCAATGGCGTCATTGTTTTACTTTTCTTCCTGCATGGCAGCAAGCTTTCTCGCCAAGCAATCTGGACCGGCATCAAGCACTGGCGCCTGCATTTACTGGTGACAGCCACCACTTTTTTATTCTTTCCACTACTTGGCTGGCTACTCCAGCCCATGCTGAACCACTTACTGCCGCAAGAGCTGGTGCTGGGAGTTCTATTTTTGTGCACCCTCCCAGCGACAGTGCAGTCGGCCATCGCCTTGACTGCGCTTGCGCGGGGCAATGTTCCTGCTGCAGTCTGCAGTGCCTCAGGCTCAACGCTGATGGGTATATTTTTCACCCCATTTCTAGCAGGCATCTTGCTGTCGTCCTCGGCCCACATTGACATCACCTTAGACGCTTTTGTCAAAATCGCCATGCAGCTGCTATTGCCTTTTGCGGTTGGTCATTTGCTGCGGCCATGGACAGAGAAAACCCTTCAACAACTCGGCAGCAAGATCAAAATTGTGGATCAAGGCTCCATCTTGCTGGTGGTTTACACCGCTTTTAGCGGCGCGGTGATCGCAGGGCTGTGGCAACAAATGCCGTGGACAGCAATGCTGGGCTTGTTCACCGTCTGTGCTTTCATTTTGGCCTGCTCCATGGGCTGGTGCATCTGGAGCAGCCGCCGCCTGCACTTAAGCACCGCTGATGAAGCCACTGTTCTTTTTTGTGGTGCACAAAAAAGCCTAGTCAGTGGAATTCCAATGGCCCAAGTCTTGTTCTCTGCCGCGATGGTTGGCCCCATGGTCCTGCCCGTCATGCTTTTTCACCCCATGCAACTCATGGTGTCAGCTGCGATTGCAGCGCGCTATAGCCGCAGAGAAGACAGCCCTCAAATCTAACGCAAAGAAAGTGGTTTGCGAGGCCTTCAGTCCAGCAAATGCCGGTCAACCAGAAGTTTAAGAACCCCAATGTCCTTTGCCTGCCAAGCTTCTTAGCATGCTGGTGGTCTTTAGTGCACTTGCACTGTTTATCACCACCACCTTTGTAAAAGGGAAAAAAGGAAATAGTCCTATGCTGAAGAGAATCATGGCGGTCTTCATTGCCTTGTATGCAGCGCTTGCATTCGCGGCTGTCGATGTCAACAAGGCTAACCACGCTGACCTAACGCAAGTCAAAGGTATCGGCCCTGCCACTGCAACACGCATCATGGATGCACGCAAGCAAGGGCCATTCAAAAATTGGGATGACTTGATTGGCCGCGTCAAAGGTATTGCTGAGACCTCCGCCAGCAAGCTGTCTGAAGGAGGCTTAACCGTCAATGGTCAAGCTTACAAAACTGGGCCTGCATCTTCCAGCAAACCAGCAAGCACTACAGAAAAATCAGCAAAACCTGCACAAACTGCAGGCAAAAAACAAGAGAAGAGTTGAATTTCTCCTTTATGCTTACAAAACGCCCGCCCTTGGCGGGCTTTTTTTATCGCTGTGCTACATAGAAAACCCTTTGTAGCTTAAGTTTTCATAGCACTCAAAGAGACCACTGCCCCATAGAATAAAAATTCATGCCTCTGATCTCGCTCATTCTTCTCCCCTTCATCGGCAGCCTTTTAGCAGCCGTTTTGCCTGCTAACGCACGAAATACCGAATCCACGCTCGCTGGAATCATTGCACTTGCCTGCGTCATACAAGCAGCCCTGTTTTTCCCCGAAATAGCAGACGGAGGCGTGATTCGCCAGGAATTGGTCTGGTTGCCTGCACTTGGACTGAACTTTGTCGTCCGTATGGATGGTTTTGCCTGGATGTTCAGCATGCTGGTGCTTGGCATTGGCTCTTTGGTTGTGCTTTACGCGCGCTACTACATGTCACCGGCAGATCCAGTGCCACGGTTTTTCTCGTTCCTTTTGGCATTTATGGGGGCCATGTCAGGCGTTGTCCTGTCCGGCAACATCATTCAAATGGTGTTCTTTTGGGAGCTAACCAGCCTCTTCTCGTTCTTATTGATTGGCTATTGGCACCATCGCCAGGATGCACGCCGCGGTGCGCGCATGGCTTTGACCGTGACGGGCACAGGTGGCCTGTGCATGTTCGCCGGCATGTTGATCTTGGGTCATATCGTTGGAAGCTATGACTTAGAGAACGTTCTGGCTGCAGGTGAACAAGTCCGAGCGCACGACTTGTACACCCCCATGCTGGTTCTGATCTTATTGGGCGCCCTGACCAAAAGCGCTCAGTTTCCTTTTCATTTTTGGCTGCCACATGCCATGGCGGCGCCAACACCCGTATCTGCTTACCTGCACTCAGCCACGATGGTCAAGGCGGGGGTCTTTCTTATGGCCCGCCTGTGGCCAGTACTGTCAGGCACGGATGAGTGGTTTTGGCTCGTCGGCGGTGCCGGTGCGATCACCCTGCTACTGGGTGGATTCTTGGCCATGTTTCAGCGAGACCTCAAAGGATTGCTGGCCTATTCCACGATTTCTCACTTGGGCTTAATTACTTTGCTGCTCGGACTGAACAGTCCTTTGGCGGCAGTGGCAGCTGTGTTTCACATCATGAACCACGCCACTTTCAAAGCCTCGCTATTTATGGCGGCCGGCATTGTCGATCATGAAAGCGGTACCCGCGACATGGATCGGCTATCCGGGCTGCGCAAGTTAATGCCTGTCACCGCAACCTTAGCCTGTGTTGCCAGCGCAGCCATGGCAGGCGTTCCGTTGCTGAACGGATTTTTGTCAAAGGAAATGTTCTTTGCAGAAACCGTTTTTGTCGATGCAGATCACTGGGTAAGCATCGCACTGCCACTGGCGGCGACCATTGCTGGCATGTTCAGCGTGGCGTACTCGCTGTGCTTTACCGCTGATGTTTACTTTGGCCCCAAAGCCACTGATCTGCCACGCAAGCCACATGAGCCGCCGCATTGGATGCGTGTTCCGGTAGAGCTGCTGGTTTTGATTTGTTTGCTCGTTGGCATCTTCCCGGCCTGGGCTGTCGGTGATTTCCTCAACGCTGCAGCACTGCCTGTGGTTGGGGGCAATTTGCCTCACTTCAGCTTGGCGGTATGGCACGGGATCAACACACCATTGATCATGAGTGTGGTGGCCTTGATTGGCGGCATTGTTTTGTACACCGCCTTGCATTGGTTGCGCAAACAAGGCGTGCTCAAAGACGGCGTACCACTTTTATTCAAGCTCGATGGCAAGCGCATCTTTGAAAACGTGATGGCTCGCCTGACACTGCTTGCACGAGACACCCGACGCCTGCTCAATACACAGCACCTGCAATGGCAAATGCTGTGGCTGGTCTTGGTCGCGCTGGGCGCTGGTGTATTGCCACTGTGGATACGTGGGCTAGAACTCGGTAACCGCGCTAACTTGCCTTTATCGCCGGCCTTCATCTTGCTGTGGACGGTGGGCGGTCTATGCGCCCTTGGGGCCGCATGGAAAGCCAAGTACCACCGGATGGCTGCTCTGATCATGCTCGGTGGTGCTGGCCTATGCACCTGCATCACATTCTTGTGGTTTTCTGCACCCGATTTGGCCCTGACGCAATTGGTCGTTGAAGTTGTCACCACGGTACTCATCTTGCTGGGTTTGCGGTGGCTGCCAAAACGCGACAAAAACTTGCGCATCCCTGTGTTGTCCACCGAGTTAACGGCACGCGCTCGCCGCATTCGCGACTTGCTGATTGCCTTGGCTGCAGGCGGCGGTGTGGGCTGGCTGGCTTTTGCCATGATGAGCCGCCCTTTCCCGGAAAGTACATCGACCTTTTTCCTGGAACGAGCATTGATTGAAGGTGGCGGCACCAACGTAGTCAACGTGATGCTGGTGGACTTCCGAGGCTTTGATACCTTTGGTGAAATTGTTGTGCTGGGTGTTGTGGCCCTGACGGTTTATGCATTGCTGCGCCGCTTCCGGCCTGCACGCGAAACCATGGACATTCCAGAGCAGCAACGCTATGTACCTGGTGACTTGCAAACTGATTTGATCAACCCGCGTCACGCTACAGATACTGCCGTTGGTTATTTGATGGTGCCTGCGGTGCTTGTGCGCTTGCTGCTGCCCTTTGCCACCCTGGTTTCGGTCTATCTCTTTATGCGCGGGCACAACGAGCCCGGTGGTGGCTTTGTGGCGGGTCTGGTCTTTTCCGTTGCGCTGCTGCTGCAGTACATCATTTCGGGAACGCACTGGGTCGAAGCACACATGCCACTGTTCCCACGCCGCTGGATTGGCTTTGGTCTGCTGTTCGCCATCTTGACTGGCCTTGGATCGCTCGTCGCGGGCTATCCATTCATGACAAGCCACACCTTCCACTTCAGCTTGCCTTGGCTGGGCCAGATTCACCTGGCCAGCGCTACGTTCTTTGATATAGGAGTCTTTACTTTGGTTGTGGGTTCTACCCTGCTGATTTTGACGGCCATCGCTCACCAGACGGTGCGCGGCCATCGCTACCACGCACGTATGCAAGAAGAGCAAATCGCTCGCGAAGGGGATCGTTAATGGAAACCGTTCTAGCGATTGCCATCGGTGTACTGGCCGGCTCTGGGGTTTGGTTGCTGCTGCGCCCTCGTACCTTCCAAGTGATTGTGGGTCTTTCTTTGCTGTCGTATGCAGTGAATCTGTTCATTTTCAGCATGGGCCGTCAAGGCCTTGCCATCGACAAAGAACCCGTGCTGCGACCCGGTATCCCAGAGACATTGGCACACTATGCCGACCCTATGCCCCAAGCCTTAGTACTCACCGCGATCGTGATTGGTTTCGCGATGACTGCACTTTTCTTGGTGGTCCTGCTTGCTTCTCGCGGCATGTCCGGCACCGACCATGTGGATGGCGTGAAATCTCGTGACATGCAGGAGATGCCATGAGCTTGATTCTCGAATGGCTGGCATCTCTGATGCCGCATCTCATGCTTGCCCCCATTGTGCTGCCCATGCTGGTGGCAGCCATCATGCTGCTACTCAAAGAAGAGCAGCAACAGATCAAAATGGTGATGAACGTTGCAGCTACTGCGCTGGGCCTTCTGGTCTCGGTTGCGCTGCTGCTATGGACCGACCAGGCTGGCTCCAGCACCACCATGGGCGTGTATTTGTCTGGCAACTGGCAAGCTCCCTTCGGGATTGTGCTGGCCGTTGATCGACTTACGGCATTGATGCTGGTTCTCTCTTACAGCATTGCCTTAGCTGCCAGCCTTTTCTCCACGGCACGCTGGCACAAGGCGGGGGTGCACTTTCACCCCTTGTTCCAGTTGCAGCTCATGGGCCTGTCAGGTGCGTTTCTCACGGCTGATTTGTTCAATTTGTTTGTGTTCTTTGAAATCATGCTGGCGGCCTCTTATGGTCTGCTGCTGCATGGTTCTGGCCGCATGCGCGTGCAAGCTGGTTTGCACTACATCGCCATCAACTTGGCCGCGTCGTCGCTGTTTTTGATTGGTGTGTCCATGCTGTACGGCCTGACCGGCACATTGAACATGGCTGATTTGGCCCAGGCCATTCCCGAGGTCTCGGCCGCAGACCGCGGCTTGCTGCACGCCGCAGCGGGCATTCTTGCCACTGCCTTTTTGATCAAGGCAGCCGTCTGGCCTTTGAACTTCTGGCTCGTCCCCGCCTACAGCGCAGCGACTGCCCCTGTGGGTGCTTTGTTTGCCTTGATGACCAAAGTGGGCATCTACACAATTTTGCGTTTGTGGACGCTCATGTTCTCCAGCGAAGCCGGCGACTCTGCCCTCTTTGGCTCAACGTGGCTCATTGTGGGCGGCATGGTCACCATGGTGTTTGGCGGCATTGGCACATTGGCAGCAACGCGCCTGACCCATTTGGCCGGATACGCAGCCATTCTGTCTTCAGGCACCTTGCTTGCGGCCATTGGCTTTGGGCAGAACATGCTGACCGCAGGTCTCTTGTATTACCTGCCCAGCTCCACACTAGCAGTTGCCATCTTGTTCATGTTGGCTGACATCATGGACCGCTGGCGCAACGACGGTAATGTGGATATTGATGATGAGGAGGCCCCCTTCCTCAACTCTGAACTGGTTCCCACGCAGAGCCTCAATCTGGATGAAAACGAGCAAGTCCTGATTGGGCGAGCCATTCCTGCATCGGCTGCATTTTTGGGTCTGGCGTTCATCATGTGCACCCTGGTGGTCGCTGGCTTGCCACCGCTGTCCGGGTTCATTGGAAAATTTGCCATGCTGAGCAACCTCATCAACCCCGTGGGGCTTGGGCAGTCAGCGGGCTATCAGGCCGGGCACTGGGGCTGGGTGCTGATGGCGCTGATGATTGGCACCGGTTTGCTTGCACTGATTTCTCTGACTCGCGCAGGCGTTCGCCATTTCTGGGCGACCCATGAACGTGGCACCCCTGAGCTACGCATTTCCGAGGGGCTGCCCATTGCCGCCTTGATGGCGCTGTGCATCGTGTTAACCGTCAAGGCGGACCACGTGATGCAGTACACACAAAATGCGGCCAACACGCTGCATTCGCCCGATATTTACATTCAAGCGGTGATGGAAACCCAGCCCATTCCGAACCCAGCACCTGCGACACCCTCTGCCGCAGTACCGGGACCCAAGCCATGATGAAATTAATTTTTCCAGCGCCACTGCTGTCTGTGGCTTTGTTTGTGCTGTGGCTGCTATTGAATCACTCGGTCAGTGCAGGTCACCTCGTACTGGGTGCATTGCTGGGGCTGCTCATTCCCGTGCTGACACGTGGCCTGCGCCCGTTGCCAGTACGTGTGCGCCACCCCTGGACTATTTTCAAACTGGCTATCACCGTGGTGGCAGACACCTCTGTGTCCAACTTTCAGGTCGTGCGCTTTTTGCTCTTCCCATCGTTGCGCAAACACCCCGCCGCATTTGTGCACATTCCTCTGCAATTGCAGGACCCCAATGGCTTGGCCGTGCTGGCCATGATCACCTGCATCACACCAGGCACTGCGTGGGCCGAGATATCGCGCGACCGTTCTATGCTGCTGCTGCATGTTCTGGAAGTCGAAGATCCGCAAATCATCATTGACCATGTCAAAACCAAGTACGAGCGCCCACTGATGGAGATTTTCGAATGAGTCAATGGCTGATGTGGGTCTTGTCTGCCGCCCTCTTCCTGCTCGTTTTGGCCATGGCCTGCACGCTAACGCGCCTGCTCAAAGGCCCATCTGCTCAAGATCGGGTGCTGGCCCTGGACTGCATGTACCTCAACGGCATGCTGGTCATGCTGGTGCTGGGCATCATGTACAGCTCCTCCATGTACTTTGAGGCGGCGTTGCTGATCTCTCTTTTTGGCTGCGTCAGTTCTACGGCCATGGCCAAATTTTTGCTGCGTGGCGAGGTGATTGAATGAATGAAGTTCAACTGCCCATGTGGGCCGAGATTTTGATTGCCATTCTGGTTCTGGGTGGCGCCACTATTGCGTTCCTTGGCTCCCTGGGTTTGATGCGTTTAAAAAGCTACTTTGAACGCGTGCATGCGCCCTCCATCATTGCCACCATGGGTTGCTGGCTGATCATGTGGGCCACATTTGTATTTTTCAGTGCCACGGGCAAAGGTCTGGCGCTGCATGCGCTGCTGATTGCAGTATTCATCGCAGTGACCGTGCCTATCACCACCATCTTCTTGATGCGCGCAGCACTGTTTCGCGCACGCAGAGCGGGCCGTGATGTACCGCCCAGTGTCAGCCGTGTAGTGCCCAATCAGCCCCAGACGGAACAAGCGTCTAACGCAGAGTCTGAAGCGCCCAACAAATAAGCAGCCATCGCTGATCCGCGCAATTTGCAGCGCCAAACGCCATCTCACCCACCATGCACCAAGTCATAGCCATTTGCACCGGAGCGAGCCTTGGCGCCTTGGCGCGCTGGCAACTGGGCCTGTGGCTAACAGCCCATGGGCATCTGGCCTGGGGCACTTTGGCCGCCAATGCCATCGGCGGCTACGGCATTGGCCTGGCCGTTGCCTGGCTGAATGCATCTCCCCAGCTTGATCCGATCTGGCGTCTGGCCATCATCACGGGTTTTTTGGGTGGGCTCACCACCTTCTCCAGCTTTTCGGCTGAAGTGGTTGGACTGCTTCAAAGCCAGCGCTGGGGCATGGCCATGGCGTGGACAGCTGTCCATCTCTTTGCCTCTTTAAGCTTGACCATTGCCGGTATTTACACCGTGCATGCGCTGCGTTAACTCTATCGAGCTTCTCCAACTATTTGTCCTGAAAGCACTGCGCAATCTGCGAAGATTGCAGCTTGTCCCTGTGATAGTGCAATTGGAGATTTATGGACACCAAAACATCCCTGCACGAGCGTTCGCTGGCAGAAGACTTAGCCCCGCTTGACGCTCCCGCCGCCGCCCGTGAATCTGTGGTGGCTGACCCCATGCTGCCCGACGCCTACCGTCTGGCCTTTGCTGACCCCGAGTTCATGGCACGGCGTGAAGCGCGTGGCATCCGTTTTCAGCTGGAGATGCTCAAACCCGATTTGGGCCAGCAAGCCCATGGCATTGAGCACACCGTGGTGGTCTACGGCAGCGCCCGTTTTGTCGATGCACAGACAGCGCAAGCACGCTTGGCGACAGCACAGTCCAATGGCGATGCCGCGCAAATTCGGGCTGCAGAGCGCGATGTTCGCAACGCTGCCCGCTATGAAAATGCTCGCGCATTTGCACGCCTGGTAGCCGAGCACAGCCAGCACCAGCCGCAAGATCAGCGCATCTACATTTGCACCGGTGGTGGCCCCGGCATCATGGAAGCAGCCAACCGTGGTGCCTTTGAAGCCGGGGCAGACAATGTAGGCTTGAACATCTTGCTGCCCCATGAGCAGCAAGGCAATCGCTACATCACGCCAGAGCTGAGCTTCAAGTTCCATTACTTTGCGCTGCGCAAAATGCACTTCATGATGCGCGCCAAAGCCTTGGTTGCCTTCCCTGGTGGCTTTGGCACGATGGACGAGCTGTTTGAAGTGCTGACGCTGGTGCAGACCACCAAGGTCAAGCCCGTTCCCATCATCTTGTTTGACAGCCAGTTCTGGAAACAGGTGTTCAACTTCGATCTGCTGGTGCAAGAAGGCATGATTTCGCCACAAGACTTGGCGCTATTTCACTTTGTCGACACCCCACAGGCGGCGTGGGACATCATCAAAGATTTCTACCAGCTACCCGATTAAAGCGGCCTCCATTAAAAAAGCAGCCTCAGGGCTGCTTTTTTAATCTTGCGCGAGCCAACGTAGACCGTCTTACTTGCTGGTACGTGCTTGCTGGTGTCTATTTGCTGGCACCCATGTGTGGCAATACGTTCTGCGCCTTCAAGTCCTCTTTACCCAGCAGCCATGGCAAGCGTGAAGAGCCGCCCACCACGGCCCCAACAGCCCAGAACAGGGCCGAGACTCCGACCACCGTACCAATCGAGCCAAATAGCACAGGCATGACCACGCTGGAGCCGTTGATGGCCATCATGCGCAGCCCCAGTGCTTCGCCTTGCCGATCGGGTGGCGTGATTTGGTGAATCATGCTCATCACCATCGGCTGCACCGAACCGAGCACCAAACCCAGCACGATAGAGCACCCCATCATGGCCCAGGCATTGGGCATGAAAGGGTATAGCGTGAACAGCAGGCACGCACCCAGCATGGCCCCCATGACGACTTTCCACTCACTGATGCGCTCCGACAGCAGCGGAATCAGCACACGGATGGCTGCCGCCGCAATCGCAAACGCGCCCAAGATGGAGCCAATCACCGATGCCGACAACCCGCGCTCATGCCCCAAGATGGGCACCACAAAGGTGTGCACATCCCAGCACGAAGACAGCGCCCAGTTCATCAGCAACAAGCGGCGAAAGCCCTGGTTTTGCAACATGTCCCACGCCGTGGTTTTCTTGCTCCCCTGGGGCCTGGGCTCAGGCTTTTCTTCTTGCAGCGTACGCACCCACAACCATGCGCTCAAAGGCAGCAGCGCCATCAGCAAGAAGGCAGCCCTAAAACCGGTGTCGCTGGCCGCCTCACCACCGGCATAGTCAATCAGCAAACCGGCAAAAAATGGGCCCAGAAAGTTGGAGACCGCGGGGCCAATCGCCAGCCAGCTAAATACTTTGCGCAGCGTGACCGTGTCATGCGCTGCGCGCCCCACATGGCGCTGCAACGCAATGATGGCCGCGCCCGATGCGCCACCACTGAGCAGCGCCGCCAGGCACAGCACGGGATAGATGGGAAAGAACACCGCAGCACCAGCCCCCACACTGGCAGTCACCACGCTGACAGCCAAAGGGCGCTTCAAACCATGCCGGTCTGCATAACGGCCCGCAGGCAGCGAAAGAAACACCTGCGTCAGCGCAAACAGCGCAAGCAGCACCCCCACGGCAGCAGGGCTATAGCCTTCGCGCAGCGCCAGCAAGGGGGTGGCCATGCGCATGCCCGTCATGCAGGCGTGGATAGAAATTTGCGCCAATATCAGGCGCATCAAAGACCAGGTCACAGGTTCATTCGTCCTCAGGGTCAGCGGCAGGCGCCAAAGGCACAGCCAATGCGCTGTCTGGGTTCAGCGGCTGCAGCAACTCTGCCGTGCTTGCAGCACTGGGCAGCTCTTGCACCGTGCGCAAACGGCGTTGAATGGCACGTGTGCGCACATCTACTTGTTCAAAGCGCTTGGCTGCAGCATCGATCGATTTGCGCGTGGCTTCCACCACTTCACCAAACTTGGCAAACTCGGTTTTCACCTGCCCCAGCACGCCCCACACTTCGGATGAGCGCTTTTCAATCGCCAGGGTTTTGAAACCCATTTGCAGGCTGTTGAGCATGGCCGCCAGATTGGCGGGGCCGGTGATGACCACGCGGGATTCATTTTGCACCGCCTCCACCAACCCTGGCCGGCGCATGACTTCCGCAAACAAGCCTTCTGAGGGCAAGTACATGACGGCAAAGTCGGTGGTGAATGGCGGCTCTACGTATTTGGAAGCAATCTTTTTCGCCTCATTGCGGATGGAGCTTTCCAGGGCATTGCCTGCTGAAATAACTCCTGCCTTGTCCACTGCATCCAGCGCATCTTGCAGGCGCTGGTAATGCTCCACCGGGTACTTGGCATCAATGGGCAACCACACAGGGTGCTCGTCATCGCGGCCCGGCAGGCGTATGGCAAATTCGACCAGTTCATCGCTGCCCGGTACGGTTTTGACGTTGCGTGCGTACTGCTCGGGCGTAAGCACGTTGTCGATAATGGCGCCCAGTTGCACCTCGCCCCAGGTGCCACGCGTTTTCACATTCGTCATCACACGCTTCAAGTCGCCTACGCTGCTGGCCAGTGACTGCATTTCACCCAGGCCCTTGTGCACTTGCTCCAGGCGGTCACTCACCAGCTTGAAGGATTCGCCCAAGCGCTGCTCCAGCGTGGCATGCAGTTTTTCATCGACCGTGCGGCGCATCTCTTCAAGCTTGGCCGCGTTGTCGGCCTGAATGGTGGCCAGCCGCTCATTGAGCGTGCCACGCAGCTGTTCGGCGGTTTGGTGGCTGTCTTGATTGAGTCTTTGCAGTTGCTGCGCAAGCGCCTGCTGCAAGGTGTTGAAGTGTTGCTGCTGCTCTTGCCGGCTGTTGCGTGCCTCTTGCAATTGGCGTGACATGTGCGCATCAACCAGCTGGCGCAAGCTGTCGGCGGCCGTGGTCTGGTTATGGCCCAAGGTATGCACCAGGCCCTGCACTTGCTGGCCCATGCCAGCCAGCGCGCCGTCGCTTTTAGACACGGCCATTTGCGTCAGCTGCTGGGCCCGCTCCAGGTGCTCCAGCCGCTCCAGCAAATCCAGATCCACCGGCGCAGGCCGTGGATGGAGCCAATGCAACAGTTGCAGGACCACGATAAGTATCAGCAGGGCCAGCAGTAGCCAGGGCATCCAATCCACACAAACTCCTTAAAAATATAGCTATCAGCGCAATCCAGCTCTAGTTCTTAGATAGTTTTATATCTAAGAACACCGCTACACAAGCGCCAACAGCTATCTTTTTACTTATCTTTATTAACTATTCCAGCGCAAAGACTTCGCTGCGGCATCGGGCGTATTCACCGGTGTAAGTGGCTGCTCACCACCCAGCACTGCGACCAAATTGTCTGCCGCCAGCTTGCCCATGGCACGGCGTGTGGCCACCGTGGCACTGGCAATATGCGGAGTGAGCACCACATTAGGCACGGTGAGCAAATCAGGGTGCACCTTGGGCTCACCCTCAAACACATCCAGGCCAGCAGCGGCAATGCGCTGTGCTTTCAGGGCTTGCGCCAGCGCTGCGTCATCCACAATGCCGCCACGCGCAATATTGATCAGCGTAGCGGTAGGCTTCATCTGCGCCAGTTCGGCCGCGCCAATGGTGTGGTGACTCTCGGGCGTGTACGGCAGCACCAGCACCACGTGGTCAGCGGTTTGCAGCAGTTCGTCCTTGCTCACATAGTGGGCCTTGCATTCAGCTTCCAGCGCAGGGCTGAGGTGAGAGCGGTTGTGATAAATCACGTTCATGCCAAATCCGTAAGCACCGCGCTTGGCAATGCCCTGACCAATGCGCCCCATGCCAATGATGCCCAGCGTGCTGCCGTGCACCTCGGCACCCGCAAACATGTCGTAGCTCCATTTGTTCCATTTGCCTGCGCGCAGGTAGTGCTCGCTTTCGGTGATGCGTCGGGCCGTAGCCATCAGCAGGGCAAAGCCAAAGTCTGCTGTGGTTTCGGTCAGTACATCCGGGGCGTTGGTGCCTTGCACACCGGCTTGCTCCATGGCATCGACATCAAAATTGTTGTAGCCCACTGCCATGTTGGCAACCACTTTGAGCTGCGGGCAGGCGGCCAGCATCTGAGCACTGATGCGTTCGGAGGACGTTGTCAGCACCCCATCCATTCCCTGCAATTGCTGCGCCAGCTGCTCGGGCGACCAGACGGTATCTGCATCGTTGCTGTGCACTTCAAAGTGCTGCTTCAAAAAGGCCACCACATCAGGATGGATGGCACGGGCAATCAAGATACGGCGCTTTGTCATTGTGCTTAGAACCAGATAAATGTCATTACGATAAACAGCGGCACCAAGATGCCGACCGACCACAGCATGTAGCCAAAGAAGCTGGGCATGCGCACGCCCCGGTCCTCGGCAATGGCTTTCACCATCAGATTGGGTGCGTTACCAATATAGGAGTTAGCGCCCATGAACACCGCGCCCGCAGAGATGGCCACCAGCGTGGGGGCCAAAGCCGTCATCAGCAAGGCCGGATCACCACCAGCAGTGTTGAAGAACACCAGGTAAGTGGGTGCGTTATCCAAAAATGAAGACAACACCCCCGTCGCCCAGAAGTACATGGCCACATTGGGTGTTCCGTCCGGGTTGGTGACCGCTCGCACAATGCCCGCAAATGGGCCATCGACCCCCGCCTTGAGCATGGCAATCACAGGAATGATGGTCAGGAATATGCCGGCAAACAGCTTCGCTACTTCCTGCATAGGGCCCCAGCCAAACTGGTTGTTCGCGTGCACCGTTTTGGGAGTGAGCACCAACGAGAGCAATGCCACCACGATCAAGCCCACATCACGAACCATGCCTGGCAGGCCCACATCGGTGCCCGCAATATGCAATGCCACGCCAGACTTCCACATGCCACTGAGCAGCACCAACCCAACCACTACACCCAGCAGGACGAAGTTGATCTTGCCGTCAAAACCCAGCGACTCGCGCGCGTCATTGCTGGGCTGTGCAGACAGCTGATTGGTGTCGTTCTTGCACAGCCAGCTGTCCAGCACAAAAAAGATGGCCAGCAGCGCACTCACCAAAAACAAGGCCTGCGGCCAGATGTGCAGCAACGTCCAGCTGAAATCCACACCCTTCAAGAAACCCAGGAACAGCGGTGGATCGCCCAGCGGCGTCAGCGAGCCACCGGCATTGGAGACAATGAAAATAAAAAACACCACCACATGCACCACACGCGAGCGGTGTGCGTTGGCGCGAATCAAAGGTCGGATCAACAGCATGGAAGCACCCGTGGTGCCCATGAAACTAGCCAGTACCGCACCAATGGCCAAAATGGCCGTATTCAGCCCAGGGGTGCCCGTCAAACTGCCGCGAATGTAAATACCACCGGCCACAACATACAAGGCGGTCAGCAAAATCACAAAAGGCAGATACTCCCCCAGCAGCGCATGCACAAAATTAGCGGTGGCAGCCCCCATGCCATAGATCAGCACCAAGGGAATCAGAAATGCCAGCGACCAAGCTGCCGTTACCTTGCCAAAATGGTGATGCCAAAAGTTAGGGGCCAGTAAAGGCATCAGTGCAATCGACAGCAGCAAGCCCGCAAAAGGCACCGCCCACCAAAGCCCCAAGCCCGCACCGTCCAGCTCGGCAGCCTGGGCCCATGCTGGCAACCCCGCCATCAGGCCAGCTACTGCAGCAGATCGCACATAGTTCATTCGTTGGTCTCCTCGGGGATCTCGAACACCTGGCGCAGGTAGGCCAGATACTTTTTATCTTCACACATGCTTTTGCCTGGGGTGTCTGACAATTTGGCCACCGGCTGGTCATTGCACCGCGTCATTTTGATCACAACCTGCAAGGCTTCATAACCCAAGTCATTGGTCAGATTGGTGCCAATACCAAAGGCCAGCTGACAGCGGCCATGAAAGCGCTGGTACAGCTCAATCGTGCGTGGAATGGTCAGTGCATCGCTGAAAATCAGCGTCTTGTTCAGCGGATCCACACGATTGGTACGGTAATGCTCCAGCAGACGTTCGCCCCACACAAAAGGGTCCCCACTGTCATGGCGCGCGCCATCAAACAACTTGCAGAAATACAAATCAAAGTCACGCAAAAAAGCACTCATGCCGTACACATCTGACAAGGCAATGCCCAAGTCCCCGCGGTACTCTTTGGCCCAAGACTCAAACCCGAACACCTGGCTGTCACGTAGACGCGGGCCCAGTGCCTGGCAGGCTTGCAAAAACTCATGGGCCATGGTGCCCAAAGGGGTGATGCCCAGTCGCATGGCGTACAGCACATTGCTGGTGCCGGCAAACTGCCCGGGGCCATGGCCTGGTGCAGGGCGCTGAGGGCCTGTGCCCAGCTTGCCGCACAGCACGCGCAGCACTTCTTCATGCCAGGCACGGCTAAAACGGCGGCGCGTGCCGTAGTCCGCAATCTTCAAACCCTCTAGCGTATCGCCACGCATCAGTTTGATTTTCTCGTCCAAGCGGCGGCGCCCTTCCAAGAAGTCAGGCACCGGCTGGGTGTTGCGGAAATAGACCTCATTGACAATGGCCAGCACCGGAATCTCAAACGGAATCACGTGCAGCCAGGGGCCTTTGATGGTGATATCGATCTCGCCGTTTTCAAGCGCCTTGATCGTGATGTACTTTTCATTGAGCTTGAAAAGGCTCAAGAAATCCACAAAATCACTCTTGATAAAACGCAGTGAGCGCAAGTACGCCAGCTCTGCATCCTGAAAGTGCAATTGACACAGGGCGCGTATTTCATCGCGAATCTCTTGCACATAAGGTGCCAACTGCACACCGGGATTGCGGCATTTGAATTTGTATTCAACCTGTGCCCCGGGAAACTGGTGCAGTACCGCCTGCATCATGGTGAACTTATACAGGTCGGTATCAAGCAAGCTGGTAATGATCATGGCATGCGGGCCGGATGCGAAAGCCACAGTGTAGGCCATACACCGAAAGCTTTGGTGCAAGCTTTATGCATTAAAACAAGCTAATTGCCTTGATGTGCAAGCACCAAGCGCTATGAAGTTTCACCCTCGGCAATTGGCAACACCAAAGGTTTCAGTGCAGCACGCAAAACTGCAGGCACTTCACAGGGGCGGCGCGTCGTTTTATCCACATAGACATGGACAAAATGCCCCACAGCAGCACTCATTGCCTCGCCTTGCGCAAACAGGCCTATCTCATAGCGCACACTGCTGCGCCCTAGTTTGGCAACCCTGATCCCCGCCTGCACAACTTGCGGGAAAGCAAGGGGTGCAAAGTAGTTGCACTGGGTTTCAATCACCAGGCCAATGGTCTGCCCCTGGTGAATATCCAACGCCCCCTGCTCTATCAGATAGGCATTCACAGCAGTATCAAACCAGCTGTAATACACAACGTTATTCACATGGCCGTAGACATCGTTGTCGGCCCAGCGCGTGGGAATGTCACGAAAAACGCGAAATACACTGCGCGGCTGTGCCTGGGGGCGTGCAGTAAAAGAAGTGGCTTGGGTCATCACAGCATTTTGGCTGCGAGCTGTTGATTGCGCATGCATACAGGTGACAGGTGCACCACGTCTCAAGCAGCACCTATGCCGCACATCGCTACCGTCTGCACCCGCCGCTTGTCTGATTCAACGCAAAGAATGCTGCAGTGCACAAAAAATTACTTGCACCAAATTGAAGCTTGCGGAAGAATACATCCATGCTGCGCTGCAACATGGTTTTTTGGATTCACAAGTGCAGCTGCCTTTAACCCCTGTCAGCTTTTTTTATTGATGGAGAACTCACCATGGCACTCACACCTGAACAACTCACCGCAGCCCACAAAGCCAACATCGAAACCCTGTTTGGCCTGACCACCAAGGCTTTCGAAGGCGTTGAAAAAATTGTGGAACTGAACGTTGCAGCTTCGCGCGCCGCATTGGCAGAAGCCGCCACCCACAGCCAAGCCCTGTTGAACGTGAAAGACGCGCAAGAGCTGCTGGCACTGCAAACCAGCTTTTTTCAGCCACTCGCTGAAAAGACCGCTGCTTACAACCGCCACCTCTACAACATCGCCACCAGCACCAGCACTGAAGTGAGCAAAGCATTCGAAGCCAAGACTAGCGAATTGCAGCAAGGCTTTAACAACTTGGTGGAATCGACCACCAAGAACGCACCTGCTGGCTCCGAAACAGCTGTGGCCGTGATGAAGAGCGCCGTTTCTGCAGCCAACAACGCTTTTGAAAGCGTTCAAAAAGCTGTCAAGCAAGCTTCTGATCTGACCGAAGCCAACCTGAAGGCTGTCACAGCCACTGCAACAGCAGCAGCTCAGGCTCCTGCAAGCCGTAAATCCTGATTTTTTTCAGTTTTTAAAAGCTGCGATCTAGACAAGGTCTAGGGTTTACCCTAGAATACGCACATCGACCAGTTCACCTGGTTACCAGTTGTCTCCTTGGATCCTCTCGAAACCCCCGTTTCTTGGATCCATTTAAGCCCGGCTTTATCGCCGGGTTTTTTTTCGTCTGCATGCAGCGCAAGTGACTGGCATTTAGAACCAGCACCTTTCATAATTGACGTTTACGTTAACGAAAAACAAGGAGCGCAAGCATGGATATTCAAGGCAAGGTTTTCATTGTCACGGGGGGTGCATCGGGCTTGGGCGAAGGCACAGCACGCATGCTGGCTGCCAACGGTGCAAAAGTAGTGATTGCAGACATGCAGGCAGACAAAGGCCAGGCTGTTGCCCAAGATATTGGCGGCGTTTTTGTGCCATGCGATGTCAGCAGCGAGGCCGACGGGCAAGCCGTGGTGCAGCAGGCCATTGCAATAGGCAAGCTCATGGGCTTGGTCAATTGCGCAGGCATTGCTCCCGCAGAAAAAACCGTTGGCAAAAATGGCGCCCACAGTCTGGCTGTCTACCAAAAAGTCATTCAAGTGAACCTCATTGGTAGCTTCAACATGATTCGCCTGGCTGCCCAAGCCATGAGCAAAAATGAGCCTGAAGCCACAGGCGAGCGTGGCGTACTCATCTCCACCGCCAGCGTGGCTGCTTACGACGGCCAAATGGGTCAAGCAGCCTATGCTGCATCCAAAGGCGGCGTGGTCGGCATGACCCTTCCTATTGCCCGCGACTTGGCACGCAATGGCATTCGCAACATGACCATTGCACCCGGTATTTTTGGCACTCCCATGTTGTTTAGCATGCCCCAAGAAGTGCAAGATACATTGGCTGCAGGTGTACCCTTCCCTAGTCGCTTAGGCACACCACAAGACTACGCCAAGCTGGTCAAACACATTATTGAAAATGACATGCTTAACGGTGAAGTGATTCGTTTGGATGGCGCTATTCGCCTTGCCCCCAAATAATCAAATGACTGACCAAGCACTTCGAACAGAACATTTTTTCGAGGTGTAAAAAACAAAAAGCCGCATTAATTTTCATTAATGCGGCTTTTAAAAACTGGCGGAGTGGACGGGACTCGAACCCGCGACCCCCGGCGTGACAGGCCGG